>JARFUG010000002.1:50399-115447 GCA_029289095.1 Desulfuromonadales bacterium
TGGCGACTCCTTGGGCAGAGCATCTTTTGCCACATGCATTGAGGCGTGGTTCAAGAGAGGTGAGATTCTATTGTATAGCACCGGGCTGTCCGCGCAAAACTCGACCCGCCAGCATTTCGAGCTGATCGAATCGGAATACGCGCACCTGATGGGGATGGTGCACGAGACCGATATCGATATCTTCGTGCGGGATGATGGACTCAAGGAGACGGCGGCGGGGTATTTTTGTCGCTTCACTCCCCGATGATCTTGACAAGCACCCTCTTGCGGCGCCGGCCGTCGAATTCGCCGTAGAAGATCTGCTCCCAGGGTCCGAAGTCGAGTTTGCCTTCGGTCACCGCCACCACCACTTCACGTCCCATGATCGAACGCTTCAGGTGGGCGTCGCCGTTGTCCTCGCCGGTGCGGTTGTGCAGATAGCGACTGATCGGCTCGTGCGGCGCCAGTTGCTCGAGCCATCTTTCGAAATCCTGGTGCAGCCCCCCCTCGTCATCGTTGATGAAGACAGAAGCGGTGATGTGCATGGCGTTGCATAGCAGCAGCCCCTCGCGAATGCCGCTATCGACGAGACAATCAAGAATCTGCGGGGTGATGTTGAGAAAGCCCCGGCGCGCGGGGACGTGGAACCAGAGTTCCTTCCGATACGATTTCATCCGAGCCTCCTGGAAGTCCCGAGGGCAAAGGCGAAGAGCGGCTCAACCCACCTGGATCAGCTCGATCTTGTAGCCGTCCGGGTCTTCGACGAAAGCGATCTGGGTCGTCCCGTGCTTCATCGGACCGGGCTCGCGCACCACCTTCCCGCCGGCCTTCTTCAGTTCATCACACAAGGAGTAAATGTCGCTCGCGCCAATAGCGATATGGCCGAAACCGTCGCCGATCGCATACGGCTCTGTGCGACTCCAGTTATGGGTCAGCTCGATCACCGCCTGGGATTTTTCATCGCCGTAGCCGACGAACGCCAGCGTGAACTCACCGGCGGGATAGTCGTTTTTGCGAAGCAGCTTCATCCCCAGGATACGGGTGTAGAAATCGAGGCTGCGCTCCAGATCGAGCACCCTGATCATCGTGTGCAGAACGCGAAAGACTCTCTCCTCGGCCATTTGCGGGCTCCTTTCTATATGACGGCTACATTGTAGAAACATAAGAATACCATGGAAGATTCCCCGAGCGAGGCGCCCTGCTGCAATCGAACGCTCCCTCCCACACCCTCTTTGGCCGCCATTTTGCATACTTCAGCGCGCAGCGGTATTGTCATCCCACTGAAATCTCATCAGGAGCAGAAGATGGAAAAGCATTCCCATTCAATCGGCGCGCATCCTGCCACAGTGTTGTTGCACCTTTTCATCACAGGGTTGGCCGCGCTGCTCTTTTCGGGCTGCGGAAAGACCGTCACCGAAACCGTCCCCCCAAGAGTCGACCTGAAGGTCTACCCCGTCATCGGTGTGGTGGAGTTCGTCGGGACTCCTGCCGAGTTGGGACCGGACAGCACGCAGAAGTTCATGAGTCGCTTGCAGTCGGCACAAAGAGGGGTTCGGCTGCTGGAACTGGGTCCCCTGGACCAGGTCTTGCGCGCCGTCGGACACAGCGAACTCGATTTTCAGGCGATTCGAGCCATCGGCCGCGAGTATGGCGTTGATGCGGTATTGAGCGGTACGGTCTCCTTTTCGGAGGTGCGGCCCGACATCAAGGTATCGCCCACACTGACCTCCATTTCCGCCCAGGCCAAGATCGACGCGAAGATGAGCGCCCGATTGTGGGATGCCGCCAGCGGTGCGACCGACTGGACCAACTCCTCCTGGGGGAACTGGCCGGTGGGCGGAATCACCCTCAGCGATAATGGGCCGACCAGGGCGGTTCTGAGCACCCCGGCGGAACAGCGAGACAAGATCCTGATGGCGCTGATCAATGCTCTGGATCGCGACTTCAGGCCGACCTACGTCAAAAGGAAGCTGTAGCAGACAAAATCCCGCACCGAACGGGACACTGTCTAGGACACCTTGCGCAGAACGATATCGAACTGTCCGAAGAGTGCGGAGAGATCGGCATCGGACGGTCCGACGCCGAAGGAAACCGTAACCCGCTCCCGCTCGGCCGGGCTAAGGGATCGGCGGATGTAATCGGCATCGTTGAGAGCCTCTCCGGCGAAGTACATCTGAGTAATCAGCTCGTGATAGCCTCGCCGGGCGACGCGGAAATGGATGTGCGGCGGCCTGATCCACCCTTGCGCATCTGCCGGGTAGGGACCGGGCTTGATCGTTTTGAACCCATAGAAACCTTGCGGATCGCTGAGCACCCTTCCCCACCCCTGAAAGTTGGGGTCCAAGGGACGCGGATTGTTGGCATCGCGCTCATGTTCGTAGCGCCCCATGGCATTGGCCTGCCAGATTTCCACCATGGCATCCTCGATGGGGCGACACTCTTCATCCATCACCTGACCACGCACAAGGATCACCTCTCCCGCCGCCCGCTCCGCTCTCCCCTCGACCCGCGTCAGATCGAAATCCTCGTCGCTGCGCCGACGCGTCGGATAAAACGGGCCGGCCACCTGCCTGGGGGTGGGGTCCGGACACGACGCAACGGCCGGACGCGCCCCGGCGCACAGCAGAGTCGCAGCACCCACAAAACCGGCCGCCAGCACAGAGCGCCGGGAGACTATCGCATCATTGGACATGACTCCTCCTTTCCTTGGCGTATTCACACCTTTCCCACGGGGGCGAGATAGATGGCGAACTCCTCCGTCCCGTCCACACCCAGAAGACCGTCCGTGAGATCCTGATCGTAGGCGGCGATGGCGCAGGCGCCGGCGCCGATCGCCTCGCAGGCCAGGTAGAGATTCTGGCAAAGATGACCGGCGTCCAGGGCGATCACCTTGTAGGATGCCTCCGCGTAGCGCCATTCGGTGCGGGCAGGAAGCGCCGTCCAGATGAAGGTGACGGCCCCCTGTGCGGCAAAGCGCTGGCCGAGGGTGGCGGCGGCGAGCCGCGATGGCAGCTCGGGAACTTCCCTCTCCAGGACGAGAGCGTGGTCGAGGGGGAGGTAGCGATAGAGCGCGGGTGAGAGTCCATTGACGTCGAGCACGGCCAGATACGTCTCAAAAGGGTGACGGCACCCGGCCGAGGGAACGGTGCGCAGCACGGCCGCCTCATGCAGCCGAGCCCGCACCCCCTGCACCGACCAAAGGAGGAAGGAGAGCTCTTCGAGCGAGAGCGATGCGGCACGGAAACGGCGGCGGCTTTCGCGGCGGCCCAGGGCGGAGGTGAGATCGCAAGGGGGGATCCGCCATGACTCCGGGGGAGGGAGGGAGATGAGCGTCGCCCCTTCCGGTGCAGGCTTCTGGACAGGAGGCGGCGCCAAACCGCGCGCCTGGGCTGTGGCGCGCCAGTCGATCTCCCGCCTGATGCGGTCGGTCAGAAAATGGCGGCCCGATTCCCTGGTGATTGACGGACGTTTCATAGGGCGCCTGTCTGGAGTGCAAGGAGGTGATTTTCGGGGGCTGTCAGATCAATCCTACTCGATTTGAAGTGGTCCACCCAGTCCCAGGCCAGTGGACAGAGGAATTTTTCACATCTACAACGGTTTCAAACCGAGGTAGTCTGGGCCACTTGAAAATCTGACCGCGCTTGATGAGCCCGCTTGAGCCCATGAGGATCGGAGTGAGAGCCAGAAATCGACAAGGTTTACAAATAGTCGACTTTTGATTTTTCAGAAAAATAATACTGCTCTCAGGGTGGTACTTTCAAAGTTGGAGCAAATCGTTTGCCGTGAAAGAAAGGGGTGCCAGCAGTGGCGGGTGAGGTCGCCTTGCTATCTGGCCCAGTGGAGGTCTATTTCAATGTGCCGTGCCGTCGATGTTGTCCGAAAATCGAGATTCCGGCCCCGCTACAGTCCAGGGAACAATTGATTAGTTTGTAACCTTCAACGCGCCTAGCCAACCCTCCGGGGTGGGCATTGCAAGGTTCGCGGCACGCGGTGGTGATCAGATCAGGATTTCTTCCAACGCTTTCCTGATGGTTGATGGGATCGGAACGGATTTGTTTGCACCCCGATCTACGAACACATGCACGAAGTGCCCATGTGCCGACGCAGTCTGCTCTCCTTGCTTGAATATGCCAATGCCGTACTGCACCGAACTGTTGCCGAGTCGATCGACCCTGAGCCCTGCCTCCAACTGATCGGGGTATCCCACCGGGGACAGGTAATTGCATCCCGAATTGACCACAAATCCGACGACCTTTCCGTTTTGAATGTCCAGACCTCCTTTTTCAATCAGGTAGCGATTGACTGTGGTATCGAAATACGAGTAATAGACAACGTTGTTGACGTGGCCATACATATCGTTGTCCATCCATCGAGTAGCGACCGGATAAAACACTCTGTAGTCGCCGCGTTCAGATCGCTTGTCCATGGCACCTCTTTTATGTGTAATCTGAACGCCGCTCCACCCGCGGCTTGTAGCTTACCTCCCCCTTGAACGCCTCACGGTGATTGTCTCACCACCTACCCCCCAGTTGTCCGTTTCAACCTCATCGATGACAACAACTGTTGTTGCTGGATTTTTCCCAAGGATGTCGACAAGCAATTGAGTTACACCTTTGATCAGTTCGGCCTTCTGCTCGGATGTCGCACCCTCTCGGGTTATCTTGATATTCACGAACGGCATCGTTTCCTCCTAGAGAAATTAAATCATAGCCAAATTCTCCTGAGCCTGCTGCAAAAAATCTCGCATTCGCAGAATTGCAGGAGACTCCCTTCGCCAACACTCACGAGGGACTATTTCAGAAATTCTTCCAACTCCGGCGCGAAGGCCTCCCAAACTCGTTTGGAGAGTTCCCCGAAGAATTCAGGCGTGGCAATGCGGGGCAGCTTTATGTGCGGATTCGGAGATTCGAACACTTCGGCAGGCAGGGTATATTCTGCCTTGGTATAGCCTTGCCGGAGTTCCAGGGCGAGACCGCGCAGAAAAGCCCTGCGTACGGCGGCAGCCAGAGCTTCGGCGGTGACCTCCAAGCCCAAGTCGGCCTTCAGGCAGTCCACTACCATCTGGGTGCCGATCCCCTTTGTGATGTCGAAAAACTTGCACAGGCCGATCATATCGAAACCGACAATGTTCAGCTTCTCCTGGGTAATCGCCTTGACCCAGGACTCGACGTCTGACTTCCCTTCCCGGATCAGAGTCCCATAAGTTCCCATTGACATGTGGCCGCCGGCGATGGCCCAAGCGTACCCAGGGTTGGTTTCCGGCAGATAAGCCGCAAGCTCCAATCCCTTCACATGGTAGGCATAGGCGGTCTCACCGGTGCTCTCCGAAAGGCGCCTGGATCCTCGGCCGATCGCCGGCAACCGGCCTTCGCCGGTCTGGACGATCAGTTCACGGATTTTTTCGTAGTCGCCGAAGGTGGCGCCGTTGAGGATCGGCTGCTCCGGGTGGCGCTCGTTGAAGGCAAGAGCATAGGAGATCGTCACACCCAGGGAAATGGCGTCCATTCCGAAGTTGTCACCCAGGTGAATCAGGCTGGCAGCTTGGCCGGCATCGTGGATGCCGAGATTGGTGCTGAGCAGATTGAGTGGCTCGTAGTCGAATTTTGCCAGGTATTTTCCGGCACTGCCGTCGGAATTCTTCTCGTAGATGTTGTTGTGACAGGTGATGCCGCAGCGAAAACAGGCCTCAGACTTGATGTGGTACTGTTTCTCCACATTTTCTCGGAACAGTCGATCGGGCAGATCGTTGCCCTGCGGGCGAAAATTGTTGATCGGAACCGCATGGAACCCCTGCATTACATCGTAGGCGGCCCAGGTGCCCCCTCCGCCTCCGCGGCTGATCGGCTGCAGGCGGGCAGAGCCGCCCCCCCTGACGACGTTGATATTGACCTTCTTCACCGCATCGGTGAAAGGGGGCAGTCTGTCGCGGCTCTGTGCCACCAGGGCGACAACGTTCTTGTAGCCCATCAGGCTCCCCATCCCGCCGCGGCCGGCGAAGCGGCACTTGTCGTCGCCGGAGCGCAGTTGGTTTTCGGTGGAGAGGGCCACTGCACCCATGTAGACATTTTCCCAGTTCTCGCCGGCCGGGCCGATGACGGCGAAGTGGGCGTTCTCGTACTGTTTCTGCAGGGCCATTATTTTTTCGTGAGTAGTGAGGCCGAGCAGATGCCCGGCCGTGCGCAGTTCGACGTGCGGGCCTTGCTCGCCATCGCGGATGAGGGCATAAACAGGTCCTTTCGAGCGGTTTTCAAAGACCAATTCGTCGAGTCCGGTCCACTTGAATTTGGCGCCGAATTTGCCGCTTCCGGCTGACCACATGGCTGCCGGAAGCCCCTTGCTGGAGGCTTTGAGCGGGCTGTAACCGGAGAAATAGGTGCGCATGCCAGTCATGGCATTGCTGCCGGTGAGTAGGCCGGTATTGACAATCAGCGGGTTCTCGTCGCAATAGGCGGTGGTGATCCATCGCTTGGCCAATTGCTGAAAAGAGCGACCGAAACCGCCGAGAACCTCTTCCAGGTTGCGGCAGGGGACTTCCTCCATGGTGATTTTTCCACTGCTCAGATCGACGGTGCAACGCCGGTAGAAAATCTTCGAGGGCTCCCCTACAGGATCGGTGGTCAGAATCTTCATGCTTTCATCTCCTTGCAGGTGCGCCAGTCGGATCTAGTGCCCCGTGCGGCTAATCGTGTCCTCTAGGTCTGGTCTTTTCGGCGCTGTTTGCGTTGCGCCAACTTGACTTAGCGCATGGCTAGGCCTGCGTTGGCGACGCCTTGACAGCACCAAAAATACCTCAGAACTATTTGACGCGACTAACCGCACGGGACACTAGCCGCCATCCAGAAGGGGGAATAGCGCCAGAGTATCGCCATCCCCCAGGACAAAATCCGTTCCAACATGCACATCATTGACGACGACGATGCCCAGCAGGTGCTCGGGCAGTTGCAGGTCCGCAACCAACTCCCGAACGGTTACGTTTGTGGGATAGAGAATCAAGTTTTCCCTGAACCGGTCGATGCGGAAGATTCCGGCCAGCTTGACCCGGATGCTGATGCCATCTGAATATGAGGAATTCAAGTCCCTGTCCCTTTTCCGGCCCCCCCCGAGACCGCTAAAGTGCACCCCGATAAATCTGCAAAGCATCCTCGTACCGGAGATCTCTTGGGTTGTTTACCAGGAGACGAGTTTGCAGCATGGCCGCCTCGGCGAGACCCGGAAGTGCCTGTTGGTCGATGCCCACCTGCTGTAAATGCGTTTCCAGGTGGATATCGATCATCAGTTCTTCCAATGCAGCAATGAGCATCTCTCCGGCCTCCAAATCACTGAGAAAGTCGGCCTCCCTGAACAGCTCTCGCGCCAATTCGGCATATTCGCGACTGGCAGCCGGAAGGTTGAACCGCATGACATGAGGCAGAAGCAGTGCATTGCTCAGCCCGTGCGGCACATGGTATTGCCCTCCGATCGGATAAGCCAGAGCATGGACCGCCCCCACCGGCGCATTGGCAAAAGCCTGGCCGGCCAGCATGGCTCCCAACAGCATTTGGGAGCGCGCTTCGAGATCGGCGCCGTTTTTCACGGCTGCGCGAATGTTTTCGAAGAGCATTTTCAAGCCCGCCCGCGCAAGCACGTCGGAAATGGGGTTCTTCTTCAATTTTGTTGTATAGGCTTCGATAGCATGCACCATCGCATCTATCCCTGTCATGGCCGTAACCCTTGGAGGCAGTCCCGTGGTCAGGTTGGCATCGAGAAGGGCGATATCAGGCAGCAACTGGGGGGCGACCACCCCTTTTTTTTCATGTTCTCCGGTCGTGACGATGGCGATCGGTGTGACTTCTGAGCCTGTCCCGGCCGTGGTGGTTACCAGAATTAGAGGCAGGCGCTCCCCCTTGGCCATACCGACGCCGTAAATTTCCGGCAGAGCCTGTTTCGAACAACTCAGGAAGGAAACCAGTTTGGCCACGTCCATCGAGCTGCCGCCGCCGAAACCGATCACGCCATCAGCACCGAATTCATGCGCCAACTCCATCGCATCCAGAATATTTTTCTCTGGAGGATCGGCCAATACATCGATGAAAACGGCGACTTCCACGCCGCCTGAGTGAAGCCCCTGCATTGCCTTATCCAACAACCCAGCCTTGGCAATACCTTGATCACTCACTAACAGCACCTTGCTCATCCCGAGACTAGCGGCAATCTCTCCAAGTCGGGAGGTGGCCCCAGTCTCATTGATAATGCAACGAGCTGTCTGAAATACGAAATTATTCATTATGTGTTCTCCTCACCCACAAACAAGCTCCTGCTGTCAGGCAGTACGGATCATAGAAAAGACTTTTCAGTGACATGGCCCCGTTCAATGACGAACACCTTGTCTACGAGCCCAACGGAGTGGGTGTAGTCCGACTCGGAAAGCAGGACCGACATCCCTTCAGCCTTGAGTGTGCCGAGGACCTCGACCAAACGCCGAGAGAGGGCAGGCGCAATCCCCTCGAATGGTTCGTCAAGGAGAAGCAGACGCGTTCCGCACATCAACGCCCGGGCGAGGGCGACAAGCTTTTGCTGTCCGCCGCTCAACTGCAGCGCCCGTCGAGAACGAAAGGCTCCCACTTCCGGCATCAGTTCGTAAATCCAGGCCAGCCGAGCCCTGCTGTCTGGTATTTTGCTCGACCAAGCCGGGATCATGATGTTCTCCTCCACCGTCAACTCCGGGATCAATCGCCTGTCTTCGGGCATATATCCGAAGTGTTGCCGGACGCGTGCATGAGCTGGAACTGAGACCATGTTCTGATCCAGGCAGTGAATCGTCCCTGATACCGGCTGCATCAATCCCATGACGGTCCGCAACAGCGTTGTTTTGCCGGCGCCGTTACGGCCGATGAGACCTGCTATCTTTCCATCGGGAAGATGTAATGTGATGTCGCGAAGAATGGACGTTTTCTGAATATTGACGTGAAGATTTTTAATTCGCAGCATAGCGCACACCTTCCGCTTGCTCCCGATGAAGTTCGGAACCGATGATGTACTCCCGAACCTGAGGATGGTTAAGAGCTTCCGTTGTATGGGCGTCGGCAATGATATGCCCGTCGTAAAAGGCGATGACCCGCGTGGCATAACGACTGACGATCTCCATGTCATGCTCGACGAACAGGCTGGCTGCGCCGGAGTTGATTACCGCTTTGATGACGGTATCCATCAGTCCGAATTTTTCTTCGATGGCCACTCCGCTGGTCGGCTCATCCAACAGAAGGAGGGAAGGGCGACCGACCATTGCCATGGCGATATCCAACAATTTGCGCACCCCCTGAGGAAGAGTCGATACCGGGGCATGGGCATATTCACCAATAAGGTAGTCATCGAGAGCAGCCTGTGCCGCCTGCAGATTGGCTTTTGTTTTCAGGGGGGAAAAGGGGTTGAAGAGGTTACCGCCCAGCATGCTGCAGGCAATGAGCATGTTCTCCAGTACGCTGAGTTCAGGAAAGAGTTGCGCCACCTGAAAAGAGCGACAGATGCCTTCACGGGTGACCTGCCGAGGCGACAGACCCACCATTTCCTTTCCCCGGAACAGAATGCTCCCCTGGCTCGGCTTGAGATACCCCGTGACCATATTGATGAAGGTAGTTTTCCCGGCTCCATTCGAGCCAATGACCCCGACGATTTCGCCTTCGTGGATGGTGACATTGATATTCGCTGCCGCCGTTACTGCACCAAAGCTCTTGGCAAGGTCTCGGGTTTCGAGAATGATCGACATTTATAGACCCTCCTCCTCACGACGTTTCGGCAACAGGGACCAGAGGCCCTTCGGCAAAAAGAAAATGATCAGCAGTAGCGAACCGCCAAGGATCATCTGCCAGGTGTATGGAGCCAGATCTAAAGCAATGGTGCGGATAATTTCAATCAGGAAGGCCCCGACCAAAGGCGCGGCGACGTGAAGGGTGCCGCCAAGCAGGGCGATAAAAACAAATTCCCCAGAGGTGGCCCAGAAGGCCATTTCCGGATCGACATGCCCGGCGGCAACTGCGGTAATGGCGCCTCCGAATGCAGCAAGTACGGCCGCCACGACGTACTTGATATAGATCAGACGTCTAGGCGAAACGCCCAGATATTCGACACGGATTTCGTTCTCACGGATGGCTTCGCCGCCAAACCCCATGGGCGAGCGGAAATAGAGGTGCATGACAAGAAGGGCCACCAGAGTAATGATAACCGCCAAGGCGAATATCCAAGTACCGCTGGCCTCAACCTCCGGTTGCCAGCCAAAAAGAGTGGCCTGCGCAATGATGAAACCGTCGGTGCTCCCCAACTTCTCGCTTTTGACCAGGATTCCGTAAAGGATCATGGAGAAGGCCATGGTCAACATAGCGAAGAAGATTTCCCGATATCGACATAGCAGCAGACCGAGAATGGAGCTGAGGAGAGTTGCAGCCAGTACCACGAGGAGAAAAACCAGGGCGACATCCGTGATGCCCCAGTGTTGTCCTGAGATGCCCACGATGTAGCCGCCCAGACAGTAATAGAGGCCCTGGCCGAAGGAAACCAGTCCCGTGCGCATCAGCAAAATAAGCCCGAGCACCACCAAACCCTTGGCCATTGAAATGGTAAATAGAAAGACGAGCCAATTGGGGATAAACAGGCCAACAACCAGCAGGAGAAGAAGCGCGGCGCATAAAAAAATCGGGGTTCTATCTGATCCCATCGTCATATTTTCCTCGCCCTGGCAATAACGAACAGGCCCTGAGGACGGACTGCCAGTACCGCCGCCATGACGCCATAGATGATGAACAGTTCAAACTGGGGATAGGTGTGAACCGCCAAAGCTCGGCAGATCCCGACCAGAAGCGCGCCGATGGCCGCGCCCCCTACACTTCCAAGCCCGCCGATGACCACTACAGCGAAGGCGAGAATGATGATTTCGATGCCGATTCCAGGGGCAACCGAAAGGGCGGGCGCGGTCAGCCCGCCGGCCAGTGCGCCCAAAGCGCTGCCGATAATGAAGGTGACAATAAAGATCCTGGTGACATTGATCCCCATCGCCAGAGAGATTTCCCGGTCGTGGATGACCGCTCGAAGCAATTTTCCCTGCCTGGTGCGATTGAGTGCATACCAGAGCGCAAATCCAACCAGACCTGCTACTGCGATCAACGTCAGGTCATAGCCGGCAAAGGTAAGATCGCTGAATCGAACACGACCGATCATACCGTAAGGCTGATAAGCGAAATACGCATCCACCCCCCAGAGCAGCTTAGTAACATCTTCCAGGATCAGCAGAACCCCGTAGGTCACCAGTATCATCACAACTTCGTCACGCCCATACATCCGACGCAGGACGCCTCGCTCGATGATCAGACCGGTCACCATTCCGGCGATTACAGCCCCGCCAATAAACAGAGCAAAACTCCCCCAGGGAGGATGGCCACTGCCGAAGTACCATCCAACCAGAGATGCGGCAGAGTAGGCGCCGATCGCATAAAGGCTGCCGTGGGCCATGTTGAGAATTTTCATGACCCCATACACAAGGGTCAGGCCAGCGGCAACAATGAACAGCCAGGAGGCGTAAACCAGACCGTCGATCAGGATGGCCAGTAATGTTTCCATTTGTCATTCTCGTGTGAATGGGGTGGTGGCCGGAGGCGGGATGTTCCCGCCTCCGGAGATGGAAACTTAGTTACAGGAGGTCTGCTTCAGGGAGTTTTTTATCCAGTCTTCACTCTTGACGCCGTCGGGAGGATTAACGCATTCGGCTGGGTAGCGTCTGACATTGTAGATTTCAGGCTTTCCATTTTTCTTAGTAAACTGGCCGTAAACCATTTCCTGCACGGCCTGGTGGCCCTTCCCAAGACTCATGCGGACAACGCCGCTGGGGGCCTGGAATTCGAGCCCTTTAAGAGCGGCAGCAATTTCCTCTTTATTTGGTTTGCCATTTTTTGCAGCAGCGGCTTTATCGACGGCCGCCTTCAGTCCGAGGATGGCTTGTGCCATTTTGTAAGAAGGATAGGTAGGTGGCGTACCGAATCTGTCCATGTAGCTCTTGCGGAACCAGTCGTTAAGCGGGCTGGCGGGAGCGAAAACACCGAAGGGTCCGCGGCCGCCGATGATGGTGCCTTCTGGAATCTGGTCCGAGAGGCGGAACATGGCCGTTTCACCGCAGGTAAAAATTCCTTGTGAGTTATCGAACAGACCACGGGCCGCACCCTGAAGCACCAATCCCTCCATATCACCACCCCAGAAGCTGGAATGAATAACTTCAGCCCGGCTGACCATGACCGCGGAAATCTCGGATCCGTACTGCCCAGCTCCAAGCTTTGGGAACTGCTCGGTTTTGATGTCAACATCGGGCTTAAGCACTCCCATAGCCCATTTGAAGTCATTCCAGGAATCGAATCCCCAGGCGTAGTTCTGGTTCATCCCCGAAACCGACTTGAGATTCGGCTTTAATTCGAGGATGTAGCGAGCAGCGGCAACATTGTCCATGGTGGATGTAGGCCCGGTACGGAACACGTATTTGTAGTCGTTGTCTTCAAAGATTCTCGGTGTACCGCAATCGAAGAAGATTGTGAGTGCTCTCAACTCTTCAGCAACCGGAGCAATGGCCAGGCAGTCTCCACTGGAGATGTACCCGATAACAGCATCGACATTTCGGCGCTGAACAAGATTGCGGAACTCGCCGACCTGCTTGGTTCCACCCCCGGCCTCATCGATGATCGTCGACTCGATAGTCATACCAGCCAATCCCTTGCTATCGTAAGGGGACGGCAAGGTGCCGGCATTGATCGCTTCGATAATGAGCTCCGCGGCGTTACGTGCTGGGACGCCGAACGGGCCGGCGGCTGCTCCGGAAAGAAAAGTTACCAAGCCGAGCTTGTAGGTGCCCTCGTCAGCACGAACGGAGGGAGGGTGCCCGAGACAGAGCGCAGCTGTAAGCAGACAAACGATTGAAGCTGTTGCCAGTTGAACAGGGGAATAGTTCCTAACGTTTTTTCTTCCTGCCATGTTGCCCTCCGTCGGGTTGGGGCCGGGAGCCCGTTGTCCAGATTGCGAACTTTGTTGGTCCGATGGCCGAAGAAGCCATCTATAAATCATTGTTTTAGCAATGTGTATACCAAGGTGCCTGCAATTCATAACACCCTGAAAATATGGGAATAACAACTTTTGATTATTTTTGGAACCCGGGACGAGGATTGCAGAGCTGCAATAGGAGGTGCCGACTGAGGAGGGTGTTTTTGAGGTATTCTTTTAAAATTTCAAAGCTCTATCTGGCTAATTGCATGATTGCACTATTGATTGCATCAATGCAGTCTACTTGATGCCGTATTTGCTCGCCTTTCGCCACAAGGTTGTCGGATGGATACCGAGAGACCGGGCTGCCAGAGCCTCGGTTGGCTGGCAGGCGAGCGCCTCCTCGATCAGCTTTTTCTCCAAGGCTTCCAAGGCATCCTTGAGGACTTGTGAGTTGATCGATGCACAAGGGTCGGTTGGTGAATCACTTCGGATTTCCAAGGGCAAATCGTCCAGATCAACGGTTTCATGCCATGACATGACAACCATCTGCTCCAGGATATTGAATAGTTGCCGAACATTCCCGGGATAGGAATATTCCTGCAGCCGGTTCAGCACAGAAGGCGAAAAGCGTTTGGAGGTATGGTGCTTACGATTGTACGCTTCGAGAAACTTATGGATAAGGGCCGGGATATCCTCCCGATGATCACGTAGTGGAGGTATGTCGATCGGCACGACACTGAGCCGATAGAACAGGTCCTCTCGGAATTGGTGGCGCCTCATCATCTCTCGCAGGTCCCGGTTGGTTGCGGCGATAATCCGAACATCGACCGGTACGCTTCTGGTACCGCCCACCCTGGTAAATGTCTTTTCCTCTATTACCTCGAGCAGTTTAACCTGCAGGTCCAGCTTCAACTCGCCGATCTCATCGAGGAACAAAGTGCCGCCATGTGCGGCCTCGATCATCCCGGCTTTGCCGTCGCTGCGCGCGCCGGTAAAAGCCCCCTTTTCGTACCCAAAGAGTTCACTTTCAATCAGGGATTCAGGAATCGTTCCGCAGTTTATTTTGACGAAAGGGCGATCCTTGCGAACACCCATCTGATGAATGGCACGTGCCAGCATGCTTTTACCGGTACCTGACTCGCCGCTGAGCAGGACAGAAACATCCGACCCTGCGACCTTGACTGCCCGGTGAACCACCTGGAGCATGGCATGGCTCTTTACGACCATGTCCTTGAGCATCTGCTCCA
The DNA here is from genome assembly GCA_029289095.1 of Desulfuromonadales bacterium. Classification (GTDB taxonomy): domain Bacteria; phylum Desulfobacterota; class Desulfuromonadia; order Desulfuromonadales; family JACZKF01; genus JARFUG01. The sequence goes on from JARFUG010000002.1 coordinate 64,616, forward strand.
TCTCTTCCTGCTCCCTGATCGACTGGTAAAACCGACTATTCAAAAGTCGACTCTCCTCCAGTTCGGCTCGCAAGTGATTGAGCTCTGTAATATCCCGTACATTGGTCACGATCAGGTCGATCAATCCATTTTCATTGTAAGTCGGAGTACCGGTAACCATGACCTGCTTGCCACCCCTGACATGCTGAAGCATTGACGCTTGTCCCCGCTCTTTAAGAACCTGGAGAGTAACTGAATAATCAAATACTCCTTCTTCCACCAAGTCATTCATGTTCCTACCCACTAGATTTTCTCTGGACAATCCAGTAATTCGCTCGTAAGCACTGTTGACTCGGATCGTATTGGCCTCGCCGTCGGCAATGTAAAGGCCATCTTGGGAAGATTCGAATATGGCCTCCAATTCACGATGGAGTGCCTGGTAGCCTTGAAGCTTGGACATTATTGATTCGTATTCAGAAATATCCTGAAAAACCGAAATGGCGCCGATAATGTCCCCTTCAAAAAGAATAGGGCTCCTATTGACGATGATGGAGACCTGAGCGAGTGAAATTTTTCTCCCAATCTGGGATTTCCCAGTTTCGAGAACTTCCTGCAGATCAGGCCAGGCCTCCGGGCGCAGGATCGAAAAATGCTGGCCGACGACTTTTGTCGGGTCTTCATTGAAGATCCGCGAAGCAGCGGTATTGTAAAAAACTACGATTCCATTTAGGTCCAGAATCATGATTCCATTGTGGCTGCCATTGATAATGGCAGCTATCGGCCCCTTGAACACTTCCCCGAGATTAAAATTCCTTCCAGCCATTGAACCTCCGAAGCTCCGCTCTCCCTTGAATCAAAAAGCACTAATGGATTCTTGATGTGCTGTGCGATCTCCGATTATAGCTTGATTGATTATTTTCGGGAACAGGTCAATCTGCTCTCAAGGTCCTGGTTCAGCGTTTGAAGATCAAAAAAAGTCCCCAAGGCCAGGCCCCACGTCAAAAATGGGACCCTGGCCCTGGGGACCTCGGATTGCTTTTTCTTCCTTGGATTTTAGACAAAAGCTAAGGCTTGTAAACCTTGAGCAGCGCCTGCGCCATTTCGGCCGGAGTGGCGGCGACGCTGATCTTGCAGGACTCGAGGACGGCGATCTTTTCCGCAGCCGTTCCCTTGCCGCCGGAGATAATGGCGCCGGCGTGTCCCATGCGCTTTCCGGGGGGAGCGGTTGCGCCGGCGATGAAGGCGGCGACGGGCTTGGTCATCTTCTCGCAGACGAAGCGGGCGGCCTCCTCCTCGGCGTTGCCGCCGATCTCGCCGATCATGATCACCGCCTCGGTGGCGGGATCGTCCTGAAACATGGCGAGCACGTCGACGAAGTTGGTGCCGTTGACCGGGTCGCCGCCGATCCCGACGCAGGTCGACTGACCGATCCCCTGAGTGGTGAGCTGCCAGACCGCCTCGTAGGTGAGGGTGCCGGAGCGCGAGACGATGCCGACGGGGCCGGGCTTGTGGATGTAGCCTGGCATGATGCCGATCTTGCACTGGCCGGGGGTGATGACGCCGGGGCAGTTGGGGCCGACCAGGCGCGTCTTTTTCCCCTGCAGGTAGTGCTTCACCTTGACCATGTCGAGAACCGGCACCCCTTCGGTGATGCAGCAGATGAGGTCGAGCTCCGCATCGATCGCCTCCATGATGGCGTCGGCGCATTGGGTGGGGGGCACGTAGATCACCGAGGCGTTGGCCCCCGTCTCGCGCACCGCCTCCGAGACGGTGTTGAAGACCGGAAAGTCCTCGATCTGCGTTCCGCCCTTGCCCGGCGTGACCCCGCCGACCATCTGGGTGCCGTACTCCCGGGCCGCCTTGGCATGAAAGAGACCGGTGGCGCCGGTGATCCCCTGGGTGATGACTTTTGTATTCTTGTCGACCAGTATGCTCATGGATAGCTCCCTCGAAAATCAGGTAAAAAGCCAAAGGCAAAAGGTTGAATGCGATACCTCGGGCCTGGGGCCTTTGGCCTCGCGCCTGATTGATTATCCCTTGACCGCCTTGACGATCTTCTCCGCGGCGTCGGCCATTCCGTCGGCGGTCACGATGTTGAGACCGCTCTCGGCGAGCAGCCGCTTACCCTTCTCGACGTTGGTCCCCTCGAGGCGCACCACAAGCGGCACTGTGATCCCGACCTGTTTGGCCGCCTCGATGATCCCGGTGGCGATGAAGTCGCAGCGCATGATCCCGCCGAAGATGTTGACCAGGATTCCTTTCACCTTCTCGTCGGAGAGGATGAGCTTGAAAGCCTCGGTGACGCGCTCGATGGTTGCTCCGCCCCCGACGTCGAGAAAGTTGGCCGGCTCGCCGCCGTAATGCTTGATGATGTCCATCGTCGCCATGGCGAGGCCCGCCCCATTGACAAGGCAGCCGATGTTGCCGTCAAGAGCGATGTAGGAGAGGTCGTACTGGGTCGCCTCGATCTCGAAGGGGTCTTCCTCATCGTAGTCGCGCATGTCGCGGATGAGGCGATGGCGGAACAGGGCGTTATCGTCGAAATTGAGCTTGGCATCAAGGGCGATGAGATCCCCCTCGGCGGTGACGACCAGGGGATTGACCTCGAGCAGGGAGCAGTCCGATTCGATGAAGGCTTTGTAGAGACCGCCCAGGAGCTGAACCGCCTGGTTCACCTGTTTGCCTTCGAGCCCGAGGGCGAAGGCGATCTTGCGGCACTGGAAAGGGGCCAGGCCGATCAGCGGGTCGATCGGCTCCTTGAGGATCTTCTCGGGGGTCTTCTCGGCGACCTCCTCGATGTCCATTCCCCCTTCGGTGGAGGCCATCAGCGTCACCTTGGAAGTGCCGCGGTCGACCAGAAGGCTGACGTAGAGTTCCCGGGCGATGCGGGATCCCTTCTCAACCAGGATACGCTTGACGATTTTACCCTCGGGGCCGGTCTGCGGAGTGACGAGGGTCATGCCGATCATCTCTCGGGCGATCCGCTTCACCTCGTCGGGGGTGTGGGCCAGCTTGACGCCCCCCCCCTTGCCGCGGCCGCCGGCATGGATCTGGGCCTTGAGGACCCAGGGGCCGTCGCCGAGGCGCTTGGCCCAGTCGCGGGCGCTGGCGCTGTTGTAGGTGACATGACCGTCGGGAACGGCCACGCCGTACTTGCGCAGAATCTCCTTCGCCTGGTACTCATGAATGTTCATTGGGTCCTCTCAGCTCTAGGAAGGAAAAACGAAATCGTGCGCCGGAAGTTCCTCCGACGCGGTCTCGGGAGCAGTCGCGACGACGTATACGGTCAGCAAGGGAAATGCCAGATTCCCGCCGGGAACACAGTGACGATAATCTGCACTCTTACCATCGGGGAATGAAATCTTTAGCCTAAAGAAGAGGCGAAGAGCCGCCAATAAGGCGAAAAATCGACAATTGGTCAGGCCATTTCAAGAAATATATACCAGCGAATTCATTTTCGCTACAGAAAAACTTCACTATGGCTAAATCAGTTTCGCCGCCCGGGGAATCGAACCCTCCAAAAGAAAAACGGCCGCTTTCCCCTGCCGAAGTATAGCAGAGGGAAGCGGCCGCAAGGCGAGGGAGAAGGGGTTATTTCTGCCCTTTTTTCCAGTCGGCGAGAAACTTCTCGATGCCGACGTCGGTCAGCGGGTGTTTGGCGAGTTGGGTCATGACCGAGTACGGCAGGGTGCAGATGTCGGCGCCGGTGAGCGCCGCCCGCAGCACATGCACGGGGTTGCGCACGGAGGCGACGATGATCTCGGTGTTGTAGCCATAGTTGTCGAAAATGGTTCGGATCTGGTCGATCCCTTCCATGCCGTCGTGGCCGACGTCATCGAGGCGTCCGACGAAGGGGGAGACGTAGGTCGCCCCGGCCTTGGCCGCCAGAAGAGCCTGTAAAGGGGAGAAGACGAGAGTGACGTTGGTCTTGATCCCTTCGGAATTGAAGACGTGGACCGCCTTGAGCCCCTCCTCGGTCATCGGGACCTTGATGACGATGTTTTTCGGGTTGATCTTGGCGAGTTCCTGCCCTTCGCGAACCATCCCCTCAGCGTCGAGGGCGATGACTTCGGCCGAGATGGGGCCGTCGACGATGGAGGTGATCTCGGCGATAACGTCCTCGAACCTGCGCCCGCTTTTGGCAATGAGGGATGGGTTGGTGGTGACGCCGTCGACGAGACCGAGGTCGTGGGCCTTGCGGATTTCGGAAACTTCGGCGGTATCGATGAAGAATTTCATGGGTGTTACTCCTGTTCGAAAGTTTTTTAGGAAGGATCCAAAACCGGTTTCACGCAACGCCGCAACGACGCGACGTAAAACCGAAGGTTAAACCTTTGAATTCAGTGGGGATTCTGAAGTGCCTTTCGTTGCGCCGTCGCGTCGTCGCGTAAGGCGCATTTTCCTGGGCTCCGCAGACAAATGCCTCAAGGCGGCTGTTCTGATCGTTTACCCTTCCGGAAATTGCGGCGAAAATGTCCCCTGTCGTGGTATGCTTTTCATTGTTGGTTTTCATCGCCGTTAAATCTGTTTTTGCACTCTTCGGAACAAAAGTAGTAGCGATTCCCCCCGATGCTCTTCTCGATGGCGTCGCCGCGGGGGAGAAAGATGCCGCAGCTCGGATCCTTGACCATGTCCTCCCCCCTCAGAGTCTTCTCCGGCCGTACCGTGTCGGATTTCTTCGACAGCAGGCGCACAACTGCCGTGAAGACGGTGTACGCCAGGAAGAAGAGGAGAATGAGCAGGAGAAGTCGCGTCATCGGTTCACCATTCGAAGGAAGTGCGGCGGACCCCTGCGGTGCAGCAGAGGGTTGCCGAAAGGGGGCCAGGCGCCACTGCCTGCGCCAGACGCGCCGGGTCCGCCTCCACATCGAGCAGAGGGACAAGAACGAAGGGGCGCTCGTGCAGCCGGGGATGGGGGAGGACGAGATCGGGCGCCTGCACGACGACGTCGCCGTAGACAAGGATATCGACGTCGAGGGTGCGCGCCCCCCATCGCGTATCGCGCTGCCGGCCGAAGCGCTCCTCCACCTGTTGGCAAAGGGCGAGGAGCTGTCGGGGCGACAGACTCGTCTCCACCCGCAGAACGGCGTTGAGATAAGGCCCCTGCCCTGCCGGCCCCCCGACGGGCTCGGTTTCGTAGATGGCCGAGGCCGCCTCGACCCGTACTCCGTCGGCGTCGTGGAGAGCGCTGCGCCCCCCGCGCAGGATATGGAGACGGTCGCCGAGATTGGAGCCGAGGGCGAGGTAGGCGGTCTGCACGGTGCACCTGTCCGGAGAAAGTCGAAGGTCCGATTAAACCACAGCGCCTTCCGGTAGTCAACGCGCCCTCGCGCCGGCGGAAAGGAACCTCGAATGAGCCTCAGTCTCACCCTGGCGGTGGACGATCTCGATCGCACCGAGCGCTTCTACCGCGACGTGCTGCATTTCGCGGTGCAGCGCCTCGTCCCCGCCCAGGGGCGTCCGCCGGTGCTCCTGCTGCGCGAGGGGGACGCCACGATCCTCTTCAGGGAGAAGGAGGTCCTCGAGGCCCTGCACCCAGCCGCCTTTCAGCACCTCGACCGCCACCAGAGAGGGACGGGGATGACCATCGAATTCACGGTGGGCGACCTGCGCCCCGTCAGCCGTTCCCTCTTCCGGCGCGAGTGGCCCGTCCTCTACGAACTGGAAGACGACGAGCACAACCGCCGCGAACTCTGGCTGCACGACCCAGACGGGTATGTGCTGGTGCTGATGGAGGAGGGGGGGGCAAAAGGATGAAGACAGAAGACGGAAGACAGATGACAGATTCTCTCCCCCTCCTGGATCAGGAGGGGGTTGGGGGGTGGTAGAGATTGGCAAGGACCTTACCACCCCCAGCCCCTCCTAAAACAGGAGGGGAGAAAATCAAATGACGCCGCGAAGCGGCAGCTTAAAGGAGTCTGAATGAGTGTATTGAAAGGACGGGGCGTTCCCGACCGCAGTGAGAACGACGGGACCGGGCTGGCGTGCAGGGGGGAAGTCCTGCACGTCCTCCATCTGCTGTCGCGCAGATATCTTCATGGGAAAGAGGAGGCGGTGCGCCTCTCGCTCATCGCCCTGCTCGCCGAAGGGCACCTGTTGCTCGAGGACATCCCCGGGGTCGGCAAGACGACGCTCGCCCTGGCCCTCTCCCACGCGCTGGGACTTTCCTTCGGGCGCATCCAGTGCACCAGCGACATCCTCCCCTCGGACATCACGGGGCTATCGATTTTCGACCGGGACGAGAGCCGCTTCCGCTTCGTTCACGGGCCAATCTTCCACAACCTCGTCCTCACCGACGAGATCAACCGCGCCATGCCCAAGACTCAGAGCGCCCTTCTCGAGGCGATGGAGGAGAGGCGCGTGACGGTGGAGGGAAAGACGTACCGTCTGCCCGACCCGTTCCTGGTGGTGGCCACCCAGAACCCCTCGGAGCAGGTGGGAACCTTTCCCCTGCCCGAATCGCAGCTCGACCGTTTTTTGATCAGCGCGGGTCTCGGCTATCCCCCTGCCGAGATCGAGAAGGCGATCATCCGCGGCGGGAGCATCCGCGAAGAGATCGAGAAAATTCCCCCGATCCTCGGCGCCGAGCAGATCGCCGCCGCGCGCCGCGCGGTGCGCGAGCAGATCCATCTGTCGGAGAAGGTCATCGACTACATCCACGCCCTGGTCTGCGCCACTCGCGAACACCGCTTCATCGCCTCGGGGATCTCTCCCCGCGGCGCCATCAGCCTTGCCGATGCGTCGAAGGCCGCAGCCTTTCTTGAGGGGCGCGACTACGTCGTTCCCGAGGATGTAAAGGCGCTGGCCGTCCCCGTCGGCGCACATCGCCTCATCCTGCGCGCCGAGCATGAACCGCTGAAGAAGAAGGAGGTGCTGAGATCGATCGTCGCCGATCTGCCGGTTCCCCGGGGGTGAAGCTCACCCGGGCGGGCATTCTCTATATCGTTTTGCTGCTCCTTCTCGGTTTCGGGGCGGTCAACACCGGAAACAACCTCCTCTACCTCATGGTGTCGGCCCTGCTCGGGCTCATGAGCGTCTCGGGCTTTCTAGGGCGCGCCAACCTGCGCTCGCTGGAAGTCGCCCTCGATCTCCCTGAAGAGATCTATGATGGCGTCGAAACCCTCGTCACCGTGCGCATAAAGAACCGCAGGCGAAAGCTTCCGGCCTTCCTGCTGCAGGTCGACCTGCAGGGCAGGAGCGCCCTCGTGCGCACCCTCGGCGCAGGGGATGAGGCGCGCGTCCCGGTCGCGACCGCCTTTCACGGCCGCGGCGCGCAGCGTCTCGCCGAGTTGCGCATCGCCTCCATCTTCCCGGTGAACTTCTTTGTGCGCTCCTTCGCCTTCCCCCTGGAGCGCGACTTCCTCGTCTTTCCCGCTCCGCACCCCTGCCGCTTCGCCTTCGGGTCGGAGCAGGCGCGAGAGGTGGGCGGGCCGACGCCGAAGGGACGGGGGGGAGACGGCGACCTGTGCCAGATCGACGATTACACCGGAGCCGAGCCCCTCAAGCGCATTCACTGGAAGCTCTCCGCCCGCCAGGGGGAGCTGAAGGTCAAGCATACGGGGGCCACCGCCCGCGAGCCGGTCGTTCTCGATCCGGCGCTTCTTCCCGGCCGCGACCTGGAAGAGAAACTGCGCGGCGCGACCTGGCTCGTCAACCGGCTGATGCGCGAAGAGCGTCCGGTGGGGCTCAGGCTCGCCGATCGTCTCATCGCTCCGGCCGTATCGAGGGGGCACCGGATGCACCTCCTGCGGGAACTCGCATTGTATGGTCAGACTTAAGACGCTCCTCAATCTGCTCGCCTACGGCGTTTCGTTGCTCGGCTTTCTCCCTCTGGCCGCGCACCTCGATGCTCCGGCGCTTGTTGCCTTTCCGCTGGCGCTCGTTGTCGGCGCCGTCTGGGACCGCCGGGAGGAATTCCCCCTCAAGCCCGGTTTCGCCACCCTCTTCACCGTGGCGGCCTTCGTCTTCTACGCCGCGCAGGTCAGCCGCGACCACCTCATCGAGCCGGCGGTCAATCTTCTCGTCCTGCTGCTGGCGGTGCGCCTTCTGAGCGCCAAGGGGGGGCGGGAATATCCCCAGATCTTCACCCTCTCTCTCTTCGCCCTGGCCGCATCGTCGCTGCTGAGCCTGGGGATCGCCTACCTCTTCTACCTGGCGCCGATGATCGTGGGGATCACCGCCGGTCTTGTTCTTCTTTCCTTCTACAAGGTCGATCCGGAGGCGGTTCTGGAGCGCCGGGAGCTGCGCCGGCTCTCGGGGGTCTTTTTCGCCCTCCCCGCGACATCTCTTCTTCTGATGCTCGCCTTTTTCTTCATTCTACCCCGGACGCAGCAGCCGCTGTGGAATTTTCTTCAGCCCACGGCGGCGGCGAGCGGACTGAGCGACCGGGTCATCCCCGGTTCTCTGGCCGGCGCCCTGGAGGAGAGACGTCCGGCGTTCCGCGTCCAGAGTCCTCCCCTCCCCCCGCAGGAGCTCTACTGGCGCGGCGTCGTCCTCAATCACCTGGACGATCGCGCCTGGGAGCGCAGAACGCCCCCCCGGGAAAGGACGCGCGTTGAAGGGGGGGAGGAGGTCCGGCAGACTTTCTTCCCCGAACCGGGTCCTTCCCAGTACCTGCCGCTCCTCGACCTCCCCCTCGAGCTGACGGGGGTGCGTCACCAGCGGGATGGGGACCTCGTCTTCAGCGGACGGCCGAGGGAGCGCCGCCTGAGCTACGAAGGGGTCTCGCTCTTCGGCGGCCGCCTGGTGGCGGAGGACGGGGTCGATCGCGAATTCTACCTGCAACTGCCGCAGCAGATATCACCGCGGGTGGAGGCGGCCATCTCCCGGATCGTCTCAGCGGCAGCGGGGGATCGGGAGACGATCGCCGCGCTGGAAGATTTCTTCATTGAGCGCCGCCTTACCTATTCCCTCGACGCGGGGCTCCACGCCGAGGACCCGGTCGATCACTTCCTCTTCGAGAGCAGGCGGGGATACTGCGAGCACTTCGCCACATCCTTCGTGCTGATGCTGCGCCGGGCCGGGATCCCCGCCCGGCTGGTCGGCGGCTACTACGGCGGGCACTACAACGCGATGGGCGGATACTACCTGGTGAACGAGAGCCATGCCCACCTGTGGGTCGAGGCGCTGGTCGACGGACGGGAATGGGTGCGCCTCGACCCGACGACCCTCTCCCACAACGCCGCGCAGGCCTTCGGGGGGTCGGGACTGAACTGGCGACGGGGCCTTCTCGATGCCGTCGACCACTTCTGGAACCGCATCGTCATCACCTACGACCTGCAGCAGCAGATCGAGCTCTTTCGCAAAGCCGGGGAACGGGCCGCCCCCGAACGATGGAGCGCCCCAAGCCTTCCATCGGCGGCCGCCCTGGCCGGAGTCGCACTCATCGTCGCGCTCCCTTTCATGCTGCGCGGCGCAGGGAACCTAAGAGGGCGCGAGCAGCGCCTTCTGCGGCGCTACCTGAACCTGGTGCGCCGGCGTCACAAACTGGCGGAGATCCCCCCCTCGATGGGGCTGCAGGAGCTCGCCGAGCAGGTCGACGACCCTGCCTGCCGGCGCTTCGCCGCCATCTTCGGAGGGGCGATCTACCACGACAGACCGCTGTCGGAGGAGGAGTTCAGGGAGTGCAGGGAGGTGATGAAAAGGGTGGGGAGGAGGGGCAAGGATGAGGGATGAGGGATGCAGAGGACGGAGGACTGCCTTTGTCTCCCCCTCCTGGATCAGGAGGGGGTCGGGGGGTGGTAGAGGTTGGCAAGGACCTTACCACCCCCAGCCCCTCCTAAAATAGGAGGGGAGAAAAACCAGAAAACCAAAGGACAAATGACGGCCGCGCCAGCGGCCTGACGCCGCCGAAGGCGGCTGACCAATGACACCGCGCAGCGGTTGACGCGCGGCAGCGGCGGCTGCGCAAAGCGCCCTCAGTCCTCTGCCTTCCTGGGCGGCCTGCGCCGTCTGCGCCGTCGGCGCTTCTGGGCCGCGGGGGGCTCGGTCTCTTCTGCCGAAGACGCTCTTCCCTTGAGCTTTTGATGCCAGGCCGCGAGGAGTTTTCCGTCCTCTCCCGTCGCTTCGCTCCAGAGAGTGAGAAGTTGCAGGGCGTTGGGTGTCTGAGGGTGCTGCAGGAAGCGGCGTTCGCCGCGCTGGCCAGGGCCGCGCCGCAGGCGGAAGATGCCGATGAGGAATTCTCTGGCCTGGTGACGGATGCCGGCGGCGACGTGGAAGTAGCGGCAATGGGGCGAGAGGACGAGTCCGGCGATGCGTACAACGTCGGTGACGGTCGCCTGGGGGGGGCATGCGCGCAGAAAGCGGGAGAGATAGAGGGCAGCGAGGGCGAAGGGCTCTTCGATGGGAGTCCCGCCGGCGGTTCGCTCGTCGAGCTTTTCAAGCAGGGCGAAGGTCGCCTCGTCCCCCTCGTGGCCGGCCAGCAGATGGGGAAGAAGCCCCATGGAGGCGGCGCTTCGCAGGACCTCTCCGGCCACTTTGTGGCGGAAGAGCTCCATGATCTCTTCGCGGATGCGGGCGGGGGCCGCCTCGGCGATGAGGGGAGCGCGGGCGTAGATCCCCTCGCGGGTCTGCTCGTCGAGAGAGAAGCCGAGACGGGCAGCGAACTCGAGAGCCCGCAGCATTCGCACGGGATCTTCGGTGAATCGCACCAGCGGATCGCCGATGATGCGCAGACGCCGGGCCGCCAGATCTTCCAGCCCCCCAACATAGTCGATGACGGAGAAGTCGCCGATGTCGTAGAAGAGGGCGTTGATGGTGAAATCCCGACGAAAGGCATCCTCCTGCGGAGTGCCGAAAACATTCTCGACGAAGTGGCCGTGATCCTCTGGGCTCTCCGGAAGATCGTCCGCCGTCGCCATGCGGCGGAATGTGGCGACCTCGACCACCTCTTTGCCGAAGCGCACGTGGGCCAGACGAAAGCGCCGCCCAATCAGGAAACAGTTGCGGAAGAGCTTCTTCACCTGCTCGGGGGTGGCGTCGGTGCCGACGTCGAAGTCTTTCGGCGTGCGCCCCAGAAGAAGGTCGCGCACACTCCCTCCGACCAGGTAGGCCTTGAAGCCGCTGCGGTGCAGGCGGTAGAGGACCTTGAGCGTTTCCGGGTCGATGCTCTGGCGGGAAATCGGGTGTTCGGCGCGGGGGAGGATGACGGCCGGGGGATAGCTGGGAGTGATGGCGTGCTCTGGTGTCATGAACCTGACGCTTCGGTGGATTCAGGAACATCTCGATAGTTCGCAGATCGCCTGATCTCCACAAGGTAGCAGATCAGCGTTCCAAAGAAAAGACCTAAGAATGCAAGTGATTGATTTACACCGCGTGAAACGCTAGAGTGCCGGTCATGAACAGCGCGAAAACTTTTGATCTTCTCGTCGTCCTCGGCCCGACCGCCTCCGGAAAGACCCGCCTCGCCGTCGAGCTCGCCCGGCGCCTCGGCGGCGAAATCGTCTCTGCAGATTCCCGCCAGGTCTTCCGGGGGATGGACATCGGAACCGGGAAGGATCTCGCCGAGTACGGCGAGATCCCCCACCACCTCCTCGATATCGCCGATCCGGGAACGGAATTCAGCGTTTTCGACTTCCAGCGCCTTTTTTTCCGGGTGTTCGAAGAGATCCGTGACCGCGGGGCGCTGCCGATCCTCGCCGGCGGGACCGGGCTCTACCTCGATGCGGTGCTGCGGGGCTACCGCCTCGTGGAGGTCCCCCGCAACGAGGCGCTGCGCGCCGAACTCGCCCCGCTCTCGCTGGAGGCCCTCGGCGAGCGCCTTCGCCTGACAGGCAAGAACCTCCACAACACCACCGATCTGCTCCACAGGGAGCGCCTGGTGAGGGCCATCGAGATCGCCGCGGGGGAAGAGGCCTCACAGGCTGAGCTTCCTCCACTGCCGCAGATCCGCCCCCTCGTCCTGGGGATCGCCTGGGAGCGCGAGGAACTGCGCCGGCGCATCGCGGCGCGGCTGCGTGCGCGCATGACCGAGGGGATGGTGGAGGAAGCTGAGCGCCTGCACGCCGGCGGTCTGCCGTGGGAAACGATGGAGTACTACGGCCTCGAGTACCGCTTTCTGGCCCGGCTCCTCAAGGGGGAGATCAACCGCAACGACATGATTCAGAAGCTCACCAGCGCCATCTGCGAGTTCGCCAAGAAGCAGCAGACGTGGTTCCGGCGCATGGAGCGGCAGGGGACGGTGATTCACTGGGTGAACGGAGAAACCGATCCGCTGCGCGAAGCGATGGATGTGCTCAGAAGGATGCAGCATTCAGGCGAGAGAACCCCTTTGGATTTGACATCTCGGCGAAGTGATGGGTAGAGTGATCGGCGCGACGGTCGCCACCGGCGGATCGTCCTGGAAAACAAGGAGAAATTGCATGCATCGCCGTATCGCTCCGCGCCCCTGGATCATCGCGGTTCTTTGCGCCTTGACGGCGCTCCTTTCGGCCTGCGACAACACCGCGCAGCAGGAGACGAGACGCGAGCCGCCGCCGGTCCCCGTGATCCTGGGCGAGGCGCAGAGCCGCCGGGTCGAGCGCACTCTCGAGCAGGTCGGCACCCTCGCCGCCCCCCAGGATGTCACGCTGCGGGCCGAAATGGACGGGCGCGTGGTGGAGATCGCTTTTGCCGAGGGGCGCGAGGTGCGCCGCGGCGAGGTTCTGGTGCGTCTCGATGCCGAGCGCAACCGGGCAGGGATCTTCGCCCTGGAAGCGCAGATCCAGGAGCTCAACGCCCGCCTGCAGAACAAGGTGCGCACCCTGGAGCGAAACCGTCCGTTGCTCGAACAGAAGCTGATTTCTCGGCTGCACTTCGACAATCTCGAGACCGAGATCGCCGAGGTCGAAGCCCAGATCGAGCAGGCGCGAGCCAATATCGCACGGGAAAAAGTCCTTCTCGGATACGCCTCCATCCGAGCCCCCTTCACCGGGGTCGCCGGTGCGCGCATCGTCTCCCCCGGCGCCTTTCTCAGGGCTGGAGACCCCGTGGCGACGGTGGTCGCTCTCGACCCCCTCGAGATATCCTTCCAGGTCCCCGAGCGGCTAAAGCCCAAGATCACCTTCGACCAGCCGGTGATCCTGCGGGTCGACCCGTACCCTGAAGCTCAGTTCACCGGCTACATCACTTTCATCTCCCCGAGCATCGATGTCGGCACGCGCACCTTCCAGGTCAAGGCGCAGGTCGACAATGCAGCCTCTTTGCTGAGCCCGGGGATGTTCGCGCGGGTGAGCGTCGTCACCGACGTCTTCGAGGAGGCGATCACCGTTCCCTGGGAGAGCGTCATCCAGACCGAGAGCGAGACTTATCTCTACACGGTGGACAACGACACCGCCCGCAAGATTCCGGTGCGCCTGGGGGTCGTCACGCCACAGTGGGCGCAGTTGCTGGACACCGGACTGCGCCCGGGAGACCCGGTGATCGTGGAGGGGAAATTCGCCGCCCGCGATGGCGCGAAGATCGCCCCCCGGAGACCGGCCACAGCCGGGGGGACGGGAGAGTAGGCGATGTTTCTCCCCGAGATCTCCATCAAGCGTCCTGTCACCGCCACGATGCTGGTGATGGCCCTCGTCATCTTCGGCCTTATCGGCCTGTCGCGTCTCGGCGTCTCTCTGTACCCCGACATCGACGATCCGGTGGTGACGGTGACGACCGTCTGGCAGAACGCCCGCCCCGAGGAGGTTGACAACGAAATCACCGACATCCTCGAGGACGCCGTGAGCGGGGTGAGCGGGATCAAGCACATCGCCTCCCAGAGCATGGAGGGGCGCTCGCGCATCGCCGTCACCTTCGAGTTGACCAAGGACATCGACGTGGCGGCGCAGGAGGTGCGCGACAAGGTCTCGGCGCGCCTGCGCCGTCTCCCCGGCAATGCCGATGTGCCGGTGGTCGACAAGCTCGACATCAACGCCCAGCCGATCATGTGGCTCGCCGTGACGGGGCAGAGGGCCATCGAGGATCTGACCTATATCGCCGATGTGCAGATCCGCCCCCTGCTGCAGAAGATCGAGGGGGTCGGCGAGGTGAGCGTCGGCGGAGGACGCGAAAAGCAGATCCATATCCGCCTGATGCGCGAGCGTCTGGCCGCCTACGGCATCGGCGTCGACGAGGTGATTCGCGCCATCCGCAGCCAGCACATGGAGATCCCCGGCGGAAAAATCGATTCGGGGGAAAAGGAATTCTTGATCCGCACCGTCGGCGAATTCGAGACGGCCGAGGCTTTCGCCGACCTGATCGTCACGCATCGCGACGGCGTCCCCATTCGCCTGGGGCTTCTGGGCGCCGTGGAGTCGGGACGCTCCGAAGAGCGACCCGCCGGACGCTTCACCCGCCAGGACGACGTCTTTCGCACCGCCGCCCTGCGCATCACGCCGCGCTCGGGGGCCAACGAGGTCGCCATCGCCCGCGCCGTCAAGAGGGACCTCCCCGAGATCCGCAGGCTCCTGCCCGACGGGGTGAACCTGCACATCGCCACCGACACGACCCGCTTCATCGAGCAGTCGATCCGCGAGATCCGATGGCAGCTCGTCTTCGGCGGCATCGCGGCCGCCCTGGTGATCCTTCTTTTTCTGCAGAACATCCGCACCACCGTCATCAGCGCCGTGGCGATCCCGACTTCCATCATCGCCACCTTCGCCTGCCTCTATACCCTCGGCTTCACCATGAACAACATGACGATGCTCGGGCTCGTCATGGCCGTCGGCCTCGTCATCGACGACGCCATCGTAATGGTGGAGAACATCTATCGGCACCGAACTCTCGGCAAGGGGCCGATGCAGGCGGCCTTCGAGGGCTCGAGCGAGATCGCCTTCGCCATCATCGCCACGAGCCTCGTTCTGGCCGGGGTCTTTCTCCCCGTCGCCTTCATGGGCGGGGTGGTGGGGCGCTTCTTTTTCGAGTTCGCCGTGACGGTCGCCTTCGCCGTGGCCTGCTCCACCTTCGTGGCGCTGACCGTCGTGCCGATGCTCAGCTCGCGCTTTCTCAAGCCCGGCTCGCCGAACCTTCAGGTCTTTCGCATCTTCGACCGGGGGATGGAGCACGCATCGAACTTCTACCGCAGCAGCATGCGCCTGATCCTTCGCCGCAAGGGGGTGATGGTTCTGCTGGCGGGGGCTGCCCTGGGGGGAGGGGTCTGGCTCTACTCCCTCCTCGGGCAGGAGCTCGTGACGCAGGAGGATCAGAGCCGCTTCGTCGTGCGCATCCAGACCCCCCTGGCCTATTCCATCGACAAGACCGACGAGGTGCTGCAGAGGGTGGAGGCGCGCCTGCGCGAGATCCCGGAGGTGAGCCACTTCTTCTCCTTCGCCGGCTGGGGAGGGGCGCACCGGGCCAGCGCCTTCGTCACCCTCGTTCCCAAAGAGGAGCGGCGGCGCAGCCAGCAGGAGATCCAGAGCGAGATTCGCGCCTTTTTACGCCAGCTCCCCGACGTGCGCGGCAACGCCACGGCGATCTCCCCCCTGGGTGGCGGGCAGCGCAGCGAGGATATCCAGTTCGTCATCCAGGGGCCGGACATCGCCGTTCTCGACAACGTCTCCAACCGGCTCATGACGCGCCTGGAGGAGACGGCGGGCTATTCGGGCGTCTCGCGCGACCTGGAGATCGGCAAACCGGAGGTGCGCGTGCACATCGATCGCGAGAAGGCGGCCGAAGCCGGGGTGAGCGTCGAGGACATCGCCTCCACCGTCGGGGCGCTTCTGGGGGGGATCGACGTCGCCACCTTCCGCGAAGGGGGAAAGAGCTACGACGTGCGGTTGCGCCTGTTGGCCGAACAGCGCTCCCTGCCCGGCGACGTGCAGCGAATCTTTGTGCGCGGCGCCAGGGGCGAACTCCTCGACATCAGCAGCTTCATCTCACTTGAAGAAGGGGTCGGACCGAGCGTCGTCAATCGCCTCGATCGCCAGCGCTCGGCCACCGTCTACGCGACTCTCGAGGGGGGAAAACTCCTCGGCGCGGCGATGCCCGAGGTGCGCCGCCTCGCCGCCGACATCCTCCCCGAGGGGTATTCCTCCCGGTTCTCCGGCAGCGCCGAGACGCTGGGAGAGACCGGAAAATACGTCGCCTTCGCCTTTCTGCTCGCCGTCGTTCTCACCTACATGGTGCTGGCGGCGCAGTTCGAAAGCTTCACTCACCCGATGGCGATCATGATGGGGCTCCCCCTTTCCTTCATCGGCGCCTTCGGCCTGCTTCTGCTCCTCGGCAACACCCTCAATCTCTATTCGATGATCGGACTGGTGCTATTGATCGGATTGGCGACAAAGAACGGCATCCTCCTCATCGACTACACCAACCAGCTTCGACGCCGCGGGTTGAGCGTCGAGGAGGCCCTCATCGAAGCAGGGGCCACGCGTCTGCGCCCCATCCTGATGACCGCGATCTCCACCATCGCCGGGGTTCTCCCGGTCGCCCTCGGCTTCGGCGAGGGGAGCGAGAGCCGCCAGCCGATGGCCGTGGCAATCTCCGGCGGGCTTTTTTCGTCGACCCTTCTCACGCTGGCGGTGGTGCCGGTGATTTACGCCTACCTCGACCAATTCAGCCAATGGCATGTCTTCGAGAAGATTAAAGGATGGGCCTTGGCGAGGGAAGAGGCCCCCGAGGCGGGCAAGGGTGAAGTATGAATGCGTTTCTGCGCCACTTTTCTTCGTGTCCGACCCCTGAAAAGACGTCGTGCTTCTTGACAAAGAGGCGGTGAGTCCCATAAAGTGCACACTGCCCTCGCTCACAAACTAATTAAATGATACTAAATATCACGTTGAAATCGATCCCGCTGCTGCTGGTGATTCTTCTCTCCTCAGCCTGCGCTCCAGGTCATTTTCTCGTCAGGGAAGCCGATCTTCACCGACTCGAACTGCGCCTGCAGGAGCAGGAGGAGAGTCTTCTGCGCCTGTCGGAGCAACAGATAGCTCATCAAGACGCACTGCTCGATTCTCACTATTCAGCACTGGAAACCCGGTTCGAGACGCTTTTTCATCTGCAGAGCATTGCCGCGCAGCAGAGTGAACTGGCGGAGCATCACAAGAGACTGGAGCAATTCGTCCGCACCCGCCTCCCCTCCCGAAATTCGGAACCGGAACAAAGCAACACCAGAAAGCCCTCGTTTGTTGCGGCGCCGGACGATAAACAGGTGATCGGCGCCGTGGAAAAGGTCTTTCTCTCACCGCCGGGAGCCCTTTTGCCGGCCCGTGTCGATACCGGCGCCACCACTTCATCGCTTGACGCCCGAGATATCGAGCACTTCGAACGCAACGGCGAACGCTGGGTGCGATTTTCCATGTTCAATCCCGAGGACAACTCGGAACTCGTTCTGGAATGCCGTCTGGTTCGCAAGGTGCGCATCGTTCAGGCGGCGGCCGAAGAGGCCGAGCGGCGCCCAGTGGTGGAACTGGGGATCACGGTGGGAAGGTCGACCCAGACGGCCCAATTCACCCTCTCCGACCGTCGTCACCTCGAATATCCGGTGCTGATCGGCCGCAATGTCCTGATGGACATCATGGTGGTCGATGTGAGCCGCTCCCACATCGCGCCTCCCCTCCTTCCCTCCGACCCCGATCTCGACCTGCCGCAGACCCCATGACGTCCAGGATCTTCTTTTACGCCATCGTCTGTACGCTCATCGTGACCGGAATCAGCATCGCCTGGCTCCGGCACACGCATGCGCACATCCCCTTCCTCCCCGGGTTGCAGTCGCAGGTCTGGCTGGTGGAGGCGCGCATCGACTTCACGGCGCTGGGTGCGCCGGTGACTGTCAGCCTCGACATCCCCGACGATCCGCCCGGATTCCAGATCTTCGCCGAGCAGACGGCATCGCCCGGCTACGGCTTTTCCATCCTGGACGCCAATGACAATCGCCGCGGCGAGTGGTCGATCCGCAGCGCGAGCGGACCCCAGACGCTGTATTACAAGGCCCAGATCGTCCCCCAGCGCACCCCGTTGACGGCGCCCGGGGACGCAGCCCGACCGGGGGCGGCGGTGGTTCACTGGGATGCGTCCGAAGCGCTGGCGGCCCGCCAGATCCTCGCTGCGGCCCGAGCCACTTCCAGCAATCACGCGAGCATGACCCGGGAGGTCATTAAACTCGTGGCGACTCCCGCTCCTGGGCAGAATGCCGCGCTGCTCCTGACCGAAACGCCTCTTGTCCCCCTGCTCGAGAAGCTTCTCAACTACGCGGGCATACCGACGCGCATCGTGCTGGGGCTTCACCTGGAGGACGGCCGGCGCAACCAGCAGCTCGTGCCGTTGCTTGAAGTCTTCGCCGGCGACCGCTGGGTCCATTTCGACCCCCGGACCGGCCGGCAGGGGATCCCCGACGATTTTCTCCTGTGGAATCAGGACGGGCGCTCGCTCCTCGACGTAAGCGGCGGTCGAAACTCCCAGGTGCGCTTTGCCATGATGAACCAGAGCATCCCTGCGGTGCAGCTCGCCAAGACCACCATGGAGGAGTCGAGTTTCGCCTTCTTCGGCGTTCACAGGCTCCCCGTCGAGGAGCAGAACATGCTCAGGATGGTGCTGCTGCTGCCGCTGGGAGCGCTGGTCGTCGTCTTCATGCGGATCATGATCGGAGTGCAGACCTCGGGGACCTTCATGCCGATCCTGATCGCCCTCTCCTTTCTGCAGACGGCCCTCTTTCCGGGACTGGTGAGCTTCATCTCCATCGTCGCCTTCGGCCTGCTCCTTCGCGGGTATCTTTCGCGCCTGAATCTCCTTCTGGTGGCGCGCATCGCCACCATCGTCATCATCGTCATCTCCGTGATCCTCTTCTCCAGCCTGCTGGGATACCAACTCGGCTTCAACACGGGGATGACGGTCACCTTCTTCCCCATCATCATCATCGCCTGGACCATCGAACGCATGTCGATCCTCTGGGAAGACGAGGGGCCGCGGGAAGTCCTCGTCCAGGGAGGAGGCAGCCTTCTGGTCGCGGTTATGGCCTACCTGCTGATGGCGTGGCCGGTGACGGCGCACCTGAGCTTTCACTTCCCCGAGACCAACCTCATCATCCTGGCGCTGATCCTGATCATGGGCAACTACACCGGCTACAAGCTCTCGGAGCTGCGCCGTTTTCGCGCCATGCGCCTGAAGTGGCTGCCATGAAGCGGTTCATCGGCGCATTCCGGCTGAAAAAGCTCGGCCTCCTGGGAATGAACTGCCGAAACATCGACTTCATCGGCCGCTACAACCAGCGCAGCCTCTATCCTCTCGTTGACGACAAGCTCAAAACGAAGCGCCTTGCCAGGCGGCACGGCATCCCCGTTCCCCGCCTTCGCTTCGTGGTGCGCGAACAACACCAGATCAGAGATATCGAACGCCGCCTGAGCGCTGCGGGGGGATTTGCCGTCAAGCCGGCCAAAGGGTCTGGAGGAAGGGGGATTCTGGTAATTGTGGAGCGCTCTGGAGAGCACTTCGTCAAGGCGTCCGGGGCCAGGCTGACCCTGGGCGATCTCAAGCGCCACATGTCCAACATCCTGGCTGGGCTCTATTCGCTGGCCGGAACGCCCGACGTCGCCATCGTCGAGGAGCTAATCCAGTTCGACGCGCGTTTCCAGGGGTTTTCCCACGAAGGCGTTCCCGACATCCGCATCATCGTCTTTCAAGGGTATCCGGTCATGGCGATGCTGCGCCTGGCGACCCACGCATCGGACGGCAAGGCCAACCTCCACCAGGGGGCGGTGGGCGTTGGACTCGACATCTCCACCGGCAGGTGCCTGAACGCGGTGCAGTTCTCACGCACATTGAGCATCCATCCGGACACCGGCCAGGCCTTCGACCAGATCCGTCTCCCCGACTGGCCCGGAATCCTTCATCTGGCCTCTCGTTGCTATGAGATGACGGGGCTCGGGTATCTCGGAACGGACATCGTTCTGGACAGGGAGCAAGGTCCTTTGCTGCTGGAACTCAACGCGCGGCCCGGCCTCTCCATCCAGATCGCCAACGATCAGGGATTGCTGCCGCGCCTTCGCCACATCGAAAAGGTGGCAAAAGCAAAGAGGCACGCTTCGCCCGAAGATCGGGTGCGATACGCCATGGAGACGTTCGGGGAGCCCGGATCGATCGATACCCGCCCCGAGCTCCCTTTTCGGACAGCCGAAGTCCGCGGCTGAGCCGCTCATAAAAAGGTGACGTGATCAGGTAAAAGAATGTGTTGACATCTCCGGCGAAATCATTTAGTCTCTCTTTCGTGGTGACGAGTTCACCACTTGGGCCATATCCTCCCCCCCCCTCCGGATATGGCCCTTTTTATTTGTCCTGCATTCGGGATAACGCCGCCGCCCCTCTTCGAACGTGCAAGCCATGGACGAACAAGCGATTATTGATGGCCTGAAGACGATCTGCTACTGCAAGGGGATTCCGAAGAAGGTCTTCCTGAGGCACATTGCCGCCGGCGCATCGACAGTGGAAGACCTTAAAGCGCTCACGGGAGCGGGGAGCGGCGCCTGCCTCGGACGGCGCTGCACCTCCCGCATCGAAGATCTGCTCAAGAAAAGCTGAAGACCTCGGGTCAAGAATCGGTCATTCAAGGAGAAAGGGCGCAGCGCCGTTCGGTGCTGCGCCCTTTTTCTATCCGTCGCACCCTTTGCATTACGAGAGGGAGATGGGGCGAAGCGCTGCCGGCACCTGCGCCTCGCAAGGGATCCTGACCTGGCACAGGCCGCAGGGGGTGGCGCCGGTGCCGTATCGTTTTGTTGCCCACGGGGCGGTTACCTCGCGAATGTAGCGGCGGCATGCAACCTTGTCGTGACCGGCGGCGGTGCTGATAGCGCCGACGGGGCAACGCAGGGCGCAGGCGCCGCACACCCCCTTTGCATACCACAGGCACCAGGCATGGTGGTCATCGCCGTAGGAACGTGCGCTGACGGGCAGCGCAATGCGGGAGACGACCGATCCGAAGCGCACCGCCTTGCCCCATGGGGTGATCAGTCCGTCCGACAGCCCGAAGGTTCCTAGCCCCGCTACGAAGGCCGCATGGCGCTCGGACCAGTTCGAAGCGATGCCGAAACGTTCGGAGTGCCGGTAATCGAACCCGGGCAGACGCTCGGGAGCCACGGAAGGATGCCCCATGGCGGTGAGGGCCGCTGCAAGGTGCAGGCGAAGCTCGCAGTTGAACTGCTCGCCGTAGAAGCGCGAGCGCGCCCACCGTTCTGCGGGCATTTGCTTCTCCTGCCGCTGCTCGGCGCGGGTTGCAGGCGTCTGGGGCAAAACGTAGCTGATGACCCGCAGTTCGGAAGAGGACGCAGGATCGTCGGGAAACGCCAAGGCGAAGGCCTCCTCCGGCGTCCAGAAGAAAGGACCGATCATCTCCTTGAAGCGAGAAAAGAAAGGATCATCCGCCGCGGCGACGCCGACATGAGGCTCAGCCCAGGCTTTCTCGTCGCCACCGGGGTAAAGCCTGTTGCGCGGGTCGGCGGCCCAGAAGTCTTCGATGATCTTCTTCACGTCCCCGACGCTCGGAACAGCGACCGATTGCATCTTGTTATCCTTTCAACCGCGCCTTCCTGCAGCGGCTCTGTTTTGCCTTGAAGTATAACGCGAAGAGGTGGAAAATGCCCGGGAAAGGATGCCCGGACAATGATACGATGGTTCACCAAAGGATACGAGCGTTTGCTTCTGGGTCTGTTCGCCTTTGTTCCATTGTGGGGCATCGTTTACCTGCAGCGTTTCCAGGATCCGACCTTACGGCATGAAAGTCATTCCTTCCATGAGATCGCCGTCGGCATCGCGATCCTCCTGGGCGGACTTGTCGCCGTCGTCACCTGGCGCTGTTATCAAGCATCGGGCGAGACGTTTTTGTACTGGCTGGCTCTGGGATTTCTCGGCTTCACCCTGATTTATCTCCCGCACGGCCTCTTCACCCGATTCACCCACCACAACATCTGGTTTTTCCTCCTCTACGGCCCGGCGTCGCGGCTCGTCATGAGCGGGCTGCTGTTCAAGGGGCTCCTCACCTACGGCCGTCCCCCCGAGCCCCCCGAGAGGCGAAAAGGTTGGCGATCCCTGCTCGCCTGGGTGATGTTTTTCGTGCTGGCCGATCTGGCCGTCGGCCTCGTTGCCTGGTCGCCAATCGCCGCAAACCCTCTGGTGCGAATGAGCATGGAAGGCGGAGCCCTTCTGCTGGCGATGGCCGGAGTCGCCGTGCTGCTGGCGCGCAGGATCGGGGCGCCTCTGATGACGATCTACGCCATCTCTCTGTTGATTTTTTCCCAGGCTTCCATTGCATTTCTTCTTGGGCACCCATGGAATCACCAGTGGTGGCTTGCCCACCTCGTGTTCGCCTGGGGATTTCTCCTTCTGAGTTTCGGTGTCGTCAGGGCCTTCCATTCTACGCGCTCCTTCTCCGCGGTTTACAGCCAGGAGGAAATGATGGCGCAGCTCACCCAGGCGAAGGAGCAGACGGATATCGCCCTGGCACAGCTTCAACACGCCAACCGGGAACTGCAGAGACTGGCCGCCACAGATCCTCTGACCGGGGCCGCCAACCGGCGTCACTTTCGCGATCAGGCCCAGGTAGAGATCAGCCGGGCGAAAAGACACCATCTGCCGCTCTCTGTGCTGGCCATGGACCTGGACCACTTCAAATCGATCAATGATCGTTACGGACACCCCGCCGGGGACGAAATACTGAAGACCTTTGTAACAGAGGTCAAAGATGTCTTGCGGCCGGGGGACCTCGTCGGGCGATTCGGCGGCGAAGAATTCATGGTCCTGCTCCCCGGTTCGACGGAGGAAGCGGCCGCCGGCGTCGCAGAGCGGTTGCGACGAGTGGTTGAGCAGATGCGGGTTGCGGTCGACGGGGATCTTCTCCAGGTCACGGTCTCCATCGGGGTGGCCCGTCATGGTCTGGACGGCGACGCTCCCGAGGATTTGTTCAAGGTCGCAGACGAGCGGCTCTACCAGGCCAAGATGAGAGGCCGCAACCAGGTGGTCGGATTGGTTGACGCCGGTAGATCCGCAACATGGCATTCCGAAATCCTCCGTTCGATGGAGGTTTCAAGTCCGGCGGATTGAGATTCAGGAACACCCTCTTCTCCCCCCCTTCCAACCGATTTCTTCCCCAAATTCACCTTTCTAGTAGGGAAATCCCTGCTTTTGAACCCCGCTCCCAGCAAGACGATTGACAAAGTCATAATTCGGCTCTTAATTGAAGCAGGAACCCGACTCCAGGAGGGACGGGGTCTTGACCCATCCATTGGACGAGGGCAGAAAATGGGAGGAACCTCATGCAAACGAAAGGGATAACAAAGATCGGAAGGCTCTTCGTGCTTATTCTTTCCGCCGCGGCTCTGGCGGCCTGCGGCGGCAGCGGGGCGGGCGGAGGCTCTGAGGTCCGCAGCCTCGGCGAGATCGAAGCTCTTGGGAGCATCATCGTCAACGGAGTCAAGTTCGAAATCGAAGGAGGCCAGATCATCGGCCTCGACAATACGGCCGAGGACCTCAAGCCCGGGCGGGTTGTCCTCGTGGAGGGCCGGGTGAATGACGACGGCGCCACCGGTCGTGCCGCCCGCATCAAGTTCGAGGACAGCGTCAAGGGGCCCCTCACAGCGCTCGATGAAGACGGAACGATCGCCATCGGCGCCGTCATGGGTCAAACGGTCATCTTCGAGGACAACATCACCAGGTTCGATCCCGCTACCGGCCTTCCTCTCGGCGATGACGTGAACAAGGTTTTCGTCATCAGCGGCTTCGAGCGCGACGACGGGAAGATCCAGGCCACCTATGCCGGCAGGCTCTCGGACGATCTGGCCAATTTTCTGGCCAACGGCGGAGTCCTGGAGGTCAAGGGGACGGTAAGCGGCCTGAACGCATCGGCCCAGACCTTCATGATCAGCGGACTGACCGTCGACTACAGCAACGCCCTGTTGCGCGATCTCCCCGGCGGTCTCCAGAACGGCCTCTTGGTCGAGGTGAAGGGGAGCGCTTTCAACGTCGACACCAATACCCTTACTGCCAACGACATTGAGGGGAAAGCCCGAAGAATGGGCGATGACATCGCCAGAGCCCAGGTGGAGGGGTTCGTCGCCGACCTGAACACCGGCGCCCGCACCTTCACCGTCAACGGCCAGACGGTAGACTATTCCAGCGCCGCCTTCCGCGCAGGAATCGAAGCCGACCTGGCGAACGGCGTCAAAGTCGAGGCGCAGGGTCCCCTGGCAAACGACCTCCTGCAGGCGAGCCGCGTCACCTTCAAGGAGAGCGTGCGCATCGAAGCCGACGTGCTGGCGATCGACACGCTCGCCCGCACCATCACCCTGCAGGGCCTCACCGGCCTCACCATCATCGTCCATCCCGAACTCACTCGCGGCGCCGGCGATCTCGCCCTTCTGGCAGAGGGCAACGAAGTGAAGATCCGTGCCCGCGAAGCGGCTTCGGGTCTGATCGCCACCCGTCTTGAGAAGATCGACGATCGCCCCGGTGGCGTCACGATCATCCAGGGTCCTGTAACGGCTGTGAACAATCCGACCGTGACGATCCTCGGGACGATCGACGTCAACACCACCACCATCAACAATGAAGACTTCAAGGACCACGACAGGGTCATCGGTCGCACCGTCTTCTTCCAGACTCTGCAGCTCGACGACATCGTCAAGGCCCGGTTCCGCAACGGCAGGTGGGACCAGATCGAGTTCCAGGATTGATCGCTTCGCCTCCCGCCATCCCCATGGAAAAGGGCGCAGGAGATCATGTCTGATCTCCTGCGCCCTTCCATTTAATAAAGCTGTAACAGGACAGCCGACGCTCTCACTTTGACGATACTTTGATCCAAATACCTTAGAAATTTAGTTATTCCCCACCATCGAGACCGCGAGCGAGAAAAATGTCGCGACGCCACTACTCCACCGTCACGCTCTTCGCCAGATTCCTCGGCTGATCGACATCGGTCCCCTTGAGAACGGCGATGTGGTAGGAAAGGAGCTGCAGGGGGATGGCGGTGAGGACGGGCATGAGGTCGTCAATGATCCGGGGGAGAACGAGGACGGCGTCGGCCTTTTGTTCAAGTCCGTTCTGGGCGCCGTCGGTGACGGCGATGACTTTTCCGCCTCGGGCGTGGACCTCTTCCATGTTGGAGACGACCTTCTCGAACGTTTCGTTGTTCGGGGCGAGGATCACCACCGGCATCTGCTCGTCGATCAGCGCGATGGGGCCGTGCTTCATCTCGCCGGCGGGATACCCCTCGGCGTGGATGTAGGAGATCTCCTTGAGCTTGAGCGCCCCTTCAAGCGCGATGGGATACTGGTTGCCGCGTCCGAGGTAGAGGAAGTCGGAGGCCCCCATGAAGTCGCGGGCGATCTCCTCGATGGCGTCGTTGAGTTCAAGGGACTCCTCGACCTTGCGCGGCAGAGTGAGCAGAGCTTCGGTCATCTGCCGGCACTGCTCGAGGGTGACCGTCCCGCGCACCCGCCCCAGGCGAAGGGCCAGCAGGTAGAGGGCGACGAGCTGGGTGGTGAATGCCTTGGTAGAGGCGACGCCGATCTCGGGTCCGGCGTGGGTGTAGACGACGCCGTCGCTCTCGCGGGCGATGGACGACTCCACGACGTTGCAGATCGCCACGGTGCGTCCCCCCTTCCCCTTTGCTTCGCGAAGGGCCGCCAGGGTGTCGGCGGTCTCGCCGCTCTGGCTGATGAGGACGGTGAGGGTCCCCGGCGTGACGATGGGATCGCGGTAGCGGAATTCGCTGGCGATATCGATCTCGACGGGCACCCGGGTCAGCTTCTCGATCAGGAATTTGCCGACCAGGCCGGCATGCCAGGAGGTGCCGCAGGCGACGATGAAGATCTTCTCGACGGCGCGCAGATCGGCTTCCTCCAGCGCCATTCCCTCCAGCAGGACGTCGCCACCGTCGATAATGCGCCCCGCCACGGTGTCGCCGATGGCCCGCGGCTGCTCGTAGATCTCCTTGAGCATGAAGTGCTTATAGCCCCCCTTCTCGGCCATGAGGGGGCTCCAGGTGATCGTCTTGGGGGTCTTGGCGACGGGTTTGCCCTGAAGATCGGTGACGGTCATGCTGTCGAGAGTGAAGACGACCATCTCGCCATCCTCGAGAAAGACCATCTCCCGGGTGTGGGAGAGCATCGCCGGAATGTCGGAGGCGACGAAAAATTCGCCGCTCCCCTGCCCCACTACCAGGGGGGAGCCGAGCTTGGCGGCGATGAGCTTTCCGGGCTCCTGCTGGCAGAGGATCGCCACGGCATAGGCGCCGCGCACCTCGGCGAGGGCGGCGCGAACGGCCGTCTCGAAATCGCCCAGGCGCTTGAAATGCTCTTCGACGAGATGCGAGATGATCTCGGTATCGGTTTCGGAGCGAAAGGAGTGCCCCTTGGCTTTCAGCGCCTCCTTGAGTTGCAGGTAGTTTTCAATGATGCCGTTGTGCACGACCACGATGCCGCCGGCCACGTGAGGATGGGCGTTGATCTCCGAGGGGCGTCCGTGGGTGGCCCAGCGGGTGTGGCCGATGCCGCAGCAGCCATTGACGGGGCGTTCGCGAAGGATCGTCTCCAGGTTGGAGAGCTTGCCCTGGGCGCGACGGATCTCGATGGCGCCGCCGTTGAGTGTTGCGATGCCGGCCGAGTCGTACCCGCGATACTCGAGACGACGCAGCCCTTCAAGGATGATGGGGGGAGCGCTCTGCTCCCCGATGTATCCGACAATTCCGCACATAATAACTCCGTGAGGGGTGAGGAGTGAGGAGTGAGGAGAAAAGCTCTGTCCTCAATCCGATGTCCTCACGATATATAGAAAATCAGGCACAGGGAGTTTCAGGCTCGGAGCAAAGAGGTTTTGACGCCTCACTCCTCACGCCTCACTCCTCACTTTTTCTTCAGCTTCCACCCTTCCTTGTTGACCTGGGGGGTCCTGGACAGCGCGAGGGAGTCGGGGGGGACGTCCTTGGTGATGGTCGAGCCTGCGGCGATGAGGCTGCCGCGGCCGATGCGCACCGGAGCGACGAATTGGGTGTCGCTGCCGACAAAGACGTCGTCCTCGATGGTCGTCTTGTGTTTGTTGACGCCGTCGTAGTTGCAGGTGATGGTGCCGCAGCCGATGTTGACGTTGCGGCCGATCTCGGTGTCGCCGAGGTAGGTGAGGTGGCTCGCCTGGGACTTTTCGCCGAGAACCGCCTTTTTGGTCTCGACGAAGTTGCCGAGCTTGTTGTTTCCGGCAAGGACCGTCCCGGGCCGCAGGTGGGCCATGGGGCCGATGGCGCACTTGTCGCCAATACGGGACTCGGCCATGACCGAACCGGCTTTGAGATGGACGCTGTCGCCGATGGCGCAGTCGGTGACGATCACGCCGGGCTCGACGATGCAGCCGCGCCCCAGACGTGTGGCGCCGCGCAGGTGAACACCGGGATGAATGATGGTATCAGGACCGATCTCCACTGCCGGATCGATGTAGGCCGCGGCCGGGTCGATGAAGGTGACGCCGCCGCGCATGAGCTCTTCGTTGATGCGCCGGCGCATGAGGGCGCCGGCCTCGGCGAGCTGCACCCTGTCGTTGATCCCCATCGTTTCGGCAGGCTCGGCGACCGCCAGGGCGCAGACCTTCTTTCCGGCGGCGCGGGCGACGGCCACAACGTCGGTGAGATAGTATTCGCCCTGTGCATTGTCGCGGCCCACCCCGCGAAGAGCCTCGAAAACGAAGGGGGTTTCGAAGGCGTAGATGCCTGTATTGATCTCGCGAATCGTCTTTTCCCGCGCCGTGGCGTCCTTCTCCTCGACGATGCGAAGAACCTCCTCTCCCTCGCGTACGATGCGCCCGTAACCGTGGGGATCGCTCATTTCGGCGGTCAGGATGGTGACGGCGGCCCCCTGGGTATGGTGATAGTTCAGAAGACGCTCGAGGCTCTGGAGGCGCAGCAGTGGAACATCGCCACACAGAAGAAGAAGGGCGCCGGCAAAGCCCTCGAGTGCAGGCCGTGCGCACAGCAGGGCGTGTCCGGTGCCGAGCTGCTCCTCCTGCCGGACAAACCGCATTCCGCTGTCTCCGAGAGCCTTTTCCACGTCGTCGGCGCCGTGGCCGATCACCATGACCGCCGGTTCGCAGCCGAGTTCACGCGTCAGGCGGGCAGGCCAGGCGGCCATCGGAAGACCGGCCACATGGTGGAGCACCTTGGGCAGTTCCGATTTCATCCGGGTTCCCTTGCCTGCGGCAAGAATGACGGCGGCCCGCTGTTTCGTGTCCATGAACCCCTCCTGTATCAAGAGTTTCCAAAGCTTGTCCCCGGCAGCGCCTGTCGGTTGTAACTGCTGATGGAATCATCATTAAGCTGGCGTAGTGGCATTATACGGAAGGGCTTGTGGGAGTCAAGAATCCATCGGTGAGAAGATCTCCATTGAAATAATTATCTTTTTGCAAAGCCTTTTTTTCTCAAGTATATTTGGTATCCAGGAGAAATATGCATGAACGAACGGCAATCGATCGAGATCGAACTTGGAACCATCGAGACCGCCCTAAAGGAGCTGGAGACGCGATTCGAGCAGTACCTGGCGGGGGTGGAAAAGCGCGCCCCGATACTGCAGCGCGACAGGCTCGCCCAGCGTCTGCGAAAATTCGCCACCCGTCACATCACCCAGACCGATCTTCGCTTCCGCTTCCAGAACGTCGCCACCCGCTTTCACACCTACATGGGGCACTGGGACCGCATCATGCGGCAGGTGGAGGAGGGTCGCCGAGTGCGCCCCGTCGCCACGGCTTCGCCCCGGCAGGCGAGCCCTCCTCCGACCCGTTCGCGCAGCTCGGCGAACGATGAGGTCGAGTCGATCTACCGGCAGCTCGTCGCCGCGCGAGATGCCGTCCCTTCAGGGGGGGGAACGGTGCCGGACCGTGAGCAACTGCGCACTTTTCTGGAGAAGCAAAGAGCTCAGATCAGAGAGAAATTCGGCGACCGTGAAGTTGAATTCATCGTGGAGGTCGACAAGGCTCGCCCCCGCATCAAGGTCCGGCCCAAGCGCTGAGGTCCGGGGGATATGTCCCTTTCCGGCGTTTCAGCCGCCGGATGGCAGGTGCGCATGACGACCAGACAGGACAAGACGGCCCTGATCACCGCCGGCGGCGGCATCATGGGCGCCGCCTACGAGATCGGCTGTCTGACCGCCCTCGACCGACTCTTCAGACCGGGGTTCAACAGCCGGCGCTTCGACATGTTCATCGGCGTGAGCGCCGGTTCGGTCATCGCCGCCCTCATGGCGAACCGCATCGCGCCGGCGCTTCTGTACCGATCGATCATGCGCAACGAACGCCGGGTTTTCAACTGGCGCCGCTCCGACATCTATCGCCTCGACG
Source organism: Desulfuromonadales bacterium (assembly GCA_029289095.1). Taxonomy (GTDB): domain Bacteria; phylum Desulfobacterota; class Desulfuromonadia; order Desulfuromonadales; family JACZKF01; genus JARFUG01. The sequence continues at coordinate 93,839 of JARFUG010000002.1, forward strand.
CCCGCGAGGTTTTCGCCTCGTTCCGGGACGTAGGGCGCAATCTCTTCAAGATCTACCGACACTACCGCAAGAGTCGCTGGACCTTCGCCCGCACCGACATCTTCCACATCCTTCAGGAGCAGTTCCCCGCCGGCTTCTACTCTCTCGAGCCGCTGGAGAGATATCTTTGTGACGCCTTCCGCAGCGAGGGGATCATCGACGATTTCGAGCGCCTCGACTCGCCTCTTTACATCCCCGCCTACGACCTCGACCAGGGAGAGCGGGTCGTCTTCGGCAGCGAAGGATTCCGGGATGTGCACATCTGTCAGGCGATCACCGCCAGCAGCGCCATTCCTACTTTTTTTCGCCCCCACAAGGTGGGCGGCCGCTACTTCATCGACGGGTCCACCGGGGATGTCAGCCACATCGACATCGCCATCGAACGCGGCGCCCGGCTCGTCGTCGTCATCAACCCGCGAGTTCCGGTGCGAAACGACCCGGAACACTCGTGTCTGCCGTCTCTCTCCTTCGGCCGCTGCTCGGCGATCGCCGAACTTGGGACAACCTTCGCATGGGAGCAGGCGCAGCGTATCGAGAGCCGAGAGAAGTTCAATCTCGCCCTTCAGAATCACAGGCGCGCCCACCCCGAAGTCGACATCGTGGTGATCGAACCGGGACCGGAAGAGTCCCTCCTTTTCTTCCAGAACCCGATGAGCAACGAGGCGCGCAACCATATCATGCGTTACGGCTACCAGCTCACCCTGGTGCAGTTGCGCAAACGGTTCGAGGAACTGAGTCCCGTTTTCGCCCGGCACGGCATCTGCCTGAGCCGCCGGCATCTGAAGCGCGATCCCCCCGCGGAAGACTCTCCTCACCTGCCGTCCTTCGGGAGCGTCTGATGAAACAATCCTTTTCCGTCGTCTTCGCCACGCTGCACGCCCACCGATCCCCCCAGGCCGTTTCGCTGGCTTCGGGATGTCTTGCGGCCGCACTGCCGCCGCGGCTGCAGTCCGGCGTCCGCATCCTCGATTTCTTCCCGGAGGACGCACCGCAGGAGATCGCACAGCAGATCCTGAGCGAGAAACCACGGGTGGCGGCTTTCCCCCTTTACACCTGGAACCGGGCGGCCGTGCTCGACCTGAGCCGCAGGATCAAGGAAGCGAGCCCCTCCGTCTACCTCGTCACCGGGGGTCCCGAAGCCAACGCCGACCCTGCGTCGATCCTGGCCGAGGGAGGCTTCGATGCCGTGGTGCGCGCAGAAGGGGAAAGCGCGTTTCGGGACGTGGTGGAGCATTTGGAGAGGGGCGCGGATCCGGCGGGAATCGCCGGGGTGACGGTGAAAAGCGCCGAGGGCGTCGTGACGGGTCCGGAGCGGCTCGAAACGGAGGATCTTACCCTCTCACCCTGGCTGAGCGGGCTTCTCAGACCGTCTGCGGGAGTCCTTTGGGAGACGTCGCGGGGGTGTCCCTTCACCTGCGATTACTGCTATGACGGGCGCGGCACCCGGGGAGTGCGCAGCGTCTCCCCCCGGCGTCTGGAAGCCGAACTCGACCTCTTCACCCGCTCGGGCGTGGAGCAGATCTGGGTCCTCGATTCGACCTTCAACTACCCGCCCGAGAGAGGAAAGGAGATCCTGCGACTGATCCTCCGTACGGCCCCCCAGATTCACTATCACATCGAAGCGAAGGCCGAGTTCCTCGACCGGGAGACCGTTCACTTCCTCTCGCAGTTGCGCTGCTCGATTCAGATCGGCCTGCAATCGGCCCGCCCCGAGGTGCTGCGCAACATCCACAGGGCGTTCGATCCCGAAATTTTCAAACGAAAGATCCACCTGCTGCAGAGCGAGGGGATCGTCTTCGGCTTCGACCTCATTTACGGTCTTCCCGGGGACGATTACAACGGCTTTCGGGCGAGTCTCGAAACCGCTCTGGAACTCTCCCCCAACCACATCGAGATCTTTCCCCTGGCGGTCCTGCCCGGCACGGCCCTCTACCGCCGCCGCGATGAATTCGGCATCCGCTCAGAGAGCGCCCCGCCGTACCGTATCCTGGAGCATGCCACCTGCAGCGCCGCCGAACTCGACCGCTGCCGCCACCTGGCCGCCGCCGCCGACATCTTCTACAACATCGGGCGGGCGGTCGCCTTCTTTCCCGCCTTGCTTCGCTCCACGGAATTGACGGCCTCCGAGTTCCTCGAAGCGTTCTCCGCCTGGGCCTGCGGCCCCGGAGGGGTCGGACAGGAGCGCTGCGCCACCTCCGCGGGGTGGACCCCCGCCGTGGTCTACGAACAACAGGAGAAATTCGTCACGACACTGTTCAGAGAGAGGGGAAAAGAGAGCCTTCTGCCCGCGGCTCTCGATCTGATGCGCTTTCACTTTCATTACGCCGAGACGCTGATGGGGGAAGAGACACCGCCGCGCCCGGATGGGAGTGCTCCGCGCACCGCCTGGGACAGACGCTGGCGCCTGGCGCCCGGCGTGCGCCTCGTCTCCTTTTCCTACGAACTGCTGGAGCTGCAGGAGATGGGGGAAGAAGCCGACCTGCAGGAATTCGTCGCCCTCTTTCGCCCCGTCGGCTCCACAGCGCTGTTCCTGCGCCGGGGCGATCAGGTGATCTGCGAATCTCTCGAGGAGGACTTTCTGAAGCTGCTGAAGGGAGCCGACGGGGAGCACACCCCCGCGCAGATTTTCGGCGGGAGCATCGGCCGGCGCGAAGGGGAGGAAATCGTCGGGTTCGCCGTGGCGGAAGGAGTCCTCGTCCCGGCGGAAAAAATCAGGCGCTAGGCCAGAGGTTCAAGATTCAAGATTATAAGGCAGGCTCTGCCTTTGTCTTCAGTCCTCTGTCTTCCGTCCTCTGTCCTCTGGCTCCTGGCTCCTGCTACTTAAGAAGCAGATCCATGAACCCTCGATACGTCTTCTGCTTGCGCTCGGACTCCTCGTAGATTCTGGAGGAGAAGAGGGCTCCGGCGGCGTGCTCGGCGAGCATGGAGAAGAGCTGGTAGTCGAGGGGGTTGAAGCTCTCCTTGTGGACGAAGAGACGGTAGATGGCCAGGACGCCGATCGGCTGCTCGTGAATGCGCAAAGGGATGGCGGCAATCGGCTTCAGGGGGTCGTCCGATCCTTCGGCGACCGCGTCCTCGCTGAAAGAGCTCCGCCCCTCCTCCACGACCTCCCTCCAAATCCCTTCGGATGCCGAAATCCTTGGAAACTCCCCGTCTCCAAACCCTTCTCCCGTCTCGAAGCGCAACTCTCCCGACTCCTGATCGAGGGTCAGAAGGGCGAATTTCTCGGCGCCGATGAAATTGATCACGACCTCGTTGATGATGGTGGCGACCCTGCTGCGGTCAAGGACCGCATGCAGGCGGGAGGAGGCGACATAGAGGTTGGACAATACGTTGTTCACCTCTTCGATATTGATGATCTGCTCGGCAAACTCCCGGTTCTCCGATTCGAGATCGGCGATGCGACGCTTCAGGCGGGCGATTTCCTCAGAACTCTCCCGGGCATCGTTTGTGGCGGCCGGCGCCGCGGCGGGCTCCACAGCCCCTTCTTCGCGTTTCTGGCCGATGAGCCTGGCGATGATCTTCTGCCCTCGGGGATCGTGGCGAATGAAATAGACCCCCATTCCGGACTCGGCGCCTTCCTGGATCCGTTTGACGATCCCCAGCAGAGGAAGAGCCTTTCCTCCGGGGATTTCGAGCTTCATCTCCAGCACGGTTCCGATGGGGAAGATGTTCTGGGTGCCGATGAAGATGCCGGTGGTGGAGAGGTCGCGGGCATGAGCCAGGAAGCGTTTTTCCCCCGACTGAATCATGACGCGAAGCGAAAGAGCGATTCGCTCGGAGGTGCGCCTGCGCACCTTGCCGAGAACCCGTTGCACCTTTTCGATCAGTTCCCTTCTGGAGATCGGCTTGGTGATGTAATCGTCGCAACCTGCTTCGAGACACTGGCGCACCTCTTCGTCGCGCCCCGAGGACGTCACGACGATGACCGGCAGAGATTTCCAGCGCTCGCTGCTGCGCAGGCGCCGGCAGACCTCGTCCCCTCCGATTCCGCTCAGATTGAAATCGATGAGCAGAATGTCGGGTTGGACCGTCTCGAGTTGCGCGAAAACCTCTTCGCCCGACCGGGCGGTATCTACTCGATGACCGTTTCCTTCGAGGAAGAACTTCTCAAGTTCCACAAAGGAATCGGTGTTATCGGCCAGTAAAACATTTGCCATTATCATCTCCATCGGCGCTTCCCCATCACTGGCCCAGGGTTTTCCCCCGGAAACCCGGTATGATGCTTTATTATCGGACAGAAAAAAACTAGCCCAACCCCGCCAAAATGTAAAGCCCTCCTTTCAACGAAAGGAGGGCTTTATATGCGCAGACGAGCCGCCGGACTCAGGCGACGTTCATTCGATTGAGATAACGGGGGCGCTCGGCCAGCAGGCTCTTGATTTCCCGCACTTCAGGAATGCGTCCGGCCACCCGCACCTGATCGTCGATGAGAACGGCGGGAGAGACATAGACCCGGTAGTCGATCATCTTGCGCCGATCCCGGAACATATGCACCTCGGCCTCTACGCCCATCTCCTGCAGCGCTTCGCGCACGTTTTCGAGCGTCTTTTCACAGCGCCGGCTGCTTTCAGGTTTGCAGAGAATGTCGATCCGCATGATAACCTCTCTTTCAACGGGAAAGGTTTTCGTTAAGATCCGAAAAAGGATCACTTTTATCCCATTATATAGAATTCTCCCTGCCTGACAATCTTTTTCGAGAACCGCCCTGGGCCTCGAATAAGAAGAACTTGTCAGCAGATGGGGAGGGTATTAGAATGGCTGCCATTTCATTTTGTGAGGTATTGTTGACGTGAAAGGCCACCTTCTGACGGCGCCCGGCCGCACCGAATTCCGAGAGATTCTCTCCCCATCGCCAGCTCCGGGTGAAATCGTCGTCGATATCGCCGCCGCCCTGACCTGCGGAACGGACTTGAAGGCATGGCGCAGGGGACACCCCAAGATCCCCTTCCCCTCTCCCTTCGGCCACGAGTTTTCAGGCATCGTCTTCGCGGCGGGCGAGGGCGCCCCTTTCGCCCCGGGAGAGGCGGTCATGGCGGTCCATTCCGCCCCCTGCGGAGAGTGCTTCTACTGCGTCGCCGGCCAGGAGAATCTCTGCGAATCGATCATGGATACCAAAGTCCTCGGGGCCTTCGCCGAGCAGATCCTCCTTCCGGCCCACATCGTCGCCCGCAACGTCTTCTCCAAGCCCGATCACCTCAGCTTCGAGGAGGCGGCTTTTCTGGAGCCTCTCTCCTGCGTCGTCTACGGCCACCGCCTCCAGCCGATCCGCCCGGGCGAAACGGTGCTGATCATCGGTTGCGGTCCCATCGGCCTTCTCTTTCTCCTTCTGGCGCGAGCCAAAGGGGCCGGCCGGATCATCGTCACCGGACGCCGTCCGGTTCGCCTCGAACTCGCCCGCGCCCTCGGCGCCGACGTGGTGGTCGACGTTTCGCACGACGATGCGCTCCCCCTGATCCGCGAGCTGACCGGGGGACGCGGCGCCGATCAGGTGATCGAATGCACGGGGCTGCCGGAGGTCTGGGAGGCGACGCCGGGCATGGTCCGCAAGGGGGGACGCATCCTCCTTTTCGGAGGGTGCCCGGCGGGGACGCAGGTTGCCTTTGACACCTACCGTCTCCACTACGACGAGATCACGCTTCAGGGGGCCTTTCACTTCACCCCGGCAGCGGTCGCCGAGGCGCGCCGGCTCCTCGTCGACGGCGCCATCGACGTCTCTCCCCTCATTTCCGGCCGATTCCCCCTGCCGGATGTCGAGAAAGCGCTTCGCTGTTTGCAGCGCGGAGAAGGGATCAAGTACGCCATCGTCCCGGGGGAGATGGAATGAAGGTAATTCCCAAAACGATGAGGGCCGCGGTCGTTCACGACTTCGGCGACGTGCGCATCGAAGAGCGCCCCGTCCCGTCCATCGGTCCGAGGGAGATCCTTGTCAAAACGGCGGCGTGCGGCGTCTGCTCCGGCGACGTCATGGACTGGTACATCCGCGCCAAGGCCCCCCTGGTGCTGGGACACGAGCCGGCCGGCGTCGTGGCGGCGGTCGGAAGCGAGGTGAACGCCTTCGCTCCCGGCGACCGGGTCTTCATGCACCATCACGCCCCCTGCTTCGTCTGCGAGCGATGCCGCCGCGGGCTCTACTCCCTTTGCCCCGTCTGGAAGAAGAGTCGCCTCGATCCCGGCGGGATGGCCGAGTACGTGCGGGTTCCCGAGGAGAACCTCGCTGACACCCTGAAGATCCCCCAGGGGGTCGATTTCGAGGCCGGCTCCCTGGTTGAGCCGGCCGCCTGCGCCGTCAAGGGGGTCCGCAAGTGCAGCCTGCAGCCAGGGGAGACGGTCCTCGTGACAGGGCTGGGGGTCATGGGGATGCTCAACATCATGACGGCCCGCGCCTTCGGCGCCGCCCGGGTGATCGGCGCCGACCTCAACGCCTGGCGCCTGGCGAAGGCGCTCGAGTTCGGAGCCGAGGCCGTTATCGACGTCTCGAAGCAAGACCTGGCGGCGCGCACCCGCGAACTGACCGGAGGCGAAGGGGCGCACCGCGTCATCATCGGCCCAGGCACCCCCCAGGCGATGCTCGACGGCATCCGCGCCTGCGCCCCTGGCGGGACGGTCCTCTTCTTCACCCCCGCCCCCCCGGGGCGCCTTCTCGAGGTGGAGCAGCATTACCTCTATTTCAACGAGATCACTCTGGCCAGCTCCTACTCGTGCGGCCCGTATGACACCCGCGACGCTCTCGATCTGATTTCCCGCGGAGTGATCCGGGCCAAGGATCTGGTGACCCACCGCTTCCCTCTCGAGGGCGCCGGTGAAGCCTTCCGAATCACCGCCGAAGGAGGTGAGTCGCTCAAAGCGCTGGTGGTGCTGGATGAAGAAGAATGAAACTCCCCCTCCTGGATCAGGAGGGGGTTGGGGGGTGGTAGAGATCGGGAGCAGACCTTACCACCCCCAGCCCCTTCTAAAATAGGAGGGGAAAATCGCCGTTGATCTCAAACCTTCAACTACAGGGATCAGGTCCATGAAAGAGAAAACCCTACCCCCCCTTTCCTGCGACTGGATCCCCGGCGACGGGCGTGAACAGACGAGCGGCGTGAGCTGCGACTGGGCGCAGGCCGGTCCCGCGGCGGCGCAGGAGAACACGAGCCGCCTTCACCGTTTCGCCGAGTCCGGCTGGGAGGGGATCGAGGCCGAGCGCTACAAGGCCGAAGACGGCGGCTGGGCCGCCATCGCCCGCCATGTCCTGGTCGGCGGGCGGGGCGAGAGCGCCCGCTTCGACCTGCGCTATTTCGAAATCGCTCCCGGAGGCCATTCCTCCCTGGAGAAACATGTCCACGAACACGTCGTCGTCTGCATCCGCGGGAAGGGTGAAATTCTCCTGGCAGGCGAAGTTCGCGAGATGAACTTTCTCGACACCGCCTACATCGCTCCCGACGACCCCCATCAGCTCATCAACCCTTTTGAGGAGCCCTTCGGCTTTTTCTGCATCGTCGACCACGACCGTGATCGTCCGCGTGGACTCGATGAAGACGACCTGCGTTCATTCTCGGCAGAGGCAGCCGCAAAAATACGCCGCTAATCGCTGCTCCCATCAGGAAATAATGCATTAGGGGTTGACCTAAGTTTAAAATTAACTTATCTTTAGTTTCAAATTAATTCTGCTTCTCCGATAAGAGCAAAACCGGAGCAATCCGGTGACGCAGAACCACGGGTCCCACGCGGACAGCCGAGTCGCCGAAGAGAGGATCCAGCTTTCACCACAAGAAAAGCTGAAGGCCCATCTTCGCCCTTGAAGATGGGTTTTTTCGTTTCTTCATGAACGGCGCACGTGAAACAGACCTCTTGCTACGATTTCACCAGCCGTGTTCTCTGGAGGGGAAACGATGAAGATCACTCTGGTACTTGCGGACGGACACCCGCTCTTTCTCGACGGGCTCGAACGCTTCTGCGCGCAGCAGGAGGATTTCGAAGCGGTGGCGCGCTGCCTCACCGGCGAAGAAACGCTTCAGGCCATTCTTCGCCACGGCCCCGACATTCTCGTCCTCGACAACGCCTTGGGGGGTATGAAGGGATTTGAGCTTCTCAAAAGGCTTCGTCACTCAGAGGTGCCGACGCGGGCGATTCTTCTCACAGACGTTCTCGACGATGAAACGGCGATGGAGGCGATCCGCCTGGGCGTGCGCGGAGCGGTGCTGAAAAATATGCCTCCAGAGCGCCTCGCCCAGTGCATCCGTAAGGTGCATTCGGGGGGAAAATGGCTGGAGCTTGACTCACTCAGCCGCGCTGTCGAGAAGCTGCTGCACCGCGAAGCCGGAGTCCGTCGCATCTCCACCATCCTCACTCCCCGGGAGATCGAGATCGTGCGCCTCGTCGCCAGGGGGATGAGCAACCGCGAGATCGGCGCCAATCTTCTGATCACCGAGGGGACGGTGAAGATCCACCTGCACAACATCTACAAAAAGCTCGGCATCGACAACCGGGTCGACCTGACGCTGTACGCCCAGAAGAAGGGGGTCGCCTAAAATCGCCTGAGAGACGAAGAGGCCCTCGCGGGCCCCTTCGTCTCTCAGTAAGCAGTCCCCCTTTTATAAAGGGGGCCAGGGGGGATTTCCTTAGTCAGCGAATCAGTACGATTCGCTCCAGATCCCCACCTTCATTTCGCCGTGGTTCACATACAGGGTGTCGCGGACATGCTCCAGCTCGGTCCGGGTCACCCGCCCATAGGCGCCTTCGTACCCCTGGCACGGATCGCCGACGGAGGGGATGCTCCCCTCGACTCTCTCCTCTCCCTTGAACCCCATGAGATCATATGCGTAGATCTGTCTTCGCCTCTCGCGCCCCTCTTCGAACTTGGTACGCTGACGACACCGAGGGTGACAGAGGGGGAGACCGTGGACGTCAACTCCACGGTCTCCCCCTCTTCGGTACTCCCTCAAGGAATCACTGGGTCGGCCGGGGTCCCGCTGAGCGGACAGCCGAGTTCGTTGGCTTCTTCGAACTCATCTTTGGTTGCTTCTATAGTGCCGTTCGCAACGGCACCCTGCACCATCTGAATAACCTCATCCACCGTATAGGGATAGTTGACAAATTGTCCGTTAGACCCGTCCAGCTTTGCGTAGGCGTTCAAGAGTGCGGCCGTGGCATGGCGAGCAAGTGCGTCGACGCCGCCCCCCCCGAGCCAAATAGCCTGTCCCAAAGTGATATTCGGATTGAAAAGGTCTACGTCAAAAGTTGCATCGAAGTCATCGCCGGGATCCACACCGACCCAGCGGTCGGCATGATTTCTCCAGTACCCCGGCGTGCAGCCCTGGTCACCTTCGGGGACATCGGGCATGTAACAGACGTTGTAATGGCTGATCGTGGGAATATTTCCCCCTTTGTTCGTAGGGGAGAAAAGGGCCTTGTCCCAATCAAAACCGGTTCCGACATAGTCGAAGACATAGAAATTAGGGCCACCCTTCACGATGACGGCAAGTACTGTAGAATTGGCGCTTTCCCAATCCAGATACTTACCATCGCTGGAGAGAGTAAATGAAACATAGGCATTGCTGAAGTTTGCTGGAGGATCGATTTTGAAGCCGCGCATCTCTTCGGTGACTTCTCCGATGATCTCCAGCGCCTCCATGTCGTAACAGACCTGGTCGTCATCGGAGGAGACGAAATTGCCCGAATAAGCTGTCGGTAAAATGCCCCGCTCTGTCGCCATAGTCGAGACCCCCGATGGTCCCTTTGCAGACTGCACCGAGATCTCGGCAGTCGGCTCACTGCCCGATCCGCCCCCACAGCCGGCGATGAAGGATGACACCCCCAGAGCGAGGATGGCTGACAGTGCGATGAACGTCTTCTGTCGTGTCATGGCATATCTCCCGTGTGTGTTGTCTCTTACGTTCGACGATCTGCCGCTCTCGAGAAACTACAATGTCCATTCGCACCTCCTTCTCCGGCCTTGCGCCGGCGATTTGAATACCCCTTTTTGGTAGGCAGGGGTGGAGCCCTAGAGGTACACCTGACATCATCCCCAAATCATCACAAGAACCATACCTCTGTAAGATTCAATTACATCCTTTATTTCGGAAGGCAAGGTTTGATTAAGATATAGAATTATATATCCATGGAGATATACGGGGATAAGCCTGGATGGTGCTCCTTTTCGGAGCTTGAAGCGGAGAAGACCGGGAGGGATGAAGAATTGTATTTAAGAAGAGCAGAAGGCCGCCCCTGCGGGAGCGGCCTTCTGCAGGGCATTGGTTATTATTTTTTTCGTTGGTCGTGTGGGACGATTACCGGAACAGTAGCCACTCCACCGTCTTGGGTTTCGATCTTGATCGTATACAGCCGGCCATCCAAGTCATCGCCACGGCGCGACGCCTCCAGATAGACTTGGAAATTGAAAGTTCCCGACGTCAGGCCGATCTCGATCGGATCATTGGTTGAGAGTTCACCGTACTCGTCCACGATAGAGTAACTGGTTCCAGGCAACGTGCAGTTGTCCTGCAGAATGATGCTGCCCGAAACTGTGATTTCCGCCATCTTTCCATTGGGGGGCCAGAGGGAAGATGGTGACGCAGACACCTCTACGGTCGGAGCTCCAGCACAAGCAGCAGCCCAAATTACTTCAGCTATGGCAATATCTGAAAACTCACTCAGATTGTTGTTGATCGGCGGTGCGTTGCACCTTGCCTGAAGTTTATAGGTATAGACATCATTCGCGAGAGCTTCATCAAAATACTCAATGGAGCCCGCTGTTACCGAGCTGATCTGATCGTATGCATCGCCGCCGCTGGCCTTGCGGTAAATACGAATTTCCCTGCCGTGTGTGCAATTTGCCGGGAAATTCGAGGCCGGATATGCATCCCAGACAAGTAGAACATCCGAGCCGAAATCGGTCGCTTCAAGGCCGGTTGGCGCCGCATAGCCACTGAGAGAGCCATGATCCGGTTGGGCGGCATGGGCTGGCATTCCAAAACTCGTTGCAAAGAAAACTGCAAAGAACGATAGTGCAACAAAAACTTTGTACCTTTTCATCACTTACCTCCTTATGCCGCGATTCAAGTGATTGGACAATTTACCCAAGACACCTATTCTTAGCCGGGCCCCAAAGCAAAATTAAGTTTCAGTCCACTTCAGACCAGAGTATGCAAAATTGTACCAACCATAAATGCAAATTAGAATGTTTTTAAGGATATATATTCCTACTCCTTTAGATATAAAAAAAGGCCGCCCGATTGCCCGGACGGCCCCTTAGGGTTTGAAATGTAAGAGCGTCGATCAGTAATACACCTTCTGGTTCCCCTTCTTCTCGTAGACGAACCGCAGCGTCCGCTTCACCCGCGCCACAAGTCTCACCTGGTTGATCGGCTTGGGAATGAAATCGAAATAGCCCATATCGAGGGCCCTGGCTTCGTCTTCGGGAGTCGATTTGGCGGAAAAGGCGATGACCGGAATGTCGCACGTCGCCGGATTACCCCTGAGATTGCGCAACATCTGGTGCCCGTCCATCTGGGGCATGAGGATGTCGGCGACGATGAGGTGGGGAAGCGTCTTCAGGGCGACCTTCAGCCCCTCGGTCCCGTTGATCGCTTCGGTCACATCGCAGTCTTCACGGCGCAGAGCCGCGGCGACGGCGGCCCGCACCAATTCGTGATCGTCGACGACCAGCACCGACCATCGACCCCCTCCGAGGAGTTTCTCCTGCAGATGCTCTTCGCCCAGATAGTGCTGCCTGACCGCCTCCTGAATCTCGAAAGAGGTGGTGACGCAGGGCACGATGCGCAAACCCGTCCGAAAGGAGATGCTGTCGAGGGCGCCGATGTCGAGCGGATTCACCATGGCGAGGTAAAGGGTCTTTTCCTCCATCTTGAGGGGAAAAATGGACTTCTTGAGCGCTTCGGTCTCGGGGATGAGTTTGAGAAGATCCTTCGAGAAGGAATGGCGCGCGATACCGCTGACGGTCCGGTAGCCGAACTGCCGCGAGAGGGCGACCGCGATATCCTTCTGTGAGACGATCCCCATCTCTTCAAGGACTTCGCCGAGCGCCTTTCCCGGCTCCTCCTTCTGGGTCAGCAGAGCTTTGTTCAACGACTCTTCGTCGATCACTCCGGCATCGATCAGAATTTCACCGAATCTCTTGCGCCTGGTCATATTCATTCATCCATTCAAGTGAATTGAGACCCTCCATCGGCGCTCTCCGCTCTATCAGCCGAAGCCCTGCGCCTTATCTTCATCGTCTTATTATTCGGGAAATGGCGCGGAAAAGCGAGAAAAAACCTTCGTCTCGTCTTCGTCCTACGACACCGTTTCGGCTTCCACGGCATGGGAGACCGTGAGCTCCCCGGCCTCGACCCCGATGGTGATGACAGCCCCTTCCCGGATCTCTCCGCCGATCAGAGCTCGGCCGATGCGGGTCTCCAGGTTGCGCTGGATATAGCGCTTCAGAGGACGGGCGCCGTAGACGGGGTCGTAGGCGTTCTCGGCGATGAAACGCCTTGCCTCGTCGGCGACCTCGAGGCGGATGCGCCGGTCGGCGAGTCGCCGGCGAAGCTCCTCGGTGAGCAGATCGACGATGCGCTCGATCTCGGCGAGGGTGAGCGGCTTGAACAGGACGATATCGTCGACGCGGTTGAGGAACTCGGGACGGAAGTTGGCCCGAAGCTCGCGCATGACGAGATCGCGCGCCCCTTCCTTGATCTGGCCGTCGGAGGTGACGCCGTCGAGGAGGAACTGAGAGCCGATGTTGCTCGTCATGATGATGACCGTGTTCTTGAAGTCGACGGTGCGCCCCTGCGAGTCGGTCACCCGGCCGTCGTCGAGGATCTGCAGCAACACGTTGAAGACGTCGTGGTGCGCCTTCTCGATCTCGTCGAAGAGGATGACGCTGTAGGGCTTGCGCCTGACCGCCTCGGTGAGCTGCCCCCCTTCCTCGTACCCGACGTAGCCGGGAGGGGCGCCGATCAAGCGGCTTACCGTGTGCTTCTCCATGTACTCGGACATGTCGATGCGCACGATGTTCTCCTCCGAGTCGAAGAGGGTCGCAGCCAGGGTGCGGGCGAGCTCGGTCTTGCCGACCCCCGTGGGGCCGAGGAAGATGAAGGAGCCGATGGGGCGGCGCGGGTCCTTTATGCCGGCCCGGGCGCGGATGACCGCATCGGCTACGAGCTGCACCGCCTCGTCCTGCCCGATGACCCTCTGGTGCAGGATCTCGTCGAGCTTGAGGAGCTTCTCGCGCTCCCCTTCGACCAGGCGCGTCACGGGGATGCCGGTCCAGCGCGAGATGATCTCGGCGATCTCCTCTTCGGTGACCTCCTCGCGCAGCAGGCGCGGCCCCTCCTTCCCTCTCCCGGCCTCCTCGGCCTTTCGCAGATCGGCTTCGAGCTGGGGGAGGCGTCCGTGCTTGAGCTCGGCGGCCCTGTTCAGGTCGTAATTGCGCTCGGCGACTTCGATCTCCTGGCGCACCTTCTCGATCTCCTCGCGCAGCACCTGCACCTTCTTGATCCCCTCCTTCTCCGCCTCCCACTGGGCTCGCAGAGTATCCCCCTCGTGGCGCAGGTCGGCCAGCTCGCGCCGCAGCGTCTCGAGACGCTCCTTGCTGGCGGAGTCCTTCTCCTTCTTGAGGGCCGCCTCCTCGATCTCGAGCTGCATCACGCGCCGGGTGACCTCGTCCAGCTCCTGGGGGAGGGAGTCGATCTCGGTGCGGATCGTCGCGCACGCTTCGTCCACGAGGTCGATCGCCTTGTCGGGGAGGAATCGGTCGGAGATATAGCGGTTCGACAGCGTCGCCGCCGCGACCAGGGCGCCGTCCTGGATACGCACGCCGTGGTGCACCTCGAAGCGTTCCTTGAGGCCGCGCAGGATGCTCACGGTGTCCTCCACCGATGGCTGATCGACGACGACCGGCTGGAAGCGCCGCTCCAGGGCGGCATCCTTCTCGATGTACTTGCGGTACTCGTCAAGCGTGGTGGCGCCGATGCAGTGCAGCTCGCCGCGGGCGAGCATCGGCTTGAGCATGTTGCCGGCGTCGATGGCCCCTTCGGCCTTCCCCGCCCCGACGATGGTGTGCAGCTCGTCGATGAAAAGGAGGATGCGCCCCTCGCTCTCGCGGATCTCGTTCAGCACCGCCTTCAGGCGCTCCTCGAACTCGCCGCGGTACTTGGCGCCGGCGACAAGCGCCCCCATGTCGAGGGCGAAGACGGTCTTGTCCTTCAAGCCCTCGGGGACGTCGCCGCGCACGATGCGGTGCGCCAGCCCCTCGACGATGGCGGTCTTTCCGACCCCCGGCTCGCCGATAAGGACCGGGTTGTTCTTCGTCTTTCGCGAAAGGATTCGGATCACCCGCCGGATTTCGGCATCGCGGCCGATGACGGGATCGAGCTTCCCTTTCTGCACCTCCTTGACGAGGTCTCGCCCGTATTTCTCCAGCGCCTCGTACGTCCCCTCGGGATCCTGGCTCGTGACCCTCTGATGTCCTCGGACGGCGGTCAGGGCCTGCAGGACCCGGTCGCGGGTGACGCCAAACTCCTTGAAGAGACGTCCGGCCGCAGTCGCCGTCCCCTCCTCGACGAGGGCCATCAGAACGTGCTCGACGCTCACGTACTCGTCGCGCAGGCGCCTGGCTTCCTCCTCGGCCTTGATGAGCAGGCGGTTGAAACGCTGGGTGACGTAGATCTTGCCGCTTTCGACGCCGGGACCCGACACGCTCGGCCGCTTCTCCAACTCGCGTTTCAGGGCGGCGGCAAAGCTCTCTGCCGACACGTCCATCTTCTCCAGCAGGCGCGGGACGAGCCCCCCCTTCTGCTGCAGCAGCGCCGAGAGGAGGTGCTCGCCGTCGACTTCGATGTGTCCGAATCGAAGCGCGAGATTCTGGGCTTCCTGCAGCGCTTCCTGTGTCTTCTGGGTGAGTTTGTTGATATCCATCGATTCCGTCCTTTCGGGAAATCAAATCGTTACAAGTATATCAATTTTGTCTGCACCTCGAATGAATCGATCTTTCAGGGATTCATCGGTACAGGCGCCGATACCTAGGACACTTCAATTGCCGTGCCCGAAAAGGCCGACCCGGAAAGCATGCCTTTTCAAGAACTTACACCTTTTGGGAAAAGCGGCAGGGCCGCGCCGCAGAAACTGGCGACGTCGCACCGGAACGGTTGCGACGTCGCTTGGCCGCGTGCCGCAGAGGCTATGGGCTTCGGGTTTTTTCATCCGCAGATTTCGCCGATTGACGCAGATGAAGACTTTTAGACCTGGACAAGGGCTCGCCCTTACCTTAGTCTTCAAACTCAGGCGGGGGTGTGAAACTGAGGGGCGCGCGTCGAAGAGATCGCCTGGATACGTTTGTCCGCCTTGCGTCAAAAAGGGTGTGTCCGAGGCCAACGTACGAAGTTGCATCCAAAGGAGGAGACGATGGAAACCCGCTTCATCATGACCGCCTTCGGCGAGGACCGCCCCGGGATCGTCGCCGACGTGACCCGAATGCTCTACGAAAACGGCTGCAACCTCGAGGACAGCACCATGACGCTGCTGGCCGACGAGTTCTCTCTTATCCTTCTGTTCTCCTGCAAGGGGGATTTGGAGGAGGCTCTGTCGCGGGAGTGCCGGCGGCTCGAGCGGGAGAAGGGGATCTCGGCCTTCCTGCGGCCCCTCAAGGGTCCCCGCATGGAGCGACGCGACGAGTCAGATCTCTGGACGGTACACGTCGAAGGGGTCGACCAGGCGGGGATCGTCTACAAGATCAGTCGATTCCTCGCTGACCGCGCAGTGAACATCATCGACCTGAAATCCCAGGTCCAACCCTCCCCCGAAAGCGGCACGGCCATGTATCTGATGGACATCCACGTCCGGGCGCCCGCTGAAGCTTCGATGCAGAGTGTGGAAAGGGGTCTGGCCAAGGTCGCTGACGAGTTGCATGTGGATATTACAGTCTCCAAAGGGAGATAGATCCGCAGATTAGCCAGATCAACCTGGGATCCATCTGAAAATCTTTGTAATCTGCGGATAAAAACATTCTTGGATCGGGTTTATTGGTCTCTCACCAGAAGCCTCGCACAGTTGCAAGGACGCGACCTTTAACCTCAATAAAAAAACAGAGCAAGGCCTTGCAACGGATCCCAAGCAAACGGCCGACTCCCACATGGGGGTCGGCCGTTTGCCTGTTCTCGACAAGCTTTTTACCTTTTCTGATGGATCCGGTCCGCCGCAAACTGCTGCGTCGCCAGGTGCAAAACCCGATTCGTCACACCAGGCCACACTCTGACCAGCCCAAGACAACTACAAGGCCGCGCCAGCGGATTTAGAACTTTCAGATCCGCTTTCCGCTCCGTCTCCGGAGAGCGTTTCGATGATCTGTTTCTTGGCCTCCTCGAGCGCAATGAAGAAGCTGTTCGTCAGGGCGGGGAACGCCGGCGGCTCGTCCCATTCTCCGTCGGGAGAGGCGTATTTGCTGATCGAGGCATTCCAGAGCAGGCGATTGTTTCTCAGGTCTACCAGTTCGCCATGAAGATCGAATACAGCCCTCGGAGGCTCCTGAGGGAGTAATCCGCTGTAGGGCCTGGCAAAACCTGCTCGACGGATCTCGAGTATCAGGAGAAAGTCCACGTCAAGGTCTCGGTGCAGGAACCTCATGTCTTTCGCGGCAAAGTAGGCCTCATCGTCGGGGTTCGGGTCACTGAAATTCTGCAAATTGTCCTGGCTGGGAACTTCGGAAATGAGACGGACCGAGAACCCTTTCCGGCGCAGGACCTCGGATATCCCCTGTTCAACATCTTTGAACCCCGAGAGATCGAGAGTTTTGACGTGCTCGTTCAAAGAGACGTTGGACGCGGCGATAACAACTCGGTCCAGCAGGCTATAATTTCCTTCGGGGATAAAGGCCGGGGCTTCGGGTTTTCGGGTCACCACGCCGACCCGTGCGTCGGGACTCTGGAAAAATTCCCCGGAGTGAAAAAATTCCTTGCCTTGGTGAAATTCCCTGGGCTGGAAAAACTCGGGCAGGGAGACGAGAGGTTGTGAAGCGGCGCAGCCAGAGAGATAAAGACCGAAAAAGACGAAAAGGGACAGCTTTGCCAATCGCATGGAATTCTCCTTCTGAGCCGGCATTTCGGAGCACACTCATCCTCTTTAATAAGCCCTTTGGTTTCACAGTGTCAACTTAAAGGTTTACAAGACGTTTTTGCATCCTGCAAACTCGGGTGGGCGACCTCGTCGTCTGAGAAAAGACGGAGCCCGCCGTAGGCTCCCCTCGACAAGGAGGCGACAGGAGATGCCCCGTATTCCCTACCTCTCCAGTGATCTTCACGAACCGCCCGAGCTTGTGGCCGCGATACGCGCCCGGCGCGGCGGCCGCCTGCTGCACCTGGACCGGATACTGCTGCACAGTCCAGCTTTCGCCCGTGGCTGGAACGCTTTGCTGGGGGCCGTGCGCAGCGATCTGGATCTTTCTCCCCGGCTTCGTGAGCTGGCCATTTGCGCCGTCGCGGTGCTGAACGGAGCGGACTACGAGTTCGCCCATCACGCTCCGGAGTTTCTGGAGGCGGGGGGGACGCAGGCACAATTGGAGGGGGTGCGACGGATGGCGCAGGAAGATCCCGCCCCTCCGCTCTTCGACGCGGCGGAGGTGGCGGTGTTGCGCCTGACGGCCGAGATGACGCGCCGGATCGAGGTGAGCGATGCGACTTTCGCCGACGTGCGGGCCGCGCTGGCCGACGAACAGCAGGTGGTGGAACTGATCGGGACCGTGGCCGCCTACAACATGGTCTCCCGCTTTCTGGTGGCGCTGAACATCGCCCCTGAAGAGGGCCTGGAAAAGTAGTCCCTCACTTCCAGGCGCACAGGATGTTCTCTTCGAGCCAGGGATATTCCCCCGCCAGCGTGTCCTGCGCCAGGGCGAAGGCGCGCCGGTCGTCGTTGCGCCAGAGCGCGCGGCGCCGGTCGGCGATGCGTCTTCTCGCCTGTCGGCAGAAAAGATCGGCGAGCTTCTCCGCTCCGGCCGGAGCGCCGGGAGCGGCGACCCTTGAGAGCACCGCCCCCATGGCGAAGAGCTCCACCCCCACGTCGACCACACGCCCCAGAATCATCTGCCGCTTCTGCAGCCCCGTCCCGTGACGCACCATCATGTGGAAGAGGTCCCGCGCCAGACGGCGGGCGGCGTTCTCGATGAAGCGCAGATGCCTCCTGAGGGGACGGGGGAGGATCACCCCCTCGGGGAGCTTCAGGCGGGGGAGGAGAAGGTGCGAATACCAGGGGGGATAGAAGCGCAGAGATCTGCGCAGGTCCGGCCTGCCGGCAACGGCGGTGATCCCGGTCGCCTTGAGATGGGGGTCCAAAGCCTCGCGGGCGATGAAGAGGCGCAGGATCTCGCTCGTCCCCTCGCCGATCAGATAGAGGCGGGCGTCTCGCAGCATTCGCTCGACGGGCATCGGCGCCTCCCTCCGGGCGCGCAGGCTCTCGGCCGTCTCGTACCCCCGGCCGCCGCGCACCTGCAGCGTCTCGTCAAGGGCGCGCCACGCCGCCTCGGTGCAGAAGAGCTTGTCGGCCGCCGCCTCCAGGCGCAGATCGGTCTCTCCACGGTCGGCCATGGCGGCGCAGAGCCACGCCAGGCTGTCGACGGCAAAGGTGTCGGCGGCGATGCGGGCGATCTTGTCCGCAACAGCCTCGTGTCGCCCGATTGGCGCCCCCCACTGGCGGCGCTCGTTCCCCCAGGTGCGGCAGATCGCCAGGGCGTGCTTCATCACCGCGCTGCAGAAGGCCGGGATTGAAAGGCGTCCGACATTGAGGGTGCGAAGGGCCAGGCGCAGCCCCTCGCCGAGGCCGACAAGGACGTCCTCCTTCGCAACCCGGACGTTGTTGAAAGAGAGGAGCCCGTTCTGGATCCCCTTGAGCCCCATGAAGTCGCAGCGGTGCTCCACCTTGAGCCCAGGGTCGGACCCCTCGACGATGAAGGCGGTGATCTCGGGGCGCTTCGCCTGCGGGTCGTTGGTGCGCGCCGTGACCACCAGCAGCTCGGCGATGGGGCCGTTGGTCGTCCAGAGCTTCTGTCCGTTGAGGAGGTAGGCTGAACCGTCCTCCGTCGGAACCGCCGTCGTCGTCATCTGGGAAGGATCGGAGCCGACCCCCGGTTCGGTGAGGGCGAAGGCGCTGATCGCCCCCGCCGCCAGACGCGGCAGATAACGGCTTTTCTGCTCGGGGGTGCCGAACATCATCACCGGCTGCGACACCCCAATGCTCTGGTGCACCGACAGGAGCAGGGCCGTGGAGCCGCAGTGACTGGCGACGAGGTGAAGGATGCGGTTGTAGTTGAGCTGGCTGAAGCCGAGCCCCCCGTACTCCCTGGGGATCTTGACCCCGAAAAGGCCGAGATCCCTGAGTCCTTCGATCACCTCGCGGGGGACCTCCCTTTCGCGCTCGATCCGCTCGGCGTCGACGTGTTCGCGCAGAAACGCCTCCAGCTTCTCGAGGACGGCGTCCCCCTCTTTCTTTTCTGCGGGATCCTGCTCCGGCCAGGGGAAGATCAGATCCGGGCGCACCCTCCCCATGAAGAGCTCCCCCAGAAAGCTCGGCTTGCGCCACTCGGCCTCCCTGGCCGCCTCGGCGACCTCCAGGGAACTCTTTCCCACTGCACCCTCTTCGCGCATGGCGCCCTCCCTTTCTCCGCTGCACTTATTAGAAAATAGCACAACTTCGGCGTCGGGCACTTTCAGGTGCCATTCAATGCTTCCCAGAAAAAATCAAATTCGTTTCACCACCCGTTCGCTTCGCGCACTAGAGGCACAGAGATCACAGAGGAAACCTGCTGTTTTCATTGTATTCCTCTGTGTCCTCAGTGGCTCTGTGGTGAAGGCTTTTGGATCCTGGAGTCATCAACTCCTGTGAAGGTAGCGATACGTTCAGGGATTTCGCATCTCTTCGGCCGCAAGGTCCTCCCGGCTGACCCCCAGCTTTTCCATGTAGCGATAGAGGGTGGCGCGATGGACGCCGAGGAGGCGGGCGGCGCCGGCGAGGTTTCCTCCGGCGGCCCGGTAGGCGCGGCGGATCTCTTCGGCATCGAGTTCGGCGGGCCGTGTGGAGGGGCGCGCGAGGGCGCGGATCTCCAGGGGCGCCGGGGGGGAGGAGGCGGAAAGGAGGCGGTGCTCCGTGGTGAGGGGATAGGGAGGGACCACGGCGGTGGAGGGAAGACGCTCGAGGGACTCGACGCTCCAACCGCCGGGTGTGAAGTCGCGACGCTCGCGCACCCATTCGGCAAAGGCGCGCACCCCGATCACCTCGGCCTGCGTCTCGACGTAGACGCGCTCCAGGACGTTCCTGAGCTCGCGCACGTTCCCGGGCCACAGATACGACTGGAGAAGATCGAGGGCTTCGGGGGTGAGGCGCTCGATGCGCCGCCCGTACTTGCGGTTGAACAGGGTGAGAAAATGCGAGACGAGCAGAGGGATGTCCTCGGTGCGGCGGCGCAGGGGGGGGATGTGGATGCGCAGAATCGAGAGGCGATGATAGAGGTCGGCGCGGAATCGCCCCTGCCCCACCGCCTGCTCGAGGGTGACGTTGGTTGCGCAGACGATGCGCACGTCGACGCGCTGCTCCTGCTCGGCGCCGACCCGCTCGATGACCCCGCTCTCCAGCACCCGCAGGAGCTTGGACTGGGTGTGCAGCGGCATATCGCCTATCTCGTCGAGAAAGAGGGTTCCCTTGTGCGCGCGCTCGAAGCGCCCGCGATGGGTGCGCAGCGCCCCGGTAAAGGCCCCTTTCTCGTGGCCGAAGAGCTCGGACTCGAGAAGCTCCTCGGAGATGGCCGAGCAGTTCACCGCCACGTACGGGCCGCTTCGGCGGGGGCTCTCTTCGTGCAGGGCGCGGGCGACGAGCTCCTTGCCGGTCCCCGTCTCGCCTGTGATGACGACCGCCGCATCCGAGGCGGCGTAGAGGGTGATCTTGCGAAGGACCTCGCGAAGGGCGGCGCTCCCCCCGACCAGGCCGTGCATGGCGACCGCCTCGGGTGGCGTCTCCGCACGGCGGAAAACGAAACTGACGGTGCGTCCGCGATAGTCGTCAGTGAGCCCGCCGGGATTCACCTGCGCGCTCAGGGTCGCGGGTTTTTCCCCCGCAAAGCGAACGCGCACCCCCGACAAGGGCTCCTCGCGCGCGATCGCCTCCTGAGCCAGTTCCGCCAGAGGCGGGAGAGTCTCCGGGAAGAGGCGGTGCAGAAGGAGCCCCTGCGCCTCGCCGGCCTCCACCCCGGCCAGACGGGCCAGATGCGGGGCGATGCGAAGCACCCGCCACTTCTCCCCCTCGGTGGCAACCACCAGATCGGGAGAAGGAGCGGGGAGCTGATCGTTTTCCGAAGGGCTGAAGGGATCGGCGCACATGATGCTAATGTAGCGCCTCAAAAAGAAGAGCGCAAGAGAATCAGCAAGTACAGGGGGTTAGGCTTTCAGGGTGAGCAGGACAGGCGCCCGTCCCGGGGCTGATCAAAAATGCCCGGATGCAAGGCGCCTGACATCCTTCGGAGTAAGGCGTACCTGAAAGGTACGTCGTCGGCGAAGGATGAAGGCAACGCCGCAGATGGGCGTTTTTCATCAGTCTTAGTAGGTATGACGG
>JARFUG010000002.1:115547-117156 GCA_029289095.1 Desulfuromonadales bacterium
GATGAAGGCAACGCCGCAGATGGGCGTTTTTCATCAGTCTTAGTAGGTATGACGGACGATTTCCCCCTCGATCATGTAAATCACATCCTCGGCGATGTTGGTGGCGAGGTCGGCGATGCGCTCCAGATGGCGTGAGACCGAGATGTACTGGATGAGAGCGTCGAGGCGCTCGGGGTGAAGCCGGATCTGCTGTTTGACCAGGGTGTAGTTCTGTTTGTGCATGGCGTCGACCTCGTCGTCGAGAGTGCAGACCTCCCGGGCGAGGGCGGTGTCGAGGTTGACGAGGGCGGTGAGACTCTTGTTGAGCATCGCCCCGACCTTCTGCCCCAGACCTTCAAGGTCGAAGGGGACGGGGATGCGCCCCACCGACGCGAGCCCCACGGTGCGCTCGGCGACGTTGACGGCGAGATCGGAGATCCTCTCCAGGTCGTTGTTGATCTTGAGGACGGCGACAATGAAGCGCAGATCGGTGGCGACGGGCTGGTGCAGGGCGAGAATCTTCAGGCACTCCTCCTCCAGGTCGACCTCCATCTCATTGATCTGCTTGTCCCCCTTGACGACGTTCTGCGCGAGGGGGACGTCCATTCTCTCCAGGGAATGGAGCGCCTGCTGGTAGCACTCCTCCACCACCGCCGAGAGGGCGAGGATCATCTTCTTGAGCTTTTCCAACTGGCGCTGCATGTGCTGAGTCATGTAGGGACCTTTCTGATTATTCTTAGATCTAAAAGGCTGATTTACCGCGGAGAACGCGGAGCTCGCGGAGAAAACCGTGAAATGTTTTTGCTCCTCTCCGCGTCCTCCGCGCTCTCTGCGGTGAAAATTTGTTTCTCTACCCGAACCGCCCCGTGATGTAGTCCTCGGTCTGCTTGCTCCTCGGCTTCTTGAAGATCTGACGCGTCTCGCCGAATTCGATGAGTTCGCCGAGGAAGAGGTAGGCGGTGTAGTCGGCGACGCGCGCCGCCTGCTGCATGTTGTGGGTGACGATGACGATGGTGTACTCCTTTTTCAGCTCGTGCATCAGGTCCTCGATCTTGGCGGTGGCGATGGGGTCGAGGGCGCTGCACGGCTCGTCGAGGAGGATGATCTCGGGCTCGATGGCGATGGCGCGGGCGATGACGAGGCGCTGCTGCTGACCGCCGGAGAGACCGAAGGCGTTGTCGTGGAGGCGGTCCTTGACCTCGTCCCACAGCGCGGCGCTGCGCAACGAGCGCTCCACCGCCTCGTCGAGAACCTGGCGGCTCTTCACCCCCTGCAGGCGCAGCCCGTAGGCGACGTTTTCGTAGATCGACTTGGGGAAGGGGTTCGGCTTCTGGAAGACCATCCCGACCCGCCGACGCAGTTCAGGGACGTCGATGCCGGGGCGGTAGATGTTCTCCCCGTGAAGGAGAACCTCCCCCTCGATACGGCAGATGTCGATGAGGTCGTTCATGCGGTTGAAGCAGCGCAGCAGCGTCGACTTGCCGCAGCCGCTCGGGCCGATGAAGGCGGTGACCCGCTTGTTGGGGATGCGCAGATTGATCCCCTTCAGGGTGGGCTGCTCGCCGTAGTAGAGCTTGAGGTCGTTGACCTCGAGACAGACGCTCTCTCCCTCGAGGGGGTGGTTTTTTAT
>JARFUG010000002.1:117256-120718 GCA_029289095.1 Desulfuromonadales bacterium
TCAATCCGACTCGCTGCGGTACTTCTCCCGCAGATGGTTTCGGAGTCCCACCGCCGCGAGGTTCAGGGCGACGATGATCACCACCAGCGTCAGAGCTGTGGCGTAGACCAGCGGGCGGGCCGCCTCGACGTTGGGGCTCTGGAATCCGACGTCGAAGATGTGGAATCCCAGGTGCATGATCTTGCGCTCCATGTGGATGAAGGGGAAGTTCCCGTCGATGGGGAGGGTCGGCGCCAGCTTGACGACCCCCACCAGCATCAGCGGCGCCACCTCGCCGGCGGCCCGGGCGATGGCAAGGATGAGACCGGTCATCATCGCCGGGGTGGCCAGGGGGACGACAACGCGCCAGAGCGTCTCGGCCTTGGTGGCGCCCAGGGCGAGGCTCCCCTCTCGGATGGTGCGCGGAATGCGGGCGAGCCCCTCCTCGGTGGCGACGATGACGACGGGCAGGGTGAGCAGCGCCAGCGTCAACGAGACCCAGAAGAGTCCGGGGGTGCCGAAGGTCGGGGCGGGGAGCGCTTCGGGATAGAGGAGGCGGTCGATGTTGCCGCCGACGAAATAGACGAAGAATCCGAGGCCGAAAACGCCGAAGACGATGGAGGGGACCCCCGCCAGGTTGTAGACCGAGATGCGGATCAGGCGCAGCAGCGGCCCCTGCTTTGCGTACTCTCGCAGGTAGATGGCGGCAAGGATGCCGAAGGGGGTGACGATGATCGACATGACGAAGACCATCGTCACGGTGCCGAAAATAGCGGGGAAAATCCCCCCTTCGGTGTTGGCTTCGCGGGGGTAGCCCGAGATGAACTCCCATACGCTCTCGGCGTACCAGGCTGTCTTCTGGCCGATCCCCATGGCGTTGGGGCGGCTGACGCGCACGATGTTGGCCAGAGAGATCTCGACCTGGCGCCCGTCCATGATCTCCGCCGTCAGGGTGTCGCGGCGCACATCGCGGTAAAGTCGATCGAGGCGCTCCTGGATCAGGGCGTAGCGGGCGTCGAGCTCGCCCCTCTCCCGGGCGAAGGGTTCCAACTGCGCCTGAAGCTCGGAAGGGGCGAGGCCGGGGGTGAGCTGCAGCCGACGCTCCGCCAGCCGGATGCGCTCGAGGCGGAAATTGATGTCGCCGATCTCCCGACGCTCGATGCGGCGGATCTCCTCGTGCAAATCGTTGCTGCGCCGCACCCGCTCATCGAGCTCTCTCCAGAGAGCCTCCCCTTCGGCGACGACCCGATCCCCCTCGCGAAGCTGTACGGGATAACCGTAGAAGTTCCCCCATTCGCGCCGCTCGATCATCACGGCGTCGCGCGGGGTGCTGCGCTCCCCCATGCGGGCGTCGAGATACCAGACGAAATCGCGCCCCAGCAGGTCGCGGTTTCCCTGTTTGACGAGGTGGCGCGTGACGAACCTCTCCTTTTCGGGGATGTCGATCCCCGACTCGCGGATCTGCGTAGCAGGGAGGGTCTCGCTGCGGGCGATCTCCCCCAGAAGGCGCATCTGCGACCCGTCTGGGAGGGTATAGCTCGTCTCGACGATCGGGGCGGGCCAGAAGTGGCCGAAGCCGCGAACGGCAATGAGCGCCAGCAGCCCGACGACCGCCACGAGGGAGATCGTGACAGCGCCGCCGGTGAGCCAGATCCAGGGGGCGCCGCTTTTGAACCAGTTCTTCATATCGATTCTTTCTTCGGATCGGTTGACCGAAACAACCAGTCACCAGTCACCAGTCACTGGTTTTTAAAGAGAGCTGTACTTTTTGCGCAGCCTCTGCCGCACCACCTCCGCGACGGTGTTCACCACGAAGGTCATCGCGAACAGGACGAGGGCCGCCAGGAAGAGGATGCGGAAATGGGTGCTCGCCACGGCGGTCTCCGGCAGCTCCACGGCGATGTTCGCCGAAAGGGTGCGCATCCCCTCGAAGATGTTGAAGTTGGTGATGGGGCTGTTGCCCGTCGCCATGAGAACGATCATCGTCTCCCCCACCGCCCGTCCGAAACCGATCATGACCGCCGAGAAGATGCCGGGGCTCGCCGTGGGGAGAACGACTCCCACCACCGTCTGCCAGGCGCTCGCCCCCAGGGCCATCGACCCCTGGGTGAGATGCTTGGGGACGTTGAAGACGGCGTCCTCGGCGATGGAGAAGATCGTCGGGATGACGGCGAACCCCATGGCGATGCCGACGACGAGGGCGTTTCGCTGGTCGTAGGCGATCCCCACGTCGGTGAGCCATTGCCGCATGCTCCCGTCGAAGAACCAGACCTCCACCAGGGGGCTCATCGAGACGCTCACCCAGCCGACGACAAGGACCGCCGGCGCCAGCAGCGCCGCTTCCCACCCCCCGCCGACGCGCGAGCGCACGGCGGCGGGGAGAAGAGACCAGCCGAGGGAAACGACGAGCATCGCCAGGGGGGTGAAAAGGAGGATGGCGAAGACCGCCGGGAGGTTCTTCTCGATGAAGGGAGCGAGCCACAGGCCGGCGAGAAAACCGAGGATGACGGTGGGAAGGGCCTCCATCACCTCGATGGTCGGCTTGACGAAACCGCGCATCACCTTCGTCATGAAGTAGGCGGTGTAGACCGCCCCCATGATGGCCAGCGGCACGGCGAAGAGCATGGCGAAGAAGGCCGCCTTCAGGGTGCCGACGGTCAGCGGAACCATGCTGAACTTCGACTCGAACTCGTCGCTCCCCGAGGAGGACTGCCAGATGTAGTCGGGGGCGCTGCGCCCCTCGTACCACACCTTTCCCCACAGCGCCGAAAGGGAGACCTGGGGGTGGGGGTTGTAGAGGTCGAACTTCTGCACTCTCCCTTGCCCATCGAGGGCGAGCAGGGCGGTGTTGATGGGCGAGAGGGCCAGATGGCGAACCTCGCCCTCGATCCGCTCCATCAGCAGGGTGCGGTGTGAAGTGGCGTAATGGACTCCGACTCCCCCGGAGGCGTCGGCGGCGACGAACCCCTTGCGGTTGTACTCGGGGGCAATGGCGACGATGGCGCCTCCGTGAGGGGCGAAGTCGCGGATCCGCGTCAGGTGTTCGACGTTGTCCGCATCGCGCACCAGAAACCACTGGCTGAGGGAGCCGTCAGAGCCGCCTACAATGACCGAGACGGTTCCCGTCAGGAACTCCATCGCGGTGATCCGCTCCCCCTGCGCGACCACGGGGACGCTCTGCACGAGGCGCGCCTGGGCGGGGCGGCTGATGTCGTAGTAGTGGATCCGCCCGGCGCCGTCGGAGACGAAGAGGTTGCGCCCGGTGCGGTCGAGCAGAATCCGCTCGGCCGAGGCCGGCGGCTGCGGCAGGGGATACCCGTCGCGGCGCACCGTCGTCTCGCCGGTGAAGAGGTTCGTCGAGGCGCTGAAGCGCGCAAGAAGAAGCCGACCGTCTTCGGTTGCAGCGGCGACGGCAAGCCCCTGCCCGGTCTGCTGCACGCTTAAGGTGCGCAGGGCGCTCCCCCCTTCGTCAACGACGACGGG
>JARFUG010000002.1:120818-123802 GCA_029289095.1 Desulfuromonadales bacterium
TCTGCTGCACGCTTAAGGTGCGCAGGGCGCTCCCCCCTTCGTCAACGACGACGGGGGCCTCGCCGAGGGGAAACTCCACCACCGGATCGATATGCCGGCGATCGTCGGGATAGCTCAGCAGGTAGTCGGTGCGCCCCACCAGCGCCGTTCCGTCGCTCAGGCCGTAGGCGAAGAGACCACCGTTCGGATCTCCAGTCCCGAAGGCGACGGGCCGGGTCCCCTCAGGGATCGGCAGCGCCACTTCCCGGCGCACCCTTCCGTCGGCCGCCTCGAGGAAGCGCACCTCGCCGTCGGCGGTGAAGAGCGCCCCGAGCTCGTTGTAGCGCTCCAGGGTGAATCGCTCGATGCCCGGGGAAGGATTGTGCGCCACCGACCAGGACGACGAAGGGGTGATCGACGCCGAACGCAGCAGCGGAACGACCTCGTAGAAGAGATAGAGGAAGATGAGGGCCAGAGAGAAGACGACCCCCAGGCCGCCGACGGTCACGCCGACGGTGGAGAAGCGGTCCTTCAGGGCCCGCCACGTCTTCAGGCGCGCCTTTCGCTCCTCGGCCGGGAGGCGACTCGCCCGTGCCTTCTCCTTTTTTCCGACGCTGCTGGCTGCTGCTTCGCTCATGATGCTCCGTTTCATTTGTAGACTCCCTCTCCCAGGGAGAGGGCCGGGGTGAGGGGGAACAGGCGGTTTCCAACCAACCCCTCACCCGCCCTTCGGGCGCCCTCTCCCGTGGGGAGAGGGATTCTCTTCATTTCAATGTTTTCGTCGCGCCGACGCCCCACCCTGCCGGAAGAGGCAGAGCGGGGCGATTCAGGGCAAACCTGGGCAGACACGGGGGTCTGCCCCTGTGATCACTTGATCCCGAGTTCCTGCAGCGTCTTCTTGGCAAGGGACGCCGGCAGCGGAATGTAGCCGTCGCGCACCACCACTTCCTGCCCCTGCCTGGAGAGGACGAGTTTCACGAACTCGCGCTCGAGAGGAGGGAGCTCACGGTTGGGGTGCTTGTTGATGTAAACGTAGAGGAAGCGCGAGAGGGGGTAGTCGCCGCTGGCGGCGTTCTCGGCGTTCGGCTCGAAGTATTTTCCGTCTTCCTTGCCGAGGGGGACGGCGCGTACGCCGGAGGTGATGTAGCCGATGCCGGAGTAGCCAATGCCGTTGATCGACTCGGTCACCCCCTGCACCACGGAAGCGGAGCCGGGCTGCTCGTTGATCGTCGGCTTGAAGTCGCCGCCGCACAGTGCGTTATCCTTGAAGAAGCCGTAGGTCCCGGAGACGGCGTTGCGGCTGTAGATGGTGAAGTCGCGGTTCGCCCAGGCGCCGCTCATGCCGAGCTGGCCCCAGCGGGTGATGTCGGCGGGGGCGCCGCAGCGGCGGGTGGCGGAGAATACGGCGTCGACCTGCGCCATGGACATTCCCTGGATCGGGTTGTCCTTATTGACATAGACGGCGATGGTGTCGATGGCGACCGGCAGGGCGTAGGGCTTGTAGCCGTGGCGCTGTTCGAAAGCCTGGATCTCCGAGGCGCGCATCGGCCGGCTCATCGGCGCGAAGTTGGCCGTTGCTTCGATGAGGGCCGGAGGCGCCGTGGAGGAGCCGGCGCCCTGGATCTGCACCCGGACGTTTGGATAGAACTTAGCGAACTCTTCGGCCCACAACGTCATGAGGTTGTTGAGGGTGTCGGAGCCGATGCTCGATACGTTCCCCGAGACCCCGGCCGCACGGCTGTAATCGGTAAGAGCCGGATCGACCCGGACCTGCCCAAGAGCCGAAGCGGGGATCACCAGCGCTGCCCCGAGAAGCATCAACCCCCCGGCTAAGAAACCTTTGCTCACCTTCATCTGCCATTCTCCTTGTCTACGCATGAATTGAAATTTTTGTCCGATTTCGAACTGCGCAGAGTATCGCCGCGGTTTGTTAGCGGCGCATTACGATGCCGTGAGAAGAGCGCAAGGAAACTTTTAATCCAGAATGGTGAGGCAGGTGATAGGTTTGCGTTAGCGTTTGGTTAGGAGGGAGATGGGGGGGGAACTGTGAAGATGGTGAAAAACAGGAATTTACCGCGGAGAACGCGGAGGACCCGGAGAAAGGCTCGTATTCAGGGGTTTCTCCCTTTAAAGGTTTCCTCCGCGAACTCCGCGCTCTCCGCGGTGAGATCTTGTGTGCTCCTACAGTTGGGAGCCTGACGGAACCTCTACGGACAGCGCCTCGTGCAGGTTGACCGTATGGTTCTTTATCCGGCGCAGAGCGACCGCCATGTCGCTGAAAGTCAGAGCGGGCAACGCACCGCAGGAGCCCGACTTCATCCGCTCCAGATGCGCCGTGCGAATCCCGTCGGCAAGGTCGTTGAGGCGGCCCGCAGCGTCGTAAATGGTGTGTGAACTGCTGGAATCCTCGTTCCGGAAGGATCTGCAAACCTGGTTGAAGAACGTCAGGACCTCCTGGTGGAAATCGATCAGATGCTTCCACGCCTCATCGCTGAAATCGAGTTCGTGCTTGGCGAGGCGCTTCATGTAGGAGCAGATCGAAGCGGCATAGTCGGCGATCGACTCGAGTTCGTCGGCGGCGCGCACATAGGCGTAGGCGAGATCTGACTGATCTTTGCTGGCTTTTCCAGCCTGCATGAGGGTGACGATGAAGGTCGTGATCTCGTGCTGCATGACATCGGTCTGCTCTTCGATCTCCTTCACCTTGCGGTAGAATCGCTCACGCCCTTTGAGATCGCGATGCAGCAGACTCCCCGCATGACGAAGAGCCTTGTGAACGCGCCCCTGCATCCGCTTGAGCTCTTCGAAGACCATCGAGATCCCCATCGCCACAGGCAGGCTTCCGGGGGGGCCGATATACCTGAGGGAGCCCTTTGCGGCGACCTCCTTTTCAGCCACGATCCTGGTGACCAGTCTTGCCAGATGATTGAGGAAAGGCAGCATGACCAGGGTGGCGGTGATGTTGAACATGGAATGCGCCAGGGCGATGTGGGCGGCAATGTAGG
>JARFUG010000002.1:123902-129208 GCA_029289095.1 Desulfuromonadales bacterium
GTGGCGGTGATGTTGAACATGGAATGCGCCAGGGCGATGTGGGCGGCAATGTAGGGGCGATTTCCTTCGGCATTGACGAAATCGGCCGTGCCTGGGACAAGCGCCTCAACCAGACCGACAAAGGGCGAGAAGATCGCCACGACGATCACGACCCCCAGGACATTGAAGAGGGTGTGGGCCATTGCCGCACGCCGGGCCGAAACGGTGCCGCCGATGGCGGCGAGCTGGGCGGTGATGGTGGTGCCGATGTTTTCTCCCATGACCAGGGCGACGGCCGTATGGAGGGGGATGGCGCCGGTGGCGGCAAGGGCGATGGTGATGCCGAGCATCGCCGAACTGCTCTGGACGATCATGGTCATCACGCAACCGATGAGGACGCAGCCCAAAATGCTCACCAGCGACTGGGCGTCGAGGATCAGCATCAGGTTCCTGAAGCCCTCGTCGTTGCGCAGCGGCCTGAAAGCGTCGCTCATGATCTCCAGGCCGAAGAAGATCATACCGAGGGCGACCAGGACCTTGGCGCTTGCCGAAATCCGCTCGTTCTTGGAAAAGATCATCGGAAAGATGCCGAGGCCGATGAGCAGCAGCCCGTACTTGCCGATCTTGACCGCCAGAATCCAGCCGGTGATCGTCGTGCCGATGTTCGCCCCGAGAATCACGCCGATCGCCTGGGTGAGCTGCATCAGGCCGGCGTTGGTCAGGCCGACGACCATGACGGTGGTGATCGTCGAGGACTGAACGAAGGTGGTCACGAAGAGACCGACCAGGACCGCCAGGAAGCGGTTCGTGGTAACGGACGAGATAGCTTTGCGGATCAGCCCTCCCGAGAGCATCTGGAGGCTGTCGGAGAGGTATTTCATGCCGAGGATGAAGACCCCGAGGCCGCCGATGGCGGTGTAGCCCATCTTGAAAGGTTCAATCATACGGTGAGCCTGAACTCCTGGCGCCATCCGGAGTTTCCGGATGGATATTGGTTAGGGGAGCATTACGAAGAGATGAGGAAAGCACGAGGGAGCTATTAATCCTTCCCTGTGAGCTCATTACTAGGATTGTGTTAGGTTTTCGTTAGGAGGGAAATGGGGGGGGAAACTGTGAAGCTGGTGAAAAGCAGAAATTTACCGCGGAGAACGCGGAGGACGCAGAGAAGTCTTAAAGGCGAATCAACAGGGATGGACAGGATATACAGGATAACGCCAAGGCCGACGAGGGTGCTTTGAGGTCTTATCCTGACTATCCTGAATATCCCTGTGAGACCAGCATTGATGCTTTGGGGTTTTTGCTTTCTCCGCGCTCTCCGCGGTGAAAAATCAACGGTTCTCCGGCAGAGGGAGGTGCAGGGAGAAGGTGCTTCCGTGGCCGGGGGTGCTGTGGACGACGACTTCGCCGCCGTGGGCCTGCATGATGTGCTTGACGATGGCGAGGCCGAGGCCGGTCCCCCCCTGGGTGCGGCTGCGGGCCTTGTCGACGCGGTAGAAGCGCTCGAAGAGGCGCGGCAGGTGCTCCTTCTCGATGCCGCACCCCCAATCCTGGACTCGGACCGTGATCCGGTCATGCCAGCGCGCCGCCTCGATGGCGACCTTTGCGCCAGGATTGCTGTACTTGACGGCGTTGGTCAGCAGGTTCACCACTGCCTGTTCGAGCAGGGGGGCATTGATGCGCGCCGTCAGTTCAGGGGAGCAGAAGAGGTTCACCTGGATCTGTTTCTCATCGACGATGAGAGTGCATCCCTGGATGGCGGCCTCCAGAACGGGACGAAGGGGCATTTGCGCCAGCGGTAGCCCCCCCTTTTCCACCCCCTGCTCGATGCGTGAGAGCGCCAGCAGATCGTCGATGATGGCGTTGAGACGATCGGCCTGGCGGGTGATGATCTCGAGAAAGCGCCTGGCGTCGTCCGGATTGTCGAGCGCCCCCTCCTGCAGCGTCTCGACAAACCCTTTGATGGCAGTGACGGGGGTCTTGAGCTCGTGGGAGACGTTGGCGACGAAATCGCGGCGCACGTTCTCGAGACGCCGCAGCCGGGTGATGTCGTTGAGAACGATCAGAGCGCCGAACTCCTCCCCGTCCTCGCCGCGCAAGACGGTGCCGTGCGCCTGCAGGTAGCGTTCCTCGGGGCCGTGCAGGACGACCTCCCCCTCGACGGGATCGCGGGCGGCCAGGGCGCGGGCGACGAAGCGCTGCAGATCGGCCTTGCGGATCGCCTCCTGGATTCTTCGTCCCTGCACTTCTTCCGGAACGACTCCCAGAAGGGCGGCCGCTGCCCGGTTGATGCGCAGCAGTCGTTCTTCGGTATCGACCGCCAGGACCCCTTCGACCATGCTGGAGAGGACCGCCTCCAGCTCGCTGTGCTGGAGCACCACCGTGCGCATGCGCTCGTCGAGCTCTCGGGCCATGCTGTTCATGGCGGCGGCCAGGGCGCCGATCTCCTCGGCCCCCCCTGCCGCGAGACGCTCGGAAAGATCCCCCCGCGCGAAGCGCTCAGCTCCCAGCCGCATTGCCTCCAAAGGGCGGCTGATACGGCGGCTGATGAAGACGCCGGCCGCCGCGGCCAGGAGCAGCACAAAGGCGCCGCTGAGGGCAATGCGCTCGTAGACGAGATGCAGCGCCCTGTCGATGGCGGTCACAGGGATTGCCGCACGCACGATCCCGACAAGTTCCCCATCATCCCCCAGGACAGGCACCGCAACGAACATCATCGTCTTTTCTACCGTATGGCTGTAGCGGGTCGCCCGACCGACTTCTCCGGAGAATGCAGGAAGAATCTCCGGCCTCCCGGCGTGGTTCTCCATGCGCAGCGGATCTTCCAGGGTGTCTGCGAGGACCTCTCCTGAAGGGAGGATGAAGGTGAAGCGGGTCCCGCTCTCCTCTCCAAGACGCACGCTCAGGGGGTCGAGGGCGGCGATTTCGAGGGGATCGAAGCGGCCCGCGATCTGCACCGCCGCCAGACGGGCGCGCGCCTCCAGGTCCGATGCGGTCTCTTCGAGGTAGAAATCGCTCAGGGAGCGGGAAAAAAGCCAGGTCAGAAGAAAGAGGGTCAGGAGGATGACGAGGAAGAAAGAGGGGAGGAGTTGCCACAGCAGGCGCAGGCGCATCACAGGTCCTTGAAGCGGTAGCCGACGCCGCGCACTGTCTCGATGTACTTTCCGGCGGGGCCGAGTTTCTTGCGCAGCCCGACGATCTGAACGTCGACGGCGCGGTCGGTGACACAGTAATCGTCTCCGCGCACGGCATTGACGATCTGGTAGCGGGTGAAGACCCAGCCGGGGCGCCCGGCCAGCAGTTGAAGGACTCGGAACTCGGTGAAGGTAAGATCGACCGGCTCGCCGTCGACGAGAACTTCGTTGCGCCCGGGGTGGATGGTGATTTCACCGATGCGGACCGGCTCGCTCTCCTCGGGGGCACTCTCCCGCTCCCTGCGCCGCAGAACCGCCTTGAGGCGCGAGAGCAGGACCTTGGGACTGAAGGGCTTGGTCACGTAGTCGTCGGCTCCCAGTTCAAGGCCGGTAACGATGTCGTGCTCCTCTCCCCTGGCGGTGAGCATGACAAGCGGAATCTGGCTCGTTGCGCCTTCGCGCTTGAGGACCCGGCAGACCTCCAGCCCGTCCATTCCGGGGAGCATCAGATCGAGGACGATCAAGTCCGGCGCCAGTTCCCGGGCCGCTTTGAGCCCCTCCTCTCCCGACTGCGCGCAGCTCACCCTGAACCCCTCCCTTGAAAGGTTGTAGTGCACCAAGGCAAGAATGTCCTCTTCGTCTTCGATCACCAGGATATGTTCTTTGGACATGAAGCCTCCGAATTCTCATCATTTTCCACCAAACGCGAGAAATTTACTACTCCTGTGTTAGATCTTCATTAGGGGCGACGAAAAACATGCGTCAATGATCTGCGAGCCCAAACACTATATTCATTCAGGAGGAAGAACAAACAATGAAACGAATGGCGATATCGGCGGCCCTGGCCGCAGCAGCAATTCTTGGTATTCATGCCGCCGGCGAGGCCAAAACCCTGGAGGAGATCCTGAGAGACAAGGGGGTCATCACGGAGGCCGATTACAAGGAGGCCCTCCAGAAGAACGACCTGGCCTATTACCGCCCCGGCCGCGGCATCACCATCGAGAGCCGCGACGGCAACTACACCGCCCATATCGGGGGCCGCCTGCAAACGCGCTACACCTTCATCGACCGCGAGGACCCCGCACGCGAGAACAGCAGCAACTTCAATATCCAGCGCATGCGCGTCTTCATGCGCGGCAATGTCTTCGACAAGAACCTCTATTATCAGTGGCAGCACGACTTCGGCGGGAGCGGCGGCGCCACTCTCAAGGACGCCGTCCTCGGCTACCGTTTCAGCCCCGCCTTCTCCCTGCAGGTCGGACAGTTCAAGGCGCCCACGAGCCGCCAGCAGCTCACCTCGTCCGGATCCCTGATGCTGGTCGACCGTTCCCTGGCCGACGGTTTCTTCAATCTCGGCCGCGATCGGGGCATCATGGCGCGCGGCGCCTTCGCCGACAACCTGCTCGAGTACATGGCCGGCGTCTTCAACGGCAACGGCGAGAACCGCAACAACCAGGAAGACAAGCACCTCTATGCCGTTCGGGTCGACGTCAACCCCCTGGGCCGATTTCCCATGGACGAGCCGTCCTTCAACGAGAAGGCGCCCCTGCTCAACATCGGCGCTTCCTTCTCCACCCAGACGATGGTGGCCGCAGACCAGAACAACGTCAACAGTAGCCTGCTGACGAACGGCGTGGGGCTCGACGATCTCGATTTTGGCGCCATCGGCCCGGAAGTCGACATCTGGACCGCCACCGCCAACATCCACTTCAAGTACGTGGGCTTCTCCGCCGCGGCCGAGTACTACGTCGCCAACATCGATCCCGACGCCGCCTCCGACTGGGACGCCGACGGCTACTACATCCAGGCCGGCTACATGATCGTGCCGGAGACCTTCGATGTGGCGCTTCGCTACTCGGCCGTCGACTCCACCGACGCCCAGGCCCTCACCCGCTTCGATCGCAACGAATTCCAGATTGCGGCCGGTTACTACTTCAGAGAGCACAACGCGAAAATCCAGGCCGACTACACCATCCACAAGGACGACCTGCGTCCGAATCGAGACGACAACATCTTGCGTTTGCAGGCCCAGGTCATCTTCTGATTGTCATCTGCCGAGCGCCTCCTCGGCTGTTTCTGCAATGGCCGGCTTCCTCACGGAAACCGGCCTTTTTTGTAGGCTGAAAATTTAAAGCTTCAGCCTCTCGATTTTCTTCTTCCTGCCCTATCGAATCGGTGCTAAGCTTCCGGCGTTCT
>JARFUG010000130.1 GCA_029289095.1 Desulfuromonadales bacterium
AGGAGCTCCGGAAAGCAGTACCGCTTCGTCCTCCCCGGTCCCGAGATCCGCAAGCGGGAGTGGCAGCAGTGCCTGGAAATGCTGCGGCTGCTCACCCCTTTTCCGGCCTATATCGTCGCCAGCGGCAGTCTTCCACCCGGCGTCCCCGACGATTTTTACGCCAGGGCCGCAGAGACCGCAGCCCGCATCGACGCACGCCTCGTTCTCGACACCTCCGGCGCTCCCCTTCGCGCGGCCCTCGAAAAAAAAGGGGTCTACCTGGCAAAACCGAACCGCAGAGAGCTGGAGGAAATCGTCGGGGAGAGTCTTGAGGAACCCGCCGCACAGGAAAAAGCCTGTCGCGAGCTTGTCGATCGCGGATGCTGCCGGATTCTCGTGCTCACCCTCGGCAACAGTGGCTCTCTGCTTACGACGCCCGAGACCCAGATACGCGCTCCACGGCTCGACGTCAAGGTCGAGAGCGCCGTCGGAGCCGGCGACAGTTTCATCGCCGGGATGACGCTGGCCCTTGCGCAGGGAAAGTCCGTCGAGAAGTCGTACTTGTACGGCGTTGCAGCAGGAACCGCCGCCGTCATGACCCCCGGCACCGAACTGTGCCGCAAAGAGGATGCCGACCGCCTCTTCGCCCGACTGCAGGACGATTCCCGCTGAGGCGACGCTCCCGTCCCGCTCCTTCTCTCCCCCTCCAACGGCGCTCCCGCGATTTGCCTTCTCATCCTCATCTGCTACAAGAAGTAGTAGAGACTAACATCTCGTCTTTACGAGAAAAAACAACGACAAATCTCACGTCTTGAGAAAAAGGAGATCCGGGATGAAAGCCGATCAGTTTCTGAAGGAAGTTAAAAATCGTGGCCAATTTTCCTCGAAGGACCAGGCCATGCAGGCGACCCGGGCTACGCTGGCCGTTCTCGGAGAGCGACTCTTCGGCGGAGAACCGAAGAACCTGGCCGCCCAGCTCCCGCAGGAGTTTCGCTCATTTCTTGAATCCGGATCGAGCGAAAGTTTCGACATCGACGAATTCTTCGAGCGGGTAAGCAGCAAAGAAGGGACGGACGTCTCCGAAGCATCCGAACACGCCAAAGCGGTGATTTCCGTCCTGTGCGACGCGGTGACCAAAGGAGAAATCGACGACATCCGCTCTCAACTGCCGAAGGACTTTGATATCCTTTTCGAAGGGACAAAGCACTGACCCGTTAGGGGAGTGAGGAGTGAGGAGAAAAAGCTGAAGCCTTGTTTCCAGTTGAAGAATTAGTTTTACCCTTCACTCCTCACAGTCGACATACAAGGGTGCATAAACAGCAATTACGAGTTAATTTCACGGATCAGGAGGTAAAAAACCGTAGTCCGGTCCCATTTTCTCTCCGGAGCGGAGGCCCCATGCCCTTCAGACTTCCTGAATATCATCCCCCTGATTTTTCATCCCCTCCCCTCGCCACTGCGCCCACCGTCAGATTCGAGCCCGCGCCCCGGGCCGGGGTCGCCCCAGACGATTACCACGCCACGAGCGTCTACCCGGAGTATCTTCATCTGCGCCCCGGACAGTGGCGTCTCCTGACTGAGTCCAGAATGGACTGCGTCGTGGTGCGCCGGGGTGCGGACATGCTCGATGTGGTCGAATTCCGGCGCCTCAACAAAGGGGACTCCGTCGCCTGCGGCCGAGGGGAGAACGGCGAGGAGGGGATCTTCATTCACCCGGACGGTTTCCGGCACTCGACCCGCGAGAGGGAGAAATTCGCCTTCCGCACCCAGTTCACCCGGGAAACCTCCTTCTCCATCGACTACGACGAACTCTACGACCTGCTCGCCTTCGAGCGCGACAACGGCTTCATCCTCTGGGTGCTCGGCCCCGCTCTCGCCTTCGACCGCGACGCCCGCGAAGCCTTCACGCATCTGGTCGAAGGGGGATTCGTTCACGGGCTCCTGGCGGGGAATGCCCTTCCGACCCACGACCTTGAGGGAGCCCTCTACGGCACCTCGCTGGGGCAGGAAATCTACAGCAAGCGCGACACACGCCTGGGGCACTACCATCATCTCGACACCCTCAACCGCCTGCGCTCTCTCGGCTCCATGCGCCGCGCCGTCGAAGATGGAGTGATCCGGGACGGCATCATGCGCTCCGTCATCGAGCGCTCCATCCCCTATGTCCTGGCCGGCTCCATCCGTGACGACGGTCCCCTCCCCGAAGTCCTCTCCGACGTCTGCCAGGCGCAGGACGCCATGCGTTCCCTGGCCCGCCGCGCCACGACGGTCATCGCACTGGCCAGCCAACTGCACGCCATCGCCACCGGGAACATGGCGCCGAGCTACCAGGTGAGCGGCGGGCGGGTGCGCCCCGTCTATTTCTATCTGGTGGACATGTCCGAATTCGCCGTCGGCAAACTCGCCAACCGCGGCACGCTGACAGCCCGGGCGATTCTGACCAATGTTCAGGATTTCGTGGTGACGCTCGAGCGGGGGTTGAGGGACGGCAGGGGGGGATAGGGGCGGATCGAAAGAGGGTGCTTTATAACGCTGCCCTGCCGGGATTTTCACTCGAGGAGGTTGCAGGCGCGCTGCAACGTTCAAGAAACCGGACCAGATCGGCTGGCGGCTTGGGCATTCCGGCCAGATAACCCTGGAGTTCGTCGCAGCCGTGATCGATCAGGAATGCGCGTTGTTCCTCCGTTTCGACCCCTTCGGCGATGACGGTAAGGTTCAGGCTGCGTGCGATGGCGATGATGGCCCGGACGATGGCGGTGTCTTCAGGGTTGCGCAGAATGTTATGTGTGAAGGAGTAGTCGATCTTCAGGCTGTCGACCGGAAACCGCTTCAGGTAGCTCAGGGAGGAATACCCGGTGCCGAAGTCGTCGAGGGCGATGCGGATCCCCATGTCCTTGAGCCGCCGCAGGGTTTTCGCCGCATTCTCCGTATCCTCCATGATGGCGCTCTCGGTGATCTCCAGCTCGATCCACGGTGCGCCGACCCCCGTCTCCTCCAGGATGCGCTCCACCTCCTCGATCAGATTCGATTGCCGGAACTGAAGAGCCGAGAGATTCACGGCGATCCGAGGCGGTGCGAAGCCCGCTTCGTGCCAGGATCGGTGCTGCAGGCAGGCCATGCGCAGGACCTTTTCTCCGAGCGGAACGATCCAGCCCATCTCTTCGGCCAGCGGAATGAAAGACAGAGGGGGGACGAGTCCGCGTACGGGGTGTTCCCAGCGCACCAGGGCTTCCATCCCGGTCATGCGGGTCGTAAGGCTGTCGAATTTAGGCTGATAGTGTAGGATGAATTCGTTTCGCTCCAGCGCGCGGCGCAGTTCCGTCTTCATCGACAGGCGTTCGCGAGCCTGCGAGTTCATCTCCTCGGAGAAGAAGAAATACCCCCCCTGCCCCTGTTTCTTGGCATAATGAAGCGCGATTTCCGCACTCTTGACCAGATCTTCGACGCTGTTTGCGTCGTTGGGATAGATCGAGATCCCGATACTGAAATCGAGAAAGGCTTCTCCCCCGGCCAGGACGAACGGAACGGCCAAATTCTCCGCAATGCGCTGGGCGACCAGGCCGCCGTGCGCTGGCGCGCCGATGTGCCGAAGAATGATCGCGAAAAGATTGCCGCCGATCCGCGCAACGGTGTCGCTATGGCGGATACACTTCTCCAGACGGCGGGCGAGATCCTTGAGCGCCTGATCTCCCGCCTCGGTCCCCAGAGAGCTGTTGATGTCCTTGAATTTGTCCAGGTCCGCAAAGAGCAAACCGACCAGTTCCCCCTTGTCGGCGGCAAAATCGATGGCCTGTTCCAGGCGCTCGTGAAACATCTGCCGATTGGGGAGGTCGGTCAGCGGATCGTAGCTCGCCAGGTATTTGAGCCGGCGTTCATTCTCTTCGTTGTTCCTGCGATCAGTGATGTCCTGAATGGTTCCCAGCAGCCGCCGCCCTCTTCCGTTCACTCCAGGGTCATCCTCGATCTGGCTGTGAACGTAGCGATCGGCTGAGCCGGACGGCGACAGACGGTAATCGATCTGAAGGGGCTGGCGCGTCTCCAGCACCCTGGAGATGGCCGCCCTGAGCAGAGCGCGGTCTTCCGGGTGCACCTTCTCCAGGACCAGGGAGAGACTCTGCGCAGAGGCGCCGGAGGGGACGCCGAAAATGCGCGCAGCTTCTTCCGAACCGCTCCAGGCATCGTTCTCCACGAGCCATTCCCAGTTCCCGAGGCGTGCGATGCGCTGGGCATGGGCGAGGCTCTCTTCCTTGGAGCGCACTTCCTCGAAAAGGCGGGCGGCCCTCAAAAGATAGCGGACATGGTGGCACAGATGCGTCCCGTTGATCGGCTTGGCGATATAGTCGGTGGCGCCGACCGCGTAGGCCTGATCGATCGTCTTCTTGTCTTCCAGCGAGGTCACCATCAGCACCGGAAGATGCCGGGCATGCGGGATCTCCCGCAGCTTCGCGCAGACGGAAAATCCGTCCATTCCCGGCATGACCACATCGAGCAGGACGATGTCGGGAAGGGAGTTCCGCAGAATGTTCAGGGCGTCGGCGCCGTTCTCAGCCTCCATGACGAAGTACCCCCCCTCTTCCAGGGCATCGCGCAGGACCTGGCGCATGAAGCGCTCATCGTCGACAACGAGCACCAGGGGTTTTGCGGGGGCAGCGCACATTCCACTTACTCCATCAAACATAGATTCGCACGGGGTGGCTGTGCGCATCGAAACAGCATCGCAGGAGACCCGAAATCTGCCGACCAGCTTCTTTCCTGTTTTCAGAAGCACTCTCGGGCTCGGGGGATAAAACCAGGTTATGGATTAATTTGGCTACTTATACCGGAATTCAGAAAAACAAGCAATTTCACATTTTGCGCATTCCTCCGGCCTCTGCTCGTGCTCCTCGCGATCAGCATCCCGCGATTCATCTGCCAATCTCGGCGTCTTTCCGAATCCCCTCATCACTCCTTCACATTCGGGCCAATGTGGTCCTCGTTGGTCTCGATCATTTTATCGACCCCCGCCCGCCCGTCGTCGCAGACGTCTTCCGCGCCGCCGGGGCGGCTGTAGCGGGCGTCGCTCGTGGCGCTGACGCA
>JARFUG010000039.1:0-23059 GCA_029289095.1 Desulfuromonadales bacterium
TTCTGATGATCCTTAACCGCCTGCTGAAAGCGATACCAGGAAGTATTGTGGTAATCCTCTTTGTTCTTCCACGAATAAACGTCCGTCAGCGGGTCCAATCGAGCTAATGCGAAAGAACTCCGGTTGCGCAAACCGCGAACACTTTCGCTGATAGCCTCAGAGAACCACAAGTTCGGATTATATTTAGGCAATGGAAGCTCCCCATATCCTGTTCTTGCGGCGAGATTTCGGTAGCGGCTGATCCGGTCATTCCGGTAGCGATTAGTCTGATCCCTCTCTCCCATCGCCCAATCGAGATCTTTTCGCAGTTCGGCAGCCTTTTCC
This sequence comes from Desulfuromonadales bacterium, assembly GCA_029289095.1. Classification (GTDB taxonomy): domain Bacteria; phylum Desulfobacterota; class Desulfuromonadia; order Desulfuromonadales; family JACZKF01; genus JARFUG01. Next base: position 325 of record JARFUG010000039.1, read on the forward strand.
CCCACCCCTTTTTCCGAGACGGTCGGGTCGACATAGCGGACCAGTTTTCGCAGCATCTGCTCGGCGGCTTCGAGAAAAAGTTTTTTGTTATCTACCGCCTCATTCAGAAGTCGCGTGTCCTGCCATACCAGGCCCGGCCTGTCGGGGTCATGACCGGCGCCCGCATGTCCGATTCTCGGGGCCGCTGTACCCAATGGACTGGCAACAGCATTGAAACCGTCGAAATAGCCAACGAAGTTCTGATGAGCCCAGGTGTCGGCATAACCATGGGCAGCAATGCCTATCCGATAGAGATTTTCCGAGGCCAAGGCCTTGTCGAAGATGAGATTGGCATTTTCGCTGTTTGGTGTCGTATTCAACCAGTGCATTTTCCCATCCTTGCGCCAAGCGGTCTGGCTCATGGGCTCACCGGGAATGAAGTGAAACAGCGGGTAAATGCGAAAAAGTTTTCCTTTTGGTTTCAGGATATTCAAGGTCTGGCTGATGTAGTTCCGGTAGGCCGATTCCTTTCCCTTGTCGATCTCGAAAATCATGTCGTTGTCGTCGACATATTGGGAGGAATACGCGATGGTGAAGGCGTCACCAGGTCCGAATCCGGACTTGGCGGCAACCAGGTAGGTCATATAATAGTGAAATTCGATGTCCATCTGCCCCTCCTCTCTTGCTAAGGTTCTTGCGGCAGCATCAGGCGAACTTACGCAGCAGAGTCAATATCACACCGCTGAACTCTTCGGCATTCTTGACAAGTGAGTTGATCTGGGTATTTCGATCGTCTGCCGATTTCACCACCTTCATCAAATTTTTGAGTTTCTTCACATCCGACGGATCCGGGAAAAGTGCCTGAATCTCCTCGTCAGTCAGGCGGGTAACCGAGGATATTCTGGACGCAAGCTTTTCATCGGTCTTTATTCCCGCCGTCTCTATTGCTCTCTCAACGTCCTGATCAAACCTGTCCCAATCGAAGGCCATTGCCCCCTCCTTTCAGATCTTCAATTTGTTGACTGCCGACATAATCTCCTCAACGTACTTGCGGACTTTCTCCTCCTTGTCCGACACATTCCGGGATTTGTCGAGCAGGGTGCCGATGCCGGCGTCCACAGAGTCGATCACCTGTGTAATCCGCTGGTCTGATACGCCGGCAATATCCAGGTATCGCCGGCGGTTCTCGTCCAGTTTGGCTGCCGAGCTTAGAAGACTGGTTAGGCTGTTGTTGATGGCCCTGGCCTGCTGATATTCCTCGCGCAGAGCACGCTCAACCAGCCTCTCGGCTTCGTCCAGCGGCTTGATCAGTTCCAGCCGTTTCGCGTTGATTCTGGCCTGAAGCCTGGGTCCGAGGCGGAGCATGAATTCCAGACGATCCTGCTTGCTGTCGGTGTCGACGATTTCCAGCCAGACTCTCTCGATGGCCGGGTCGGAGAAGAATTGGGCGGCGAACTCGGGAACCCATTCCTCCACGAGGAAAGCATCAACGTCCTTACGCTTCTCATCGAAAAACCGATGGAGCAGATTGAGGTGCGCTTCTTCAAGTGCGGAAATCCGATTACCCATCTCCATGGAGAGCTCCGGCGCCTCACTGGGAATGGTGGCGCATGCAGACAACGCAGCCAAAAGCATCAAACAAAGAATTGTTCCAGATAACGACCTAAAAATATCTTCTTTTCTCATTCACCCCTCCTTTTATGACAATGCGCTTTCCTCCAGATTCCGCACACTCTCTTCTTGTGGGCGTACAATGAATATCTCATCAGCAGATAACCCATCCCTGACGAACAACTCAGGCGTATCCCCTTCAGGTATTCCCTCCAGCATTATGGCAGCTTTCGCCTGCTCAAATGCTCTTCCTATCGAATGACCAAAACCAATCGCTGAATAAAACTGTGCTCCGAATACTCGGGCAGCATCATCTCCTATCGATTTTTTCATACCTATCGCTGCTTCCACATGCTTCACGACTGCTTCGGCCTGATTGTGTGAAAAACAGGTATTAAAAAATACAAGTCTTATGTCCTCAGAGGAAGCCATCATTGTCTGAACGATGGCATCTTTACTTACAAGCTTTGCCTTACCATTAAGATCTTGGAAAACAATCTCGTCACGATCTGACCCGTGACCACTGAAGTGAACAACCCCTGGCCGGAACTCATTGATAGCTTGTAGGACATCGAGAGGCTGGACGGCCCAACACGATTCAAGCTTAACTGAGTCCCGATGTCTGGCTTTGCGGATCATTTCAGCAATCGCCCTCGCTTCCTCATCCAGACGTAATTGCCCGGAATCAATTGGATTCGATGCGAGGAATAAGACGATAATTTTTTCAGGCAATTGTTTGAGCCGCTCCAATGTTGTCTGCGTTTCAGAATGCAAACGATCATGTCGCTTCAGAGTGCTAGAAATTTCCCTCATCCTTTTCTGGTGTTCAAGTGCCTGTTTATCTGCCTCGCGCTGCCGTTTCTTGAATTCCTGTTCCTCCTCACGAGCTACTTTCTTCTCCTCTTGGTTCAATTCGTCTCTTTTCTTGGCTATTTTATCTTCTAGATCAGCAATGTTTTTCGACACCTTGGCGATATCATTCTGATATCGTTCGATTTCTCTTAGTTTGCTCTGGATTGTGGATGAATTAGTCGTGCGATTGACGGTCTGATGAGCATCCTTGATTTTTCTCGACAGATCGGCAAGCCTCTTCTGATCATTCGCCTTATCTCTTTGAATTTTGGCTATTTCCTCGTTTTTCCTTTGCACATTACGACGATACATTTCAAGAAATGACATAACATCTCCCCAAATCCGAGCTCGTCGAGAATCAGAAACTTGCAACTACTCCACCGATCTACACATACTCCACAATCGCCGCAACAGCCGCGGCCACATTCTCCACTTCCTGCGCACTCAGCCGCCCCAGCCTTTTCACTAACCGCCGATGATCCACGGCGCGAACCTGGAGCGCATCTGCCGCCGATGCTTTCGAAAGGCCGTTTCTCGAGTCCGGATCAATGCGGACATGCCAGAGGTTCCCGGCAAAATAATCCTTCCAATCGGTTATCGGAACGATGAGTTTCAGCGGCAGATTTCCCACCGAATCAGAGCTGATGACAACGGCGGGACGGGTCTTTCTGATCTCAGCGCCGATGGTGGGATCGAGATTGACGAGCCAGATGTCTCCGCGCCGAGGCTGCTGCACTTTAATGCTCAAAGAAGTCCCCTCCGCCGTGCTCCTCTTGCTTTGTCAACTGCTCATAGTGCTTCTGCAACGCTTTGGCCTGCTCCTCCAGCACCCTCCTGCGCTCCTCGACCGGAAGCTTCATGAAAGCCCTGCGATCGAAGAATTGCCGGTGCTCCTCCTCAAGCGGCTCGCCCAGAAGCCGCTCAGCCTCGTCCCGGGGGAGTACCCCCTCGGAAATGGCGCGAAGCACAGTCCGCTTCAGCCATTGCGGCTCTTCCCGCGGAAGTTCTCCTGCTTCCTTCTTCCTCATCCCCATGCGATTCACCTGGATGCACGACCACTTATAGGTCGATTCAGTGATGATCCCGAGGTCGCGCAGACGAAACAGAAGCGCCTGGATGCTCATCCCAAAGATCTTCTTGACGAGCAGAAGTTCTCTGAGCTGAATGGAGGTGCGGCTCCTTCCCACCTCGCGGACCAAAATGGATGCCGGCGTGAGAAAAGCACCCGCAAATCGAAAGGCCGCCTTCTCCTCATCAATCCCTTCCGCCACGTCCAGCACCACATGCCCGAGCTCGTGAACGATGTTTAGCCGTTGGCGCTCCCCGGCTATCATGTTTCTGCTGACGACGGCCGCCCCCTTCAATACTCCCTTCTCATCAAAAGCAAGCGCAGAAATGCCGTCAAATTTCTCGCTGGTCCCGTCGACTTCGAAAACATGGACAAGTTGATCCTCAAGTAAGGCAATGACGTTCGCAATCGGCGCCTCGCCAAGATTCCACTTCTTTCTCAGTGCCTCCGCCGCTTTCTCGGCGTCCTCAAGACTTTCCACACGGAATTTCTTCACCGGGAGGTTCAGCTTTGACTGCCCCTGGAAAAGAGATTGAAGGCGAATGCGCTCCGCCAGCGATTCCTTCACGAAACTCTCGATCATCTCCTGATCGCGTTTCAGCAGCGCTGCGCTCTTCCGGTACGCCACCAGCTCGACCTTCACCGTACTTTCACGAAACAGCTCGGCCGACTTGACGCAGAGCGCCTCGGCAAGTCTGGTTAAGACTGCCGGCGAGGGAGAGGTGACCCCTTTTTCGTATTTCGAAAGGGCCTGCTTCGTCACGACCCCCCCCATCTTTTCCGCCAAGGCATCAAGGGTCAGGCCACGGGCAAGGCGTAATTGTTTCAACCTTTCTGCAAACATGCGCTCTCCGAGTTGTGTCTGTAATCCCCTGCCTAGTTGACATATATAATCATTTTATCAAATCTTGTCAACCGAATAGAAATCGCGATAGCCCTCCAGCATCTCCTCCTTGCCAGGACACCGCTCGTCAATTTGATCTTCGATACTGCATCCATCGGTCGAGCTCTAGACGCTCGACCTGAAGGGGTGAGCAAAACGGACCGTGCCACCATTTAAAAAAAACGGCCACCCTCGCAAATGACCACTTCGTACACTGAATGCACATGCAAGTACATTCAGTGTCTATCTCCTCACCGTTCGTCGAGATATCGTCTTCACCGCACACATAGAAAAGGCTTGAAAAATAAAGCGATTTGATCCAAAAAATCAGATCGGCACGTTACGTGCCTTGGCATGGATGCATATCACACAGGAGGACAATGCCATGCCGGCTATATCGCAAAAACTTCCGCGCTCCTTCGCCTGGCTCAACGTCACGCAGTTTCTGGGAGCGCTGAACGACAACGTCTTCAAGCTTCTTCTCATCTTCTTCCTGATCACCCTCCAAGGGCCCGAATCGGCCGGGCGGGTCGCGGCCCTGGCGGGGGGGCTCTTCGTCGTGCCGTTTCTCCTTTTCTCCCCCCTGGCGGGGACGCTGGCCGACCGGATCGGCAAGAACCGGATCATCGTCGCCTCCAAGGGGGTGGAGACGGGGGTGATGATCCTCGCCACCGCAGGATTCGGGCTGGCGAGCCCGTCCCTTCTCTACCTGGCGCTCTTTCTCATGGCGCTGCAGAGCACCCTCTTCAGCCCGGCCAAGTACGGCATCGTTCCGGAGATCGTCGAGCGTGAATCTCTCTCCAGGGCCAACGGCTTCCTCGAAGCCCTGACCTATCTCGCCATCATTTTCGGCACGGCGCTGGCCGCCCTCCTCCCTGCCCTGACGCAGGGACGCTATGTCGTGATGGGCCTCGTCTGCACGTTGATCGCCCTGGCGGGGCTGGCGACGAGCTTCGGCATCGGACAAACCGCACCGGCGCGGGGCGAAGAAAAAAACGAATCCGGCGGCTTCGTGCACGCTTTGGCAATCCTTCGCGCCGATCGCCCCCTCACCCTGGCCGTCCTCGGCGCGGCGGCCTTCATGCTCCTGGGCGCCTTCGTACAGCTCAACCTCATCCCCCTGGGGATGCAGGAGATGGGGCTTTCCCAGGAGGGGGGCGGCGCCCTCTTTCTCCTGGCGGCCTTGGGCATCGGCGCAGGCGCCCTTGCCGCCGGCCGCCTCTCGGGGCGAAATGTGGAGTTGGGGATCGTCCCCCTGGGGGCGCTGCTGCTCGCCCTGTCGGCTCTCGTTCTCGGGGCTTTCCCCGCGAAAGCGGCGATGGCGTTCCCGGCGATCTTCCTTCTCGGCGTCGGGGGCGGCCTCTTCATCGTCCCCCTGAACGCCCTGATTCAGCTTCGCGCCCCGAAAGAGGACCGGGGGAAGGTCCTCGCCGCCGCCAACCTCCTCGGCTGGTCCGGGGTGCTGGTGGCGGCTCTGCTGACGCACCTGGCGAGCGTGACCCTCGCCCTGCCCGCAGGTTACGGCTTCATTGGCGCGGGCCTTCTCGCCCTCGCTCTCACGGCAACGGCCATCATCGTCCTTCCCGATTTTCTGCTGCGCTTCATCGCCCTGGTGATCATGCGGCTGGCCTACCGGGTGACGATCCAGGGGGCGCAGAACGTTCCGAGCGAAGGCGGGGCGCTCCTGGTGGCCAACCACGTCTCGTGGGTCGACGCCCTGCTCCTTCTGGCCACGCAGCAGAGGCGCATTCGCTTCCTGATGGAACGGAGCATCTACAGCGCTCCCCTTCTGGTCCTTCTTTTCCGACTCATGGGGGTGATTCCCATCGCCTCCGGAGACGGGCGGCGCGAACTCGTCGCCTCCCTGCGCCAAGCGCGAAAGGCGCTGGACGAGGGATACCTCGTGTGCATCTTCGCCGAAGGGACGATCACCCGAACCGGCACCCTCCAGGCCTTTCGCCCCGGCTTCCAGCGCATCGTCGAAGGGTCCGCCCATCCGGTGATCCCGGTCCACATCGGCGGGCTGTGGGGGAGCATCTTCAGCTACGCCGGAGGGCGACTCTTCGCCCGGCTCCCCTCCCTCGTCCCCGGACGAGCCCTGGTGAGCTTCGGCCCACCCTTGCCGGCCACGGCGGGCGCCGCCGAGGTCCGCCAGGCCGTGATGGAGCTCTCCTGCGACGATTTCGAATTCCGCAAGAGCCGCGGCAGATCCCTGGCGCACCGCTTCGTCGCCGAGGCCAGACGCCACTGGAGAAGACGCGCCATCGCCGACACCACCGGTAAAAGCCTCACCTACGGAATGACCCTCACCGCCTCCCTGGCCCTCGCGCGGGCGCTGGAATCATCCCTGGGGGCAGAAAAGAATGTCGGTCTTCTCCTCCCTCCTTCGGTCGGCGGCGCGCTGACCAACCTCGCCCTGACCCTCTCGGGCCGCGTGCCGGTCAATCTCAACTACACCGCCTCGGAAGAAGGCTTCGCCTCGGCGATCCGTCAGGCCGACATCGGCACGGTGGTGACCTCGCGTCGCTTTCTCGAAAGGATCGAGGCGTTCCCCCTGCCGAAGCGCACGATCTTCCTGGAGGACATTCTCCCCGTCATCTCTTCCCGCGCAAAAGCGGCGGCATGGCTCAGGGCGCGACTTCTTCCCGCCCCCCTTCTGCTGCGGCGCGTCTCCACCGATCCCGACGCTCCGGCGACGATCATCTTCTCCTCCGGAAGCACGGGGGAGCCGAAGGGGGTCGTGCTCAGCCGGCACAACATCCTTTCCAACATCGAGGCGCTGCGGGCGGTCTTCCCCCTGGAGCGACGAGACAACCTGTGCGGGGTCCTCCCCTTCTTCCACAGCTTCGGATTCACCGGCACTCTCTGGCTGCCGCTGCTGTGCGGCTTCTCGGCCGTCTACCACCCCAACCCCCTCGAGGCGGGGAAGATCGCCGAGATGGTGCGCGCCCACCGCTCCACTTTCCTGTTGGCGACACCGACATTCCTCGCCTCCTACATGCGAAAGGCGACCCCGGACGACTTCGCCTCCCTGCGCTTTGTCGTCACCGGCGCCGAGAAGCTCAAAAACTCCCTCGCCGAAGCGTTCGCGGCCAAGTACGGCATCACCCCCCTGGAGGGTTATGGCGCCACCGAACTCTCCCCTGTCGCCGCCCTCAACCTCCCCGACGTCCAGATCGGAAAGGTGCGCCAGCGCGGATCACGGCCGCAGAGCGTCGGACGCCCCCTCCCCGGCATGGCCGTAAGGATCGTTCACCCGGAAACCGCAACGCCTCTCGCTCCCGGAGAGGAAGGGATGATCCTCTTCAAGGGCCCCAACGTGATGCTCGGCTACCTGGGAAATCCGCAGGCGACTGCGGAGGCGATCCGGGACGGGTGGTACGTCACCGGGGACATCGGTCGCCTCGACGAGCACGGGTTCGTGCACATCACCGGGCGCCTGGCGCGCTTCAGCAAGATCGGCGGGGAGATGATTCCCCACGGCGCCGTGGAAGAGACGATCCTGGAGGGGCTCGGAACGGCGGAACCGGTGGCGGCGGTCACGGCGGCGCCCGACGAGCGGAGAGGAGAGCGCCTGGTGGTGGTCCACACCCGGGAGGTCGATGCGCAAGAGCTCAGGCGCATCATCGCGGAGAGCCCTTTGCCCAACCTCTGGAAACCCGACCGTGACGCCTACGTCGTGGTGGATTCACTCCCGCTGCTCGGCAGCGGCAAGCTCGACCTGCAGGCCCTGCGCCGGACCGCCGAGGAGGCGCTCGTCCGACCGGCCCCCGTTCCCACGACGACCGAAAGTCAGAAAAAGTCACGGCCGATATCCGGATCCACTTCAATCGCCCCTTGAGGATTTCCTCCCCAACGTGTTAGGATTGGAATCTTTCCTCTTTTCGACCGCGCACCCCCGAACGGACCCCATGGCTTTAAACGACTTTCTCCCGCGCATCGCCCGTCCCTCCCGCTATCTCGGGGGGGAACTCGGCAGCATCCGCAAGAACCCCGGCCAGGTCGAAGTCACCTTCGCCCTGGCTTTCCCCGACGTCTACGAAGTCGGCATGAGCCATCTGGGCTTCGCCATCCTCTATCACGCCCTGAACAGCGTGAAGTGGATCGCGGCCGAGCGCGTCTACGCCCCCTGGCCCGACCTCGAGAAGGAGTTGCGAAAAGCCGCCGAGCCCCTCCCCTCCCTCGAATCCGAGCGCCCCCTGGGGCGCTTCGACATCGTCGGCTTCACCCTGCAGTACGAACTCTCCTACACCAATATCGTGACGATGCTCGACCTGTCGGGCATCCCGCGGCGCCGCGATGCGCGCACCGAGGGCGACCCGCTCGTCGTCGTCGGCGGACCCTGCGCCTTTAATCCTGAGCCGCTGGCCGACTTCATCGACTGCGCCGTCATCGGCGACGCCGAGGAGGCGGTGATCGAGCTGTGCGAGGCGGTTCGCGCTTCGAAGGCGACGGGAGAGAGCCGCTCCGCGCTGCTGGAGCGCCTCGCTTCCATCGAGGGGGTCTACGTCCCCGCCTTTTTCGAGGTGCGCCACTTTGATGACGGCCGCATTGAGGCGATCCGTCCCCTGCACCGGGGATACGACAAGGTGCGCCGCCGCTTCTTGGCAGATCTGGAGAGCGCCCCCTATCCCACCGATCCCATTGTCCCCTTCATGAACACCGTCCACGACCGGGTGGCTGTGGAGATCGCTCGCGGCTGCACCCGGGGTTGCCGCTTCTGCCAGGCGGGGTACATCTACCGTCCGGTGCGCGAGCGCTCCCCCGAGCGCATCGCCGAAATCATCGAGAAGTCGCTGGGCGCCTCGGGGTACGAGGAGGTCTCTCTCCTGTCCCTCTCCACAGGCGATTACGGCTGCATCGAACCCCTGCTCAAAGGGCTCATGGCTCGCTACGCCGAAGAGAAGGTCGCCGTTTCCTTCCCCAGCCTTCGGGTCGGCTCCCTGACCCCCGGCCTCATGGAGGAGATAAAAAAAGTCCGAAAGACCGGCTTCACCCTCGCTCCTGAAGCTGGAACCGAGCGCCTGCGCCAGGTGATCAACAAGGGGATCACCGAAGAGGACCTGCTCGAAACGACCCGCGCGGCCTTCACCCTCGGCTGGCGCATCATCAAGCTCTACTTCATGATCGGTCTCCCCACCGAGACCGAAGAAGACCTGGATGCGATCGTCGAGCTGTCCGCACAGGTCAAGCGCACCGGCAAGGGGACAAGCGGCGGGGCGGACGTGAACACGTCGGTCTCCACCTTCGTTCCCAAGCCCCACACCCCCTTTCAGTGGGAGGCGCAGATCGCGATGGAGGAGACGTTGCGCCGCCAGGAGAAACTGCGCAACGCCCTTCGGCAGAAAAAGCTGCGTCTCAAGTGGCACGATGCGCGCCTGAGCGCCCTGGAAGGGGTCTTCGCGCGCGGCGACCGTCGCCTCGGCGCTGTCCTGGAGGCCGCCGTCGATCTCGGCTGCCGCTTCGACGGATGGGCCGACCACTTCGACTACGAGCGCTGGCAGGAGGCGTTTTCACGCTGCGGCATCGATCCCGCCTGGTATCTGCGCGAGCGCGCTGAGGAGGAGATCCTCCCCTGGGACCACATCGACTGCGGCCTGCCGAAGGAGTATCTCCTTGCCGAACGCCGCAGGTCCCGCAGCGGGGCCTACACCCCCGACTGCCGCACCGAGGCGTGCTCAGGGTGCGGCGTCTGCGATTTTGAGGAGTTGCGCATGCGCCTGGTCGAGCACGGCGAGGTCCCCCTCCCCGAGCGCCCCGAAGAGCAGCCCCTCCCCGGTGACGAAGAGCGTTACAAGGTGCGCCTGCGACTGCGCAAGAGCGGCAAGGCCCGCTTCGTCGGTCACCTCGAATTCATGACTCTCTTCCACAGGGCGGTGCGCCGCGCGGGGCTGCCGGTGCGCTTCTCGGCGGGCTTCCACCCTGCGCCCCGCATCTCCTTCCCCGACGCCCTGCCGACGGGGGTGGAGAGCGATGCCGAGATCATCGACCTCGAGCTCTACCGCCCCTGGGGCGCCCGGGAGACCGTCGAGGCCCTGAACCATGAGCTCCCCGAAGGATTTTGCGCCCTCGAAGGTGCAGCACTGCACTGGAAAACACCCTCTCCCTCTGTTAGCATTGGTGAGACCGTTTACCGCGTCACCCTTCCGACGCCGGCGCCGCCCGGCCTGGCCGAGCGCCTGAGAGAATTCCTCGCGCAGCAGGAAGTGCCCGTGCAGCGGGAAAAAGGCCGGCAGGTCCAGCGCCTCGACCTGCGCGCCGGAGTCGTCGACCTGGCCCTCGAAGACGGCGCGATGATCCTGACCCTCGCCAAGGGGAGTCCGGTCTTCCTCGCCGCCCACCTGCTGCAGGTTTCGCCGGAGGAGGCAAGGAATCTCGGTATTCGCAAGGTGGGGGTGGTGTTTAGATAACACTGGCTTTTCTCCCCTCCTATTTTAGGAGGGGTCGGGGGTGGTAATCTCAAGCCGACTTAACCACCCCCCAACCCCCTCCTGAATCAGGAGGGGGAGCCAATAAATTCCGGCTGAAAAGCGTCCGGGTCGAGGCAGTTTCCGTGCTTCCCCTGCGCTTTGCGCGCCATCGATTTTCCGTTTTTTTCGCTTACTACATCTTTCTTTTCGGAGGTTCCATGACCAAGGATCTGGTCATCAACACGACCTCCCACGAAACCCGTGTGGCCCTGCTCGAAAACGGTCATATTGCGGAGCTGTATATCGAACGCAGCCGCGAACGCGGGATTGTGGGAAACATCTACAAGGGGAAAGTCATCCGCGTCCTTCCGGGGATGCAGGCCGCCTTCGTCGACATCGGCCTGGAGAAGGCGGCTTTTCTCTACGTGGCCGACGTCCTCGACGAAATGGAGGCTGTTGAGCAGTTCGTCGACGGCGCCCACCACGACGCCGGCGCGGGAGAACCTCCAGAGGAAGCCCCGCCTCTGCCTCCCATCGAGGATCTGCTTCAGGAAGGACAGGAACTCCTCGTGCAGGTCGCCAAGGAACCGATCGGCACCAAGGGGGCGCGCATCACCTCCCACATTTCCCTCCCCGGTCGCCACCTCGTCTACATGCCGACTGTCGATCACATCGGCATCTCCCGACGCATCGAAAACGAGGATGAAAAGGCCCGCCTGCGCGCCCTGGTCGAAGAGATCCGCATCCCCGGGACCGGCTTCATCGTGCGCACGGCCGCAGAAGGAAAAAGCGCCGAGGACCTCAAGGCCGACATGGATTTTCTTGTCGGGCTGTGGCAGGAGATCGTTCGGCGCAAGGAGACGAGCGGCGCGCCGACCCTGATCCACTCCGACCTCGACGTCACGAGCAAGGTGCTGCGCGACATCCTGAGCGAGGAGGTCGACCGCATCGTCGTCGACTCCCGGGAAGAGCATGACAAGATCGTGCGCTTCATCGGCACCTTCATGCCCAAACTCAGATACAATATCGAGCTCTATACCGACGAGGAGCCGATCTTCGACGCCTTCGGACTGGAAGTGGAGATCTCACGCGCCCTCGGTCGCAAGGTCTGGCTCAAGAGCGGCGGCTACATCATCATCGAGCAGACCGAAGCGCTCATCGCCGTCGATGTCAACACCGGCCGCTTCGTCGGCAAGCACAACCTGGAGGACACCATCCTCAAGACCAACCTCGAAGCGGTCAGGGAAATCGCCTATCAGTTGCGCCTGCGCAATCTCGGCGGCCTCATCATCCTCGACTTCATCGACATGGAAAAGGAGATCCACCGCGAAAAGGTCTATTCCGCCCTGGAGGAGGCTCTCAAGAAAGACAAGAGCAAGACGAACATCCTGAAGATATCGGAGCTGGGGCTCGTGGAGATGACCCGCAAGCGGGTGCGCGAGAGCATCGGCCGCACCCTGTGCGAATCGTGCCCCTACTGCGAAGGGAAGGGATACGTCAAGAGCCGCACCACCATGGCGTACGAACTCTTTCGCGAACTGCGGCGCGAACTGCGCAACCTGCCGGGCTACCGCATCACCCTCCAGGTCCACCCCGAGGTGGCGGCCATCCTCTCGGACGAGGAGCGCCACGGCATCGAAGAGCTGGAGCGGCGCTTCGAAAAACAGATTACCATCACCCCCCGACCCGGCTATCACGTGGAGCAGTTCGACATCCTGCTGGGGTGATCGTCGCCCTGATTCTGCCAGACATTCGACCGCCCACCCCCTGAATGCGAAACGGCCTCCTTGCGGAGGCCGTTTCGCATTCGTCTATTCGCGCCTGCTCTTGGCGATCAGCGCTTCGGCCTCTTCGCTCATGAACTCCTCGAAGGCATAGGTCCCTTTCTGGGCCGCTCTGGCGACGTCAATCGTTTCGGCGGGAGAAAAGCGCATGTTCGTCGGGCAGGGGGTGTAGATCTGGACGTAGGTCGGTCCGACTTCGCGGGCGACGAGGATCGCTTTTTCGACGACCTGCCCGAGCCTGACGGGATTTGCGACGGTGACGCGGGCGCCGTAGACGCACCCGGAGCTTTTGGCCAGGTCGAAGACGGGAATTTTGGGGAAGTTTTTCCCCCTGGGCGCCATCGGCAGGACCTTCCCCTCGGCGGACATGCCGCTCTCCTGCCCGCCGGTGTTGCCGTAGACTTCGTTGTCGACCATGATGGTGGTGATCTTCTCCCGCCGAAACCAGGAGTGGAGCGTCATGTCGAGGCCGATGTCGGCGATGCCGCCGTCGCCGACGAGGACGACGACGTCCTTGGGGCGATCGGGGTAGCGGATCTGCAGCATGCGCTTGAGCCCCGAGGCGACGGCGTTCTGGTTGCCGAAGGCGGTGTTGGAGTAGTTCACCGCGGTCTGGGAGAGGGCGAAGAAGGAGCAGCCCGGCGTGCCGACGATGAGGGTGTCCTCCGGCGCCGGGAGGGCGGCCGCCACGAGGCGCACCCCCAGAGAGACGCCGCACCCGGCGCAGTGCGGGTGCTCTTCGACGATCTCCTTGAAACTCCCCAAGTCCCGCACGCCGAGGCCCCGGCCGTGAGGGCCATTCTCGACCAGATCTTTGTACTGCTGCGGAAGGTATTCGGCCAAGGCCGGGGTTGGGGTGATGATTCTTTTCGACATGGTCAGACTCCTGCTGCGGTGCGTTTTTTCGTTCCCATCGCCCCTTTGATCGTCTCGACGATGAGTCCCGGAGGCATGCTCATCCCGCCGAAGATTCTCGGAGCGGAGATGACGCGCCGGTTGTTGTCGAGGGCCGCCTTGACCTCCCGCCCGAGCCAGCCGCCGGCGTTGAATTCGGGGACGACGATGAGATCGGCATGGTCCGTCGCCTCGGCGAGTTCGGCCTCCGGAAAGGGGCGGATCGACTTGATCTTGATCAGCCCGACCTCCATCCCCTCGGCCCGAAGCAGCCGCAGCGCCTCGCGGCTCTGGGAGACGGCCGTGCCGGAGGCGACGATCATGATCTTCGCCCCGGGGTTTTGCACTTCCAGAAGACCGCCGAGGCACTTGCGCAGGTGCCTGCGGGAGCGCTCGGCGGCGGCGAGAATTTCCTGGTGCCAGCTGGCGTTGGCCGATCCGCTGATGAAGTTGCTCTTGTTCAGGAGCGGATCGCGCGTGACGCGCATCGGAGGGGTCTCCATGTCGAAGGTCGGCACCGGAGCGCTTCGCGGATCGTAGGGGGGGAGCTTCAGATCGGCCGGGGGGAGCATGACCCGGTCCTTTGTGTGGGTGGCGAAGAAGCCGTCGACGAAAACCCCGACGGGGAGATGGACGTCGGGCTGCTCGGCAACGACGAACCCCTTGAGGATCATGTCGTGGAAGTCCTGACCGTCTTCGGCATGCAGCATGAGCATGCCGGTGTCGAGGAGCATCCCCATCTCGATGTTCTCGGGCTGGATGGACGGAGGGAGCGAGACCCCCCGGCACATGAAGGCGCACACGATCGGCTGGCGGGCGCCGGCCCACACCGGGAACATCTCCATGGCCCTCAAAGTCCCGGGGCCGCTGGTGGCTGTGAAGACCCGCCCGCCCCCGAGGGAGGCGCCGTGGATCGCCGCCATGACGGCGAACTCATTTTCCGCGCGGTAGAAGTCCTTGATGTATCCCTGCTCGTAGAGCTCCCCCACCAGGTGCATGCTTTCGGACTGCGGGGTGATCGGATAGGCGATCGCCATATCGACGTTGGCCCGCTTGACGGCCTCGGCGACCGCCTCGCTGCCGGTGATGAAGCTCTGATGTCTCGGAGCCTCGAAGAGCAGATGCTGGGGATCTGCGATCTGTTGCCTGCTCATGGACAAGCTGTCTCCTTCTTTTGCTGACGTTCCGCCGCCTTTGGCGGCATAAATGAACACCCCAGCGCACCTGCCGGGCGCCGGGGTGTTTTCTGACACGATGTTTATCCCGTTTTCTTCAACTGAATCCGTGAGCTTGTCACCGCCGAGTCGAAGCGCCCTCGACACACGTCAGGAGTGAGGCGTTTTTCCTATCTCCCGACGCCTCACTCCTCACAGATTCAGGTCAAAGCTGGCTGACGTTCAGTGCGTCCTTGGGACAGACCGAAACGCACAGACCGCACCCCTTGCAGCGCCCTTCGTCGATCTTCACCTTCTTGCTCGCGCAGACGAAGGCGATGACGTTGGGATCGGGGCAGCTCATGATGCAGATCTTGCAGCCGGTGCACTTCTCTTCAGTGAGTTTTGCCGCGTAGTACATGTATAAACTCCCTCTATGAAAGAGAATGCTCGGTGAGCGATTCCCCTGCCTTTCGGATGACCTCCATGTTCTTCTCGATCATCTGGCTGACCTTGCCGAATTTCTCCTTGACCGCGTCGTCGAGGGCCGCCGTCGTCGCCGAGGCGACGAACTTTCCGCCGCCGAAGCGCTCCACCATCGACTCCTCGAGGGCCTTCATGGAGGTGAGGGGACGGATGCCGTAGAGCCCTCCGAGCATGGCGATGTTGGTGGAGAGCTCGGTGCCGCTCACCTGCATGGCGACCTCGGTGGCCGGCACGTAGTAGATCTTCGCCTTGCGCTCGGTCAGGTTATGTCTGTCCTCCTTGGTGAGCGGCAGGGGGGTGGCGGAGTTGATCAGGATCGTCCCGCCTTCCTGCAGCCCGTCGAAGAAGGGCATGGTGTAGCACTTGCCCATGGTGATGACGTGCGGGTGGAAGATCATGATGATGTTGGGATAGAGCACTTCGCCGCGTTCAAAGATCGGCTCGCGGGAGATGCGAACGTAGCTTTCGGCGGGCGCGAGGCGCTTCTCGGCGCCGAAGAAGGGGTTCACCGTGACCTGCAGGCTGTCGCGGTAGGCGGCTGCGCCCAGGATGTGGGCGGCGGTGACGGCGCCCTGCCCCCCGAGCCCGGACATGCGGATCGAAATCTTTTCACTCATTTTTTCCTCGCCTCCTCAAGCGAATCGAGAAACCTCTGGGCTTCCTCCGAGATGTACTCCTGGTTCTGGAAGGTCCCTTCCTTCTCGCGCTGCTTGATGAGAGGAATGGTTTCGTGAGGCTTGAACTTGTAGTTTGTGGGGCAAGGGCTGAGGAGCTGAATGTAGGTCGGCCCCACCTCCCTGGCGATCAGAACGGCCCTGCGCACGGCTTTCTCCAGCTTCTTCGGGTGCGCCGGCGAGGTGGCAGCCACATAGGCGCACCCTGCGGCCTGCGCCACCTCCGGGATCGACGCCTTGGGGAACTTCTTGCCGGTCGGCGCCATGTTGAGGACCGTCCCCTGCCGGCTCATGCCGCTTTCCTGGCCCCCCGTGTTGGCGTAGGCCTCGTTGTCGAGCATGATCGTGGTGATTCTCTCTCTTCGGAACCACGACTGCATGACCATGTCGAGACCGATGTCGGCGGTGGCGCCGTCGCCGGCAATGACGACGACGTCCTTCTCCTTGTCGGGGAAGCGCAGCTTGAGCGCCCGCTTCAATCCCGACGCGACGGCGTTCTGGTTGCCGAAGAGGGAGTGGATGTTGTGCAGGGCGACCTGGGGAAAGACGAGCGAGCTGCAGCCGGTCGATCCGACGACCACCGTGTCCTCCGGGTTCGGCAGCGAGGCCAGGGCCAGACGGATGGAGAGGGCCAGGCCGCACCCGGCACACAGGGGGTGTTCTTCGACCAGTTCCTTGTAGGCGCCCAGATCGCCTACGCCGAAGCCTTTGCCATAGGGACCATTGGCCACAAGGTCCCGATACTCGGGGGGCATGATCTCTTCAAAGCCGGGGGATATCTGAAAAATAGGCTTGTTCACCGCGTTACCCTCCTGATCTCATCGAGGATGATTTCGGGCGGCATTGTCATGCCCCCGTAGACCCTGGGCGCACCGACGACCTTGCGCGGCTCGTCGATGACCGATTTGATCTCCTTGGCCAGCCATCCCACCCGGTTGAACTCGGGGACGATGATCGCCCTGGCCCTGGTGGCCAGCGCCCTGATCTCCTCGGTGGGGAAGGGGCGGATGCTCTTGAGCTTGACCAGACCGACGGAGAGCCCCTGCGCCCTGGCGATCGCCATCGCCTCGCGGCTCTGGCACACGGCGGTCCCCGAGGTCACCAAAAGGACGTCGGCATCTTCGTTCTCCGTCTCCAGCAGTCCGCCGAGGTACGTCTCGAGGTACTTGCGCGATCTCTCCGCCGCCGCATCGACCTCCTGCTGCCAGGAAGCGTGGGCCGCGTAGCTGATGAAATTGCTCTTCATCACGAAGGGGTCGCGCATCTGGCGCACCGGAACGTTCTCCATGTCCATGGGGGGCACCGGTGAGCTGTAGGGGTTGTAGGAGGGGAGCTTGATGTTCGGCTCCGGGATCTCCAGCGTCTCCTTGGTGTGGGTGACGAAGAAGCCGTCGGCGAAGACCCCGACGGGGACGTGGACGTCTGTTTTCTCGGCGACGATGAAGGCCTTGAGGATCATATCGTGCAGATCCTGGGCCGTCTCGGCGTGCAGCATCAGCATCCCCGTCTCGAGAAGGTATGCCATCTCGATGGTGTCGGGCTGGATCGTCAGGGGGGAGTTGACCCCCCGCGTCATGAAGGCGCAGACGATGGGAAGCCTTGCGCCGGCCCAGGTGGGGAAGACCTCGAAGGCCCGCATCGTTCCCGGGCCGCCGGTGGCGGTGAAGACGCGCACCCCGGCCATTGCGGCGCCGGCGACCGACGACATGACGGCGAACTCGTTTTCTCCGCGGAAGTATTCCTTGACGTACCCTTCGGCGAAGATGTCCCCGACCAGGTGCATGCTCTCGGACTGGGGGGTGATGGGGTAGGAGATCGCCATGTCGACGTTCGCCTTCCTGATCGCCTCGCGGACAGCTTCGCTGCCGGTCATGAGCTGCTTTTTTCTCTCGGCCTCGAAAAAGAGGTATTCGGGCGTCACTACCTTCTGCTCGATCACCTTACACCTCCCCCTTCAGTTTGCGGACGAGAGCGGTCAGCTTTTTGAGTTCGGCGAGGCCGGCGTCCCTCAGCGAGACCATGGCGTCCTCGTGACCTGCCTCACCGCACAGCGCAATGGTGTAGCAGTTGGTGCCGCCTCGGATGATCTTGAGCGCCACGTTGGCATAGTGACAGTGGACCCCGATGAAGACGCACACGTCGATCTTGTTGTGCCAGATGGTGAGATTGGGGTGGTTGGGGTTCACCTCGATGGCCGGGTTGATCATCGGGTACTTGGGGCGGTAATCGGGCATCGGGATGATCTTCGCCCCGACCGCCTCGGCGAGCTCCTTGAGGGCGACGGCCTTCTCGGCGACCCCGTCCTTCCAGTTCCACAGGATCAGCGGACCGGGGAAGAAGACGGGATTCTCGGCGCCGACAAGCTTTTCGGCGATTTTCTGAAGCCCCTCGGAGGCGCAGACGCTGCACCCCTCGACCAGGGCCTGACCCGCCTCGGGAAGCTCCACTCCCATCGAGGCGGCCGCCGGCGGAAGGAACCCTTCCGGGCCGGCCACAACTTTGTATTTCAATCCATTCATACCTTTACTCCTCCAGTTTTCTGTTGCGGTTCTTCAGTGGATACGACAGCGCTCGATGCCGTCACCTCATAGGCGATCTCCTTTCCTTCGAAGTCGTTGAGGCTCCTTCACACCTTCCCCCGAAGGTGGCGAAGTCGCCTTCCCGGCGCCAACGGCGCCGATGTTCGACCGAAACGTCTGAGGCGTCGACCACGCCGCATCATCGCGAATGCGTCTGATGCGGCGATGGCCTGCAAGAGCCGCGGGCGGCGCGCTCCAAACGGTCGCAAACCGCCTCCCAGGAAGCAACAGCGGGGGGGCGCTCCACCACGATAAAGCGGCTCCCCGAAGCGTCCGCCTCGCGCAGCCGCGCATAGAGTTCTCGGGCATAGAGCTCGGGCTCACCCGGCATCTGGCGCCATCCTGCTGTTTGACCCTCCGGCGCCGAGATCATCGCCAGGACGGCGACGGCGCCATGCGTCGCGCGCAGCGCACGGACCGTCCTTTCGAGCTCATCCCTGCCCGCCAGACGCAAGGGGGCGCCCGGAGCATAATGGGACGGCATCTCCCCCGGCACTCTCGGCGCATCGCCCAGCCTCCCCACAGGGAACGCGCCCAGAACCGCTGCGAGATCCTCGCCATGGATGACGCCAGGGCGCAGCAGACGGGGGCGCTCGGCCGTGAGGTCGAGGATCGTCGACTCGATCCCCACCACACACTCCCCGCCATCGAGAATACAGTCGACCGCGCCGCCGATTTCGTCCCGTACGTGCAAGGCGGCGGTCGGGCTCAGACGTCCGAAGCGGTTCGCCGAAGGCGCCGCCACCCCGCCGCCGAAAGCTCTCAGAAGAGCCAGCGCCACCGGATGCCCCGGCACCCGCACCCCGATCGTGTCCTGCCCGCCGGTCACCTCATCTGCAACGCCAGGCGCACGCTTCAGGATCAACGTCAACGGCCCGGGCCAGAAGCGCTCCGCCAGCCGCCAGGCGACCGGGGGGATATCCCTCGCCCAGCGTTCGAGCGCCCCAGTCTCCGCCAGATGGACGATCAGCGGATGATCACAGGGGCGGCCCTTCGCCGCGAAGATGCGTGCCACAGCCTTTCGGTTCGACGCATCGGCGCCGAGGCCGTAAACGGTCTCGGTGGGAAAGGCCACCAGACCTCCGCCGCGCAGAACCGCGGCGGCCAAGACGATGTTTTCGGTTGAAGAATCAACTATCATTTTGAAATGAGAACTATTTCGCAGCCTGATCGACCCTGCCATCCCGCCTGGTAAAATTTATGGCAGGAGCACGCTTTTCTAGAGCGAACAGTACTTATACAATTTGCAACACATTTGTAAAATCTGTATTTTTCTTATTGAATGTTCGAAATAAACTGACAATCACACAATCCGCACCCCCCCTCCTCAAACACTTTTTCCGGATTCGCCCAAGCCGGAGAAAAGTTTCTTCGGCCCCGCAGTCAACGTCCCGGAAGCCGGCCTGAATAGTCCCCTGACGCCCGCACGCCCGGCGCACAAGCCTCACGCGCCATTTCCCTTGACATCAAGCGCTACGGGAGATATAGTCACCCGTTACCGGAATAGAAATTCAGTTTGAGAGCGAGGTGAGATTCATATGTATGCGGTGATCAAGACCGGAGGCAAGCAGTACAAAGTTTCCGAAGGCGACCTGTTGAAGGTGGAGAAGATCGAAGGCGCGGTGGGTGATTCCATCGAGCTGGCAGAAGTCCTCATGGTCGGCGGAGCGGAGGTAAAAATCGGAACACCTCTTCTCCCTGGCGCGAAGGTGAAGGCGCAGATCGTGGAGCAGGACAAGGACAAGAAAATCCTCGTCTTCCACTCCAAGCGGCGCAAGACCTATCGCAAGAAGTACGGACACCGTCAGCCCATCACCCGCCTGAAAATTACAGGCATCGAAGCTTAAGGAGGTTTGACCCATGGCTCACAAGAAAGGCGTCGGCAGCTCCAAGAACGGACGCGACAGCGCCGGCAAACGCCTCGGGGTGAAGCGGTTCGGCGGACAGGCCGTGACCGCCGGTTCCATCCTGGTCCGCCAGCGGGGAACCACCATTCACCCGGGCAACAACGTCGGCTGCGGCAAGGACTACACCCTCTTCGCCCTCATCGACGGCGTCGTCCAGTTCGAGCGCAAAGGCAAGGACAAGAAGAAGGTCAGCGTTTACGCCGCCTGATTCGCCGTTGCACGACAAACGCAAAGCCCGAGGTTCGCACGAACTTCGGGCTTTTTTCATCAGTAGCCAGAATCCAGAAGCCAGGAGCCAGAATAAAGGCTCAGAAAAAAGGCTTTTCTCCTGGCTCCTGGATTCTGGCTCCTGGATACTGCTTATGCAATTCGTCGACGAAGTAAAGATTCACGTCAAGTCCGGCGACGGGGGGCGAGGCTGCCTCTCTTTTCGGCGCGAGAAGTTCATCCCCATGGGGGGCCCAGACGGCGGCGACGGCGGCAACGGAGGGGACGTCTTCTTCGAGGTCGACGAAGGGCTCGGCACGCTCCTTGACTTTCGCTACAAGGTCCACTACAAGGCAGAGCGCGGCGAACACGGCCGGGGCAAGAAGATGCACGGCAAAGCGGGCGAGTCGCTGACGATCCGTGTTCCGCCGGGAACACTCGTCTACGACGACGAGACGGGGGAACTTCTGGCCGACCTGACCGCCCCCGGGGAAAAGGTCCTCCTTCTCAAGGGAGGAATGGGGGGGCGCGGCAACGCCCGTTTCGCCACTTCGACCAACCGCGCACCGCGCCATTTCCAGCCGGGAACTCCCGGGGAGGAGCGCTGGCTGCGTCTGGAGCTCAAGCTATTGGCCGACGTCGGCCTGGTGGGGCTCCCCAACGCCGGCAAGTCGACCCTGATCAGCGCTGTTTCGGCGGCCCGCCCCAAGATCGCCGATTACCCTTTCACCACCCTCGTCCCGAATCTGGGGGTGGTGCGCTACGGCGGCTACAAGAGCTTCGTCATGGCCGACATCCCGGGCATCATCGAGGGGGCCAGCGAGGGGCACGGGCTGGGGACCCGCTTTCTTCGCCATGTGGAGCGCACCGATCTCTTCCTGCACCTGGTCGATCTCTCTGACCTCCAGGCCGGCGATCCAATCGAGCGCTTTGAAATGATCAACCGTGAGCTCGCCCGCCACAAACCCGAACTCCTCGAAAAGACCCAGATCGTCGTCCTGACCAAGATGGACGTCACCGAAGTGAGGGAGAAGGCCGAGGAGGTGCTCTCCTCGTTTCAGGATCGAGGCTATCGCACCCACGCCCTCTCCGCAGTCACTGGTGCAGGGGTCAAGGAACTGGTCGAGATTCTCGGACGGGAGATCGAGACCCGGCATCCGCCGAAGCGGGAAGAGCCCGCTGGGGAGGAGCCCGCTTGACAAGGTGTCCGGCGGGGAGTAAGATGCCCGCTGTTTTCATGAAAAATCAACCATTTCCACAGCGACCGGTATGCGCAAGATCGTCTTTTCCTCGGTAAAACGGATCGTCGTCAAGATCGGCAGCGGCGTCATCTCCGATGAGAGCGGACTCGACCTCCCCATTCTCGAGGCGATCGGCGCGGACATCAACTCCATCATCGAACGCGGTTACGAGGTCGTGATCGTCTCGAGCGGAGCCGTCGCCGCCGGCAAGGGGGATCTCGGCATCAAGGGGCGTCCCCGGACCATCCCCCTCAAGCAGGCCGCTGCCGCCATCGGACAGAGCCGTCTCATCCGGGCCTACCGCGATTCGGCGCTGGGGCGCAGCAGGCAGGTGGCGCAGGTCCTGCTCACCCGCGACGACCTCGCCAACCGCCGGCGGTATCTCAACGCGCGCAACACGTTGATGACGCTGCTGGAGCATCGCATCGTCCCGATCATCAATGAAAACGACACGGTGGTGGTGGAGGAGATCCGCTTCGGGGACAATGACAACCTCTCGGCCATGGTCACCAACCTCGTCGAAGCCAACCTCCTGGTCATCCTCTCGGACGTCGACGGACTTTTCGACCGCGATCCGAGAAAAAACCCGCAGGCGCAGTTGATCCCCCTGGTGGAGCGGATCACCCCCGAAATCGAAGCTGTCGCCGGGACGAGTTCCACGACTCACGGCACGGGGGGGATGTCGACCAAGATCAAGGCGGCCAAGCGCGCCAGCCTCTACGGCGTCGGGACGGTGATCGTCAACGGACGCACTCCACACGTTCTGCGTCGCCTCTTCGACGGCGAAGAACTCGGCACCTATTTTCTCCCTTCCCGCGACCGCATCTCGGCCAAAAAGCACTGGATCGCCTTCACCAAGAAACCGCGGGGCAAGCTCTTCATCGACGACGGCGCCAAACGCGCCCTTATCGAACACGGGAAAAGCCTCCTCCCCTCGGGGATCAACGGGGTCGAAGGGGGATTCGACCGCGGCGACGCGGTTCGCCTGTGCGATCAGCAGGGGGT
>JARFUG010000039.1:23159-29376 GCA_029289095.1 Desulfuromonadales bacterium
CGACGAAATGCTGGCTCTGGCCCGTGAGGCGAAGAAGGCCTCCCGCGTGATCGCCACCCTCTCTTCGGCGGTGAAGAATGACATGCTCCGCAGCATGGCCGATGCCCTGGAAAGAGAGACCGAGGCGTTGCAGAGCGCCAACGAGAACGATCTCGTCGCGGCCCGCCAAAAGGGGCTCTCGGCCGCCATGATCGACCGGCTCGTCCTCGACGAAAAGCGCATCGGCGCCATGGCCGACGGTATGCGCGAAGTGGCCGACCTCCCTGATCCGGTCGGCGAGGTCACCGGCATGTGGCGCCGCCCCAACGGCCTGCAGGTCGGGCGGATGCGCATTCCGCTCGGGGTCATCGGCATTGTCTTCGAATCGCGCCCCAACGTCACCGCCGATGCGGCGGCCCTGTGCCTGAAGAGCGGCAACGCCGTCATTCTGCGCGGCGGCTCCGAAGCGATCCACTCCAACAGCGCCATCGCTGCGGTCCTGAAGAAGACCCTTTCGGAGATGGGGCTCCCCGAGGGGGCGCTGCAGGTCGTAACCACCACCGACCGCTCTGCGGTCCTGGAGCTCCTCAAGCTCGAGGAGGAGATCGATCTCATCATCCCCCGCGGGGGCGAAGGGCTTATCCGCTTCGTCAGTGAGAACTCGCGCATCCCCGTCATCAAGCACTACAAGGGGGTCTGCCACGTCTTCGTCGATTCGTCCGCCGATTACGAGATGGCCGAGCGCATCTGCATCAACGCCAAGGTGCAGCGCCCGGGGGTGTGCAATGCCATGGAGACGCTGCTCATCCACAAGGACATCGCCGAGACATTCGTCCCCCGCATCGCCTCGGCACTGCGCGCCCAGGGAGTCGAGGTGCGAGGCTGCTCCATCACCCGCGAGTTCGCCCCTGAGGTGACCGCCGCCACCGAGGAGGACTGGGGGGCGGAGTTTCTCGACCTGATCCTGGCCGTCAAAGTCGTCGACAACATGGACGAAGCCATCGCCCACATCCGCCGCTACGGCTCACTGCACACCGAGGCGATCGTCACCCGCGACTACGCCCACGCCCAGCGCTTTTTGCGCGAGGTCGACTCGAGCACCGTCGTCGTCAACGCCTCCACACGCTTCGCCGACGGAAACCAACTCGGCCTCGGCGCTGAAATCGGCATCTCCACCACCAAGCTCCACTCCTTCGGCCCCATGGGACTCGAAGACCTGACGACCCGCAAGTTCATCGTCTACGGAGAAGGACAGGTAAGACAGTGAAGAGTAAAGAGTGAGGAGTGAGGCGGCAAAGCCTTTTCTCTTCACTCCTCACTCCTCACTCCTCACGCTATGAAAACAGGAATTTTAGGCGGTACATTCAACCCCATCCACCTTGCGCACCTGCGCGTTGCCGAAGAAGTGCGCGAGACGTGCGCTCTCGACCGGGTTCTTTTCATTCCGGCTGCCGACCCGCCGCACAAGGCGATCGCGGAGGAGGTCTCCTTCGCCCACCGCATGGCGATGGTTAGTGGAGCCATCGAGGACAACCCGTTTTTCGTCGCCTCGGACCTTGAAGCGCGCCGCACGGGGAAAAGCTATTCAGTCCATACTCTCGAGATCCTGCGCGACGAATCTCCCGAAGACGCCTTCTTCTTCATCATCGGGATGGATTCCTTCCGCGATCTGGCCACCTGGCGCGAATACCGCAGGCTGTTCGAGTTGACCCATCTCGCGGTTGCCGCCCGCCCCGGTGTAAAAATGGAAAACCCCTTGGAATTCCTTCCAATTGCCTTACAGGGGGAGTTCTGTTATGTTTGTGATACATCGTTGAAGAAGCTGCGCCACAGCAGCGGAAGCGAAGTCGTTTTTCTCGAGGAAACGCTCCTCGACATCTCTTCGACCCGCATCCGCCGCATGGTGGCCGAGGAGCATTCGGTACGATACCTCGTTCCGGATGTCGTCGAAACCTACATACGAGAGCACGGTCTCTACCGGAGGTCATAGGATTTTGCAATCCCAGGAACGAGCACTTCTGTGCGCCGCTTACGCGCTTGAAAAAAAAGCTTTCAACGTACGCATTCTTCAGGTCAAGGAGATCTCGTCGCTGACCGACTATCTTCTGCTGGCATCGGGCCGCTCCGATCGCCAGGTGCAGGCCGTCGCCGAGGCGGTGCGCCTCGGACTCAAGAAAGAACACGCCTCTCCCCCCATCGCCGTCGAGGGGATGAAGGAAGGGCGCTGGGTTCTGATCGACTACGGCGACGTCATGGTTCACATCTTCCAGGAACCGGTTCGCGACTTCTACGATCTCGACGGGCTCTGGAGCGAGGCGCATGAGCTCACCATTCCCGAAAAGTACCACTGGGAGCGCAAAGCCGAGGCACAGTGAAGCTGCGCCTGATCTGCGTTGGAAAGATCTCCGAGGCCTATCTCAGGGAGGGGATTGAAGAGTACGTCTCACGTATCCAGCGCTATCTCCCCCTGACGACGGTCGAGCTCAAGGAAGAGAAAGGGGGAGGGCGCAAGGCCGACCCCCGCTATCTTCGGGAAAAAGAAGCCGAGCGCCTCATCGAACGCATCCCCCCTGCCGCCTTCACCATCGTGCTCGATGAACGGGGAAAGTCCCTCGGCTCGGAGGATTTCTCCGCTTTGCTGGGGCGCCATATGGTTCAGGGAACCCCGGAGATCACCGTCGTGGTAGGCGGCCCCTACGGTCTGTCGGAAACGGTCCGGCAGCGCGGCGATCTGCTCCTGTCGCTCTCTGCGATGACATTCACGCACCAGATGGCGCGCCTTATCGTGCTGGAGCAGTTATATCGCGGCCTGACGATCCTGCGCAATGAACCGTATCATAATCGGTGAAGCAGGAGCCAGGAGCCTTATCGAGGTGGGGCTCGCCTCATACAAGGAGGAGTTGGATGGAGGAGTTGCAAATCGCCGAGATCAGGGAGCGCCTGCTGCAGATGCGCAGGGAGATGACCCGTGAAGTTCAGCAATCGCGTGAAGCCTCGCGGGAAATCGGCCAGGACGGCGTCGCCGATATCGGCGACATGTCGGCGAGCACCTACGCCCGTGACGTTCTGCTCAACCTGAGCGAGAACCAGCGGCAACGCATTCGCGATATCGACGCGGCCATCGACCGGCTCGACCAGGGAGAATACGGAATCTGCCTGCGATGCGAGGAGGAGATCGAACCGCGGCGCCTCGAAGTGCGCCCCTTCTCGCGGTATTGCGTGGAGTGCAAGACAGAGGTCGAAAAGTTCGGCGAATGAGAGCCGCCACCCCTTTTCCAGGGAGCAGACGATGACCGCACTCGCCCTTTTTCTGCTGGTGATCATCCTTTTTCTCGTCTCCTATCTCTATTTTTCCCATCTCAATCCCCACGAATTCACCGTCTACTATCTCTCCGATCAGAGCGTAACCGCCTCGGCGGCGATCGTCCTTCTGGGCTGCATCCTGATCGGACTCCTCATCGGCTACCTGATCCACCTTTACAGTGTCGGAAGTCATCTGTTCCAGAACTGGAAGAGAGATCGCGCTGAAAAACACTCCAGAGAGGTCTCTTCCCTCTACCGCGACGGGGTCGCGCGTCTGCTCTCCGGCGACCTGAAGCGTGCGCACGAACTGCTGCGCCGGGCCAGGGAGCGCGAACCCGGGCGAACCGACGTTCTCATCGCCCTGGCCGATATCCACCTCCAGGCCGGAGAGCACAAGCACGGAGCCGACCTCCTGCTTCAGGCCAAGTCCCTCGAGCCGCGCAACCTCGAAATCCTCTTCAAACTCGCCGGCGCCTATGAGGAGATGAAAAGGGAAGAGGAGGCTTCACGCCTCTACGAAGAGGTTCTCGACATCGATCGGGAGAACCGCAGGGCAATGCGCGCACTGCGGGATCGCCATATCGTCAATGGGCGCTGGCGCGAAGCCCTCGAAGTTCATTCCCGGCTCCTCAAAACCGCCGCCGTCGGAAACCGTCTCGAAGAAGAAAAGATGCTTCTGCATCTTCGTTACGAAGTCGCTCGCCTCCTTCTTGACGAGAAACTCGGCGAAGCCCAGGCGGCGCTGCTGGAGATCGTCAGAGAAGCACCCGACTTCACGCCGGCGCGGGTTTCCCTTGGAGACGCCTACCGTGTCCAGAGACGAACCGAAGAGGCGGCGCGCACCTGGCAGGAGGGATATCGCCGATCAGGCCAGGGAGTCTTTCTCACCCGACTCGAAAATCTCTATATGGAGGCCGAAGATCCCGCTCCCCTCGTCTCCTATTACCGGGAGGCTATTTCCGGCAAAAGCGACGATCTGATGCTTCGGCTCTTCTTTGGTAAACTTTGCCTGCGACTGGAGATGATCGAAGAGGCGGTGCAGCATCTCTGTTTTATCGAGAACAGCGGCGCCGACTTTCCACAGCTCCACTTCCTTCTTGCGGAAGCCTACCGACGAGGCGAGCGGACGAACGAATCGCTGGAAGAATACCAGCGCGCCCTCGGGGGCCACGATCCCCTGCGGATCGATTTTTCCTGCAGCGCCTGCGGGAAAGGTTCCCCCGCGTGGCACAGCCAATGCCCCAGGTGCGGCGCATGGGGGAGTTTGTCGATTGCCGGGAACAATGAACTCCGCGCCGTCCGCGAACCGCGGGATAGTCATCACGGAGAACGATAGGATTCAGGCGAACCCTTCTCGCCTGACACTGCCATGAGAGGAAACAATGAATAAACCATCCAGGGGACCCGTCGCCCTGATCATTCTCGACGGATGGGGGGTGAGTGAAACGTGCGTGGGAAACGCCCTTTGCGAAGCCAGAACTCCCCATCTCGATGCCCTCTTCAAGGATTATCCCCATACGAGCCTGGGCGCCTCCGGAATGGACGTGGGGCTCCCCGAGGGGCAGATGGGGAACTCGGAAGTCGGGCACCTCAATATCGGCGCCGGACGCATCGTCTACCAGGACTTCACCCGCATCAGCAAGGCGATCCGGGACGGAGATTTCTTTGAGAACGAGACGCTGCTCGCGGCGATGAAAAAGATTCGCGAGGCCCGCGGCAAGCTGCATCTGCTGGGGCTCCTTTCAGACGGCGGAGTTCACTCCCACGAGACCCATCTCTACGCGCTCGTCGAGCTGGCGCGCCGTCAGGGGATCGAGAGGGTTTGCGTGCACGCCTTCATGGACGGGCGCGACACACCCCCCACCAGCGGCGCCGAATACCTGAAACGGCTTGAGACGAAGCTGGGCGAGATTGGGCTCGGCGCGGTCGCCACGGTGACCGGGCGCTACTACGCCATGGACCGCGACAATCGCTGGGAGCGGGTCGAGAGGGCCTATCGCGCCCTCACTGAAGGGGTGGGGATCCAGGTCGACTCCTGCCGTGAAGCGATCGAGGGGGCATACGAGGCGGGTCAGAACGACGAATTCATTGAGCCGCGCGTGATCATGCGTGACGGCGCCCCTGTCGGAACCGTTGACGACGGCGACGGCATCGTCTTCTTCAATTTCCGCTCCGACCGGGCGCGGGAGATCACCCGCACCTTCACCGACGACTCCTTTCAGGGGTTCGTGCGCGCAAAATATCCCCGACTCTCCTCCTACGTCTGCATGACCGAGTACGACGAGACGTTCGGGCTCCCCGTCGCCTTTCCCCCCTCGACCTACCCCAATCTTCTCGGCGAGATCGTCTCCAGGGCGGGGATGAAGCAGTTGCGAATCGCCGAGACGGAGAAATACGCCCACGTCACCTTCTTCTTCAACGGCGGCAACGAAACCCCCTACCCGGGGGAAGAGCGCATTCTCATCCCGTCGCCGCAGGACGTCGCCACCTACGACCAGAAGCCGGAGATGAGCGCACCCGAAGTCACCGACCAGGTGGTGCTGCAGGTCAAGTCGGGGCTCTTCGGGCTCATCGTCCTCAACTACGCCAATCCCGACATGGTGGGGCACACGGGGGTGATCGAAGCGGCGGCCAAGGCGATGGAGACGGTCGACGTGTGCGTCGGCCGCGTCGTAGAGGCGGTGATCGAGGCCGGAGGGAGTCTCCTCATCACCGCCGATCACGGCAACTGCGAACAGATGCTCGACGATGCCGGAAAGGTCCAGACCGCCCACAGCGCCAATCCGGTTCCGCTGGTTTTCGTCGACCCGAGGCGGCGCAACGTCCGCCTGCGCCCCGGGATACTGGCCGATCTCGCCCCGACGATCCTTGATCTTATGGGGCTCGAGAAGCCGGAGGAGATGACGGGGCGCAGTCTGATCGAAGCTTAAGGCTT
>JARFUG010000040.1 GCA_029289095.1 Desulfuromonadales bacterium
AGCCAGGAGCCAGGAGCCAGGAGCCACTGCGCCTCTGAAAGAAAAAGGCCCGGCGATGACCGGGCCTTGCTGTTTGCGATTTAGCTACTAGCTCCCAACTCCTAACTCCCGAGATTGTAAAAAACGTCGGCGCCATTGAAAACGGCGGCGAGATCGAGTTCGTCTTCGATGCGCAGCAGTTGGTTGTACTTGCAGACGCGGTCGGTGCGGCACAAAGACCCCGTCTTGATCTGCCCGGCATTGGTGGCGACGGCCAGATCGGCGATGGTGGTGTCCTCGGTTTCGCCGCTGCGGTGCGAGATGACGGCGGTGTAGCCGGCGCGCTTGGCCATTTCGATGGCGTCGAGGGTTTCGGTCAAGGTGCCGATCTGGTTGACCTTGATGAGGATGGAGTTGGCGATCCCCTTCTTGATCCCCTCTTTGAGGATGCGCGTGTTGGTGACGAAAAGGTCGTCGCCGACGATCTGGATGCGTTTGCCGAGCCGCTCCGTCAGAAGCTTCCAACCTTCCCAGTCGTTCTCCGCCATGCCGTCCTCGATGGAGACGATAGGATAGCGGTTGACGAGATCTTCATAGAAGTCGACGAGTTCGGCCGCCGATTTCTCGGGTCTGGCTTCGTTCTCCAGGACATACCTGCCGTCCTTGAAAAGTTCCGAGGACGCGACGTCGAGCGCCAGCAGGATCTCCTCACCGGGCTTGTAGCCGGCCTCGCGGATCGCCTCCATGATGACCTGGAGCGCTTCTTCGTTGCTCTTCAGGTCGGGTGCGAACCCCCCTTCGTCGCCGACGGCGGTATTGTATCCCTTGGCCTTCAGGACCTTTTTGAGGGCGTGGAAAATTTCGGCTCCCATGCGCAGAGCCTCCCGGAAGGAGGACGCCCCTGCCGGCATGATCATGAACTCCTGAATGTCGACATTGTTATCGGCATGGGCGCCGCCGTTGATGATGTTCATCATCGGCAGGGGGAGTTCCTTGGCGTTGGCGCCGCCCAGATACTGGTAGAGGGGGAGTCCGGCTTCCTCGGCGGCCGCCTTGGCGCAGGCCATCGAGACGCCGAGGATGGCGTTGGCGCCGAGCTTCTCCTTGGTATCGGTGCCGTCCAGTTCGAGCAGGCGGCGATCGATGCCGGCCTGATCGGAGACTTCCCAGCCGACCAGAGCCGGAGCCAGGATCTCGTTCACGTTCTCTACCGCCTTGAGAACCCCCTTGCCGAGATAGCGGGTGTTGTCGCCGTCGCGAAGCTCCAGCGCCTCTCGTTCTCCCGTGGACGCCCCGCTCGGGACCGCGGCTCTGCCCATGGCGCCGCTTTCGAGATAAACCTCCACTTCGACTGTGGGATTTCCTCGCGAATCGAGAATTTCGCGAGCATAAACTTCAACAATTTCACTCATGGTGCCCCCTTGCATGTGGAATTTACGGCACCGGCGGAACCGGTCCTGAAAGCCTCATTTATAACATAGGTTTCGGAAATTAAAATCTTTTTTTTGTTCTCGGCTTCCCGTTAACGAGGATGGAAAATTGGATTGGGATTGATTTTGACGGGTTGCGGTGGTATCTTTTCTTCTTCAGGGTAAACTTTTAAAAAGGACCAATGTTTGGATAAGAGCAGCACCCGAGGTCGTTTTTCCGCTGAAGACCCCAGCCTGGCCGGCCAGCTTTTCGGCCAGCAGAATCGGCATCTCAAGCAGATCGAGCGAAGCCTCAAGGTTCGCATCGGTTCAAAAGGACTCGAACTGACGGTTGAGGGAGATCCTCCGGAAGTCGAGCTTGCCCTGAAGTTGCTCAGCGAACTTCAACTCCTTCTCCGGGAAGGATATCCCCTCTACACGACCGACATCGATTACGGCATCCGCATCCTCAGTGCCGACTCGAATGCCCGCCTGCGGGACATCTTTCTGGACACCATCTTTATCTCCGCGCGCAAGAAGATCATCTCTCCCAAGAGTCTTGCGCAGAAGCGGTATATCGATGCGATCCGCGCCAACGACGTTGTCTTCGGGATCGGCCCCGCCGGGACGGGCAAAACGTATCTTGCCATGGCGATGGCGGTCTCTTTTCTGACCAAAAAGGAAGTGAGTCGCATCGTTCTCGTTCGCCCCGCAGTCGAGGCGGGCGAGAAGCTCGGCTTTCTTCCCGGTGATCTGGCCGAAAAGGTCAACCCCTATCTGCGCCCTCTCTACGATGCTCTTTTTGACATGATGGATTTCGAAAAGGGCCAGGCGCTCATCGAAAAAGGAGTGGTGGAAGTCGCTCCTTTGGCTTTCATGCGCGGCCGTACCCTGAATGACGCCTTCGTTATTCTCGATGAGGCGCAGAACACCACGGCTGAGCAGATGAAGATGTTTCTGACCCGACTCGGTTTCGGCAGTCGCGCCGTCATCACCGGCGATGTGACGCAGATCGATCTTCCGACCGGGCGCCTGTCGGGTCTGGTGCAGGCTGTCGATATTCTCAGAGATGTCGAGGGGATCAGTTTCAATCACTTCTCCGATCGTGATGTCGTGCGCCACCCGATCGTGCAGACCATCGTCCAGGCTTACGAGCGGCGCCTGAAAACCGCCTCAAGGCCTGAAACGGAATGATCCATGACCCGCGACCCGCAACACGATAAACGGGGGGGGCGGAACGGCAGAAGCTATTTCCGCCGTTTCTCTCTGGAAGAACGCCATCTGCGCGGCATCCTCCTGATTCTGCTTTCCCTGGTTCTCACCATCATCATCGTCCCAAAGGGCTCCTTCATCCCCGATCATTACTTCCCGGGCGATGTGGCTTCGCGCGACATAAAGGCCCCCAAGGACATCCTGATTCCCGACCTCGAACTCACTGAGAAAAAGAGGGTGGAGGCCGAGGAGGCCGTCCTTTCTTTCTACGATTTCGATGCGAGGGCGGGTCACGATGTCGCCGAGAGAATCAGCCAGGCGCTGCGCCTTCTCCACCGAGAGGTGGGCAAGGGCAGCTCGCCCGATTCGCTCCACAAGGAGGTGGAGGGGATCCTGGGGCTGACCCTTTCCGACAGCGACCTGAACGCCCTGGCCCGCCTCCCTTCAGACCCTGAATGGCTTTCCGGGCTTCGTACCACGCTGCAGAAGGCTTTTTCTCATCAGGTCGTCGGCAACCGCCAGCTCTTCCAGGCGGACAAGGAGCGGGGGATCATCATCCGCAACCTGGAGAGCCGCACTGAAGAGCCGGGAAGCGCCCTGGACGAGGTCCTCGGTCCGACGGCCGGCCTGGAACGCGTCAACGCACAACTGCGGGAGATCGAAGGAATTTCCTCCGAGGGAAGGAGGGTCCTGCTGGGGGTCGTGCAGAACCTCTTCCGTCCAAACCTGACCTTCAACAAGGAGGAGACCGACAACCGCAAGCGCCAGGCGCGCGAACTCGTAAAACCGGTCCTTTTCCAGGTGAAGAAGGGAGAGATGATCGTGCGCGTCGGCGAGCGCGTCAGCGAGGAGCAGATCGTGAAGCTGCGGGCTCTTCGGGACTCCGGGACCGACTACGACCACGTGCGGCTCGGACTCGGGCTGATGGTCTGCGCGCTGCTGCTGGTCTATTCAACCCACCGGTTCGCGCAGACCAATATTCGCAAGTATCGTCCGCAGAACAAGGACCTGCTCTTTCTGGTTTCAGTCTTCCTGGGGCTTTTCGCCCTGATCAAACTCCTCATTTTTATCTCCGGAGCCCTGGAAAGCGCTTTTCCCTACATCGATTCGACAAGCTACTACTACCTCTTCCCGTTTGCAGTCGGCGCGATGTTGGTGCGCATCGTTCTCAACTCGGAAACGGCTCTGGTATTCGTCATCCTGTCGTCGCTCCTTTTCGGCATCATGTTCGGCGACAGTCTCTACATCGCTTTCTACGCCCTTGTGGGGAGCTTCGTCGGAGCGCACTGGGTGCGGCACTGCAAGGAGCGCACATCCCTCTACCAGGCAGGGATTCGTCTGTCGATCATGAACGCCCTGCTGATCATCGGAATCCATTTGATTTCGGGGCGCGCCTTCGACCCGCAGCTCATCTACCAGATCGGTTTCGGGCTGGGCAGCGGATTTCTTTGCGCTCTGATCGTGACGGGGACCATTCCGCTGGTCGAATACATCTTCAAGTACACCACCGACATCAAGCTTCTCGAACTGGCGAATCTCAACACGCCGGTTCTTCGCGA
The DNA here is from genome assembly GCA_029289095.1 of Desulfuromonadales bacterium. GTDB lineage: Bacteria > Desulfobacterota > Desulfuromonadia > Desulfuromonadales > JACZKF01 > JARFUG01. Next base: position 4,160 of record JARFUG010000040.1, read on the forward strand.
ACTGATGATCCAGGCGCCGGGTACCTACCATCATTCGATCATTGTCGGGAATCTCGTCGAGGCAGCGGCCGAGGCGATCCACGCCAACCCGCTGCTGGCGAGGGTGGCCGCCTACTATCACGACATCGGCAAGATCCGCAAGCCCCTCTATTTCATTGAAAACCTTGGAATGCAGGAGAACAAGCACGACAAGCTCGCTCCTTCCATGAGCGCCCTGATCCTCATGTCGCACGTCAAGGACGGGGTCGAGCTTGCCCGTGAAAGCGGTCTCGGCGAGCCTCTGGTAAATATCATCCGGCAGCACCACGGGACCTCGTTGATCAAGTTCTTCTACGATAAGGCCAAAGGGAAGGAAGGGGCCGGCATGCCCCAGATCGACGAGCGCGATTACCGCTATCCCGGGCCCAAACCCCAGACGCGGGAGGCGGCTTTGATCATGCTGGCCGACGCGGTGGAAGCGGCGAGCAGAACACTGACCGATCCGACCCCTGCACGGATTCAGGGGATGGTTCAGAAGATCATCAACAACATCTTCATCGACGGACAGCTCGACGAGTGCGAACTGACTCTTAAGGATCTGCACAATATCGCAAAGAGTTTCAATAAGATCCTGGGAGGTATTTTCCATCACCGGATCGACTACCCGGAGCCGGCCTACAAGGAGAGAGAGCCCGCCAGAAGGAACAACGTTGAAGATCTATATCGAGAACCGCCAAAAGAAACAAAAAATCCGGAAATTGCACCTGCGAAAAGTGGCACGGAGGATCTTAAGCGTCTCGGGATGTCCTGAGGCGGAGCTTTCGGTTCTCGTTGTCGACGACGAGGAGATTCGCTCCTTGAATCGCGATTACCTCCAGCGCGACAAACCGACCAATGTGATATCGTTCTCGATGCAGGAGGGAATCGGCGGCGGCGTCAATCCCCTGATGCTGGGAGATGTCGTGATCTCGGCCGAGACGGCGGCGCGCGACGCCGCGGAAGCCGGTATCCCCTTTGAAAGCGAACTGCACTTTTTGCTTCTTCACGGTATTCTTCACCTGCTGGGGTATGATCACGAACGGGGCTCCGAAGCTCAGGCCCTGCAGATGGAAGAACGGGAGAGGGAAATCTTTCAGATTCTCGAACGTGAGTTTTCCGGCGTATGAGCGAGGGGGGAATAAAACCAGGCAGTTGGATCGAAAGCGTCAACTGCGCCATCGAAGGCATCCTGTGGGCCGCCAAGACCCAGCGCCACCTGCGATGGCACTTCATGGCGGCCGTGGTCGTGCTTCTGGCCGCCGTCTTCTACAAGGTTTCTCCCCTCGAATTCATCCTGCTTGCCCTGGCCATCGTTCTGGTCCTGCTCACCGAACTGATCAACACTGCCATCGAAGTCGTCGTCGACATGCTGTCTCCCGAGTTCAGTCTGCTGGCCCAGAGAGCCAAGGACGTGGCGGCCGGGGCGGTTCTCGTCACCAGCGTCGGGGCGGCGATCATCGGCTATCTCGTCTTCTCTCCGTATGTCTTCGGTGATTTCGAGGCGATCCTGCAGGGGATCGGCACTCCGCCGGACGAACTTTCGATTATCTCGGCGCTGACGGTCGTGATCCTCGTCATTCTGCTCAAATCCCGCGGAAAGACAGGCAAGCCCCTGCACGGCGGGATGCCGAGCGGACACTCCGCCATTGCCTTCTCCATCGCCACCTCCATTTTGATTTCGGGCATCGGGGCGGTGCTCGGCATTCTGGCTGTCGCCATGGCGGCCATGGTCAGCCAAAGCCGACTCCTGCTCAAGATCCACAACTTCAAGGAGGTGGTCGCCGGTGCTGTGCTGGGGACGGCAGTAACGCTTTTCATCCATCTTGTTTTTTCGTGACCGGGTGGTTGCTCCCTCGGTTGAAAATAGTGGAGAATGAAATGGTGCTCTCGCAAAATTCAAAATCAATCACCAAACCACCAAGGCACAAAAACCTACTGAATTCTGAGGGAATTCCTTGGCGCCCTTGATGTATTGCTGGTGAAACAAGGCTTTTTGCGAATGCATCAAAATTTACGGCTCTCGTAGCCCATTACTGAAGAATCAGGGAGGAAGGAGTTTTGGAAGGCGACAGTCCCAGTAGCAGGTCCAACGGCCGAGGAAACGGCAACGGCAACGCAAACGGCAAATCCCCTTCGTGGATGGAGGTGCTGCAGCGAATTTTCTTCGGCCGCAGACGTGTTTTGACTGAGCAAGAGCTTCAGGCGATAATAGAGGAGTCGGAGGCTGAAGGGATCATCGGCGAAGAAGAAGGGGAGATGCTCCATTCGATCTTCGAGTTCGGCGAGACGATCGTCCGCGAGATCATGGTCCCCCGAACGGACATGATCTGTGGAAGTTCGTCCTCCTCGTTCAAGGAGGTCCTCGACGCCATCATCACTTCGGGGCATTCACGCATTCCGATCTACGAGGGGAACAACAGCGACCAGATCGTCGGTGTGGTCTATGCCAAAGATCTCCTGCGCTTCTGGGGGCAGCCCTCCGAACAGATCGAAATCCCCCAGGTCATGCGCGCTCCCTACTTCGTCCCCGAGACGAAGAACATCGAAGAGCTCCTGCAGGAGTTCCGCACCAAGCGAGTTCACATGGCCATCGCCATAGACGAATATGGCGGGACGTCCGGGCTGATCACCATCGAGGACCTCATCGAAGAAATCGTCGGCGATATCCAGGACGAATACGACCTCGAGGAAGACTGGCTCATCAAGAGCGAGGACGGCTCGCTCCTGGTCGACGGCCGATTGAATATCGAAGAGCTCGAAGAGCACTTCGATACCACCATCCCCCGCGAAAGGTTCGACACGGTGGGTGGATATCTGTTCAACCTGTTCGGTTACGTTCCGCGGGCCGGAGAAGAGGTCCGGGACGGCGAACTGGAGATGACGGTGGTCGATAGCGACGCCCGCAAGATTCGAAAGGTGCGGGTCAGGCGCATCGAGCCGCCGCACGAGGAAGAAGCCTGATGCAACTGCGGCGTCTGCGCCCCGACGGGGTCATCATCGCCGCCATCGCTTCCGGGCTCCTGCTGGCTCTGGCCTATCCGAGGCCGTCGTTGTCAGCGGTGGCCTGGTTCGCGCTGGTTCCCCTGCTGCTCAAGATGCAGCATCGCCCTTTCCAGAGCGGGTTCATTGCAGGGATCGCTTTTTTCGCCCCTGTTCTTTACTGGCTCAATATCGTCATGACGACGTACGGCGGGTTGAACCTGTTCTTTTCCGTCGTCGCCTACTTTCTGCTGGTCGCCTACCTGGCTCTCTTTTTCGGGGCGGCGACCTGGGCTTCGTGCCGTCTGCAGAGCAGACTCGCCCTGCCGCTCGTTGCGACCTTCCCGGTTCTGTGGGTCGCTCTCGAACTGGTTCGCAACTACCTTTTCACCGGATTTCCCTGGGCTCTCGTCGGGTACTCCCAGGGCGGATTCCTGACGGTCATTCAGTCGGCAGACCTCTTCGGCGTCTACGGCATCAGTTTCCTCGTTGTCCTTGTAAATGCCGCCATTGCCGCCACTGTCCGTGCGCTTACGGATAAGCCCCCGCGAGCCTTGCCGATGAAGAGCATCGCCATCGCCGCGGTCTTCTTCTTCGCAAACCTCGGCTACGGGCATGTGCGTCTCGCGGGAGATCTCGAGAGCCGCCAGGAGACGATCCGCACCACGCTCGTTCAGGGCAACATCGACCAGTCGATCAAGTGGGACCCGGCTTTCCAGCAGGCCACCATCGAGCGTTACCGCGATCTTTCGCTGCAGGCCGCCGACGGCGCCGAACTCATCATCTGGCCAGAAAGCGCCACTCCTTTCTATTTCCAGGACCCCGGTCCGTTGTCCCGGGAAGTCAGGGAGGTTTCACGCTCGACCGGCGCCTTTCTGCTCCTGGGGAGCCCGGCGTACGAGATTGTCGATCACTCGCCCCGCTATCTGAACAGCGCTTTTTTGCTTGGCACAGGAGGGGAGATTCTCGGGCGCAGCGACAAGATCCATCTCGTTCCCTTCGGCGAATACGTCCCCTTCGGCCGCTTTTTCCCCTTCGTGGACAAACTTGTCGTGGGAGTCGGCGATTTTTCTCCCGGCGTCATCAATCCTCTTCCGATGAACGGCGCAATGGCAGGGGTCCTCGTCTGCTTCGAAGGGATCTTCCCGGAGCTTGGAAGAAAGTACGTGCGCGAAGGGAGCGACCTGCTGGTCAACATCACAAACGACGCGTGGTTCGGCCGTTCGTCCGCCCCTTATCAGCATCTCGGCATGACGCGGTTTCGCGCCATTGAAAACCGGATCTGGGTCGCCCGGGCCGCAAATACCGGCATCACCGCCTTCATCTCCCCTTCCGGCCGGATCACCTCCGAAACCCGCCTGTTCGAAACCGCGGTGCTCGAAGAGGAGATCGGCCTTGGAGCGCACGCCTCCTTCTACACCCGGACGGGCGACGTTTTCCCGATGATCTTCGTTGGAATCTCTCTTTTCTGGCTCCTGCGGAGCCGCTACCCCGCCACCGCGAAAGTCGCCGTTTCTCGTCCCGTCTGAAAGGTCGATCCGACTGTGGTAAAACGCCTTGCCCTGCCTCTTCCAACCCGTTATAATCCCTTCTTTTCCCGAACCCAGGAGTTCTGTCATGTTCCGTGAAGAAATCGAAAAACTCAATCACCTCAAGGGCAAGCTCAATGAGCTGAGGAGGTATCTTTGACCTGGAGGGGAAGAAAGAGCGCGTAGCCGAGCTCGAAGCCGAGATCGCCAATCCGGCATTCTGGAACGTGGCGGATAAGGCGCAGGAGGTCCTCAAGGAGCGCACCTCCCTGCAGAAGGTCGTAGATCAGTGGGAAGAGGCCAACGGAGAGCTTGAAGATCTCCTGGTCCTGGCGGATCTCGGCCAGGAAGGAGAGGATGAGGCGACCCTTGCCGAAATCCGCGAGATCCTTCCCGACCTGGAACGCAAGGTGGGAAAGATGGAGTTCGCCCGGATGCTCTCCGGCGAGCACGATCCGAACAACGCCATTGTAAGCATCAACGCCGGCGCGGGCGGAACCGAATCGCAGGACTGGGCCGAGATGCTCCTGCGCATGTATCTGCGTTATTGCGAACTTAAAGGCTTTCGCACCGAGATCACCGACTACCAGCCCGGCGAGGAGGCCGGTATCAAGGGCGCGACTTTCACGGCCGAGGGGGAGTATGCCTACGGGTACCTCCGGGCCGAGATGGGGGTGCATCGTCTGGTGCGCATCTCGCCCTTCGATTCCAACGCCCGGCGTCATACATCCTTCAGTTCGGTCTTCGTCTTTCCGGAGATCTCCGATGAAGTCGAGGTGACCATCGATGAGAAGGATCTCAAGGTCGACACCTACCGGGCGAGCGGGGCCGGCGGCCAGCACGTCAACAAAACCGAATCGGCCATCCGTATCACCCATGTTCCCACCGGCATCATTGTCGCCTGCCAGAGCGAGCGCTCCCAGCACAAGAACCGGGCCACGGCCATGAAGCAGCTCAAGGCGCGACTTTACGAATTGGAAGTGCGGAAAAAAGAAGAGGAGGCGAGCGCCATCGCAGGAGAAAAGAAGGAGATCGGCTGGGGGAGCCAGATCCGCTCCTACGTCCTGCACCCTTACCGCATGGTCAAGGATCACCGCACGGGCTTCGAAGTCGGGAACACCGATGCCGTTCTGGACGGCCATCTCGAAGGGTTCGTCGAAGCTTATCTTCTCAGTGGAAAATAATTCGAGCGCCCCTTGCGCGCCCGGCGGCCGCCGATGAAAAGCGGCTCGCCGAAAAAGCATGAAAGGTATTCACATTCCATGGAAGATCTGAATGAGCTTCTGCTGCAGCGCCGATCCAAGCTGACCGAGCTGCGGGAGATGGGGGTCAACCCGTACGCCAACGATTTTCCCGTGCGGCACACCAGCGCCGATGTCATTACCGCCCATGGGGAACAGGATCCTGTCGAATTTGCAGCCGATGCCCCCCTTTACGTTCTGGGTGGACGCATCATGGCCCGGCGTGATTTCGGAAAGGCGGCTTTCATTCAGCTCCAGGATCGAAAAGGACGCCTTCAGGTTTACGTCGCACGGGATGCGGTGGGCGAAGAGGCTTTCGAGATCTTCCGCAAGGCCGATGTCGGCGATATCGTCGGAGTGAGCGGCGCCCCCTTCCGCACCAAGACCGGTGAGCTCTCGCTGCGGGCTGAAAGCTTTCGGCTTTTGACCAAATCCCTGCAGTTTCTCCCCGAGAAGTGGCACGGGCTGACCGATGTCGAGACCCGTTATCGCCAGCGCTACCTCGACCTGATCGTGAATCCGCAGGTGCAGGAGGTCTTCCGCAAAAGAAGCCGCATCGTCAATCTTATCCGCCAGTATATGGTCGACCACGATTATCTCGAGGTCGAGACGCCGATGATGCAGCCCGTGGCCGGCGGGGCGACGGCCCGCCCCTTCGTCACGCACCACAACACGTTGAAGATGGATCTGTTTCTGCGCATCGCTCCCGAACTCTACCTCAAGAGACTGGTTGTCGGCGGATTCGAGCGCGTCTTCGAGATCAATCGCAACTTTCGCAACGAGGGGATCTCCATCCAGCATAACCCTGAATTCACGATGATGGAATTTTACCAGGCGTATGCGACGTATCAGGACCTGATGGCCTTCACGGAGAAGCTCATCTGCCACCTGGCCGTCGAAGTCTGCGGTTCGTTGAAGATCGAATACGGCGGTAGGGAAGTCGACTTGACTCCCCCATGGGATCGGTTCACCATGAAGGAGGCCATTGTCCGGTACGGGGAGGTCGAGCTGTCTTTGCTGGAGGATCGGGAGCGCTCTCTGGCCTATGCCGACAGCCTCGGCCTGGAGCTCGACCGCGGCGTCAGTCACGGCAAACTCCTCACGGAGATTTTCGAAACGGTTGCCGAGCCCCATCTGTGGCAGCCGACGTTCATCACCGAATATCCCACCGAGGTATCTCCTCTCTCGCGTATGAACGATCTCAATCCTGCCGTGGTCGACCGCTTCGAGCTCTACATCGTCGGGCGTGAACTGGCCAACGCCTTCTCGGAGCTCAACGATCCGATCGATCAGAAAGAGCGGTTCGTGCAGCAACTCGCCGAGAAGGAGTCGGGCGACGAGGAAGCCCATGCCATGGACGAGGACTATATCCGCGCACTTGAATACGGCCTTCCCCCCACGGCAGGGGAGGGGATCGGCATCGATCGCCTCGTCATGCTTCTAACCGATTCTCCATCCATCCGCGACGTCATCCTCTTTCCCCAGATGAGGCCGGAGAGCAAATAACGTGAGGATTGAGGAGTGAGGAGTGAGGCCATAAGGCTTTTACTCCTCACTCCTCACCCCTCACCCCTCACGAGATCTTATGTCCTACGAATGGTTCATCAGCCTGCGGTATCTGCGGGCCAAGCGTAAGCAGACCTTCATCTCCGTCATCTCCTTTATATCCATCGCCGGAGTTACCCTCGGGGTGGCGGCCCTGATCGTTGTCCTTGCCATCATGACCGGTTTTCACGATGGGGTCCGGCAGCAGATCCTCGGCAACATCCCTCATGTCCTCATCCAGAGGTTCGGTGAGGACATCACCGATTATCGGAGGGTCGTCGAGACGGCGCGACAGGCTTCACCCCACATCACCGAGATCAACCCCTTTGTCTCCAAGGAGGCAATGCTCCTGGCGCGCCAGAACGTCGCGGCCGTCAATGTCAAGGGTATAGAGGCCGGCAACAAGATCTTCCGGCAGGAGTTTTTCACCCGGGAGGGGCGCGACATCGAGGAGCTTCTCTTCGAAGCACCCGGCGATCTGCCGGGAATCGTCATCGGTCTCGATACCGCCACGAATCTGGGGATCAGCGTCGGCGATGCGATCAACGTCATCCCCCCGGACTTCACCATCACCCCCTTCGGCATGATCCCCAAGATGAAGCCCTTCGAGGTGGTCGGAATATTCCGCCAGCGTGGCGGCTTCATGGACACCTATTTCGCGTATGTCTCCATGACGGAGGGGCAGCGCTTCTTCGGCTCCGAAGATGCGGTTTCCGGTGTAGAGATCGAAGTCGCTTCCTTCGATCTTGCCGAGCCGGTCGCCTCGAGCCTCCGCCAGAGATTCGAATACCCCTATGTGGTGCGTTCGTGGGAAAATCTCTTCGGACATTTCCTCTCGGCCCTGAGACTGGAGAAACTTGGACTCTTCATCGTGCTCGGAATCATCGTCGTGGTGGCGGCGTTCAATATTGCGACAACCCTCATCATGGTGGTCATGGAAAAACACAAGGACATCGCCATCCTGCGCTCGATGGGGGCGACTTCGCGCAGCATCATGAAGATCTTCGTCCTCGAGGGGCTCATCATCGGCACGCTCGGCACCGGCATGGGGACGGCCCTCGGTTTGCTGCTGGCCAAGAACGCCGATCCGCTCATCAAGGGGATCGAGTCGGCACTCGGCATCAATATATTCGACCAGGCGGTCTACGGCATGGAGAGTTTCCCCTCCGTCGTCAATGCATCGGATGTCGTCGCGGTCGTCGTCGTCGCCATGACCATCTCGCTTCTGGCCACCATCTATCCCGCCTGGCGCGCGGCAAAGATGGATCCGGGCGAAGCCCTTAGATACGAGTGAGGAGTGAGGGATGAGGAGTGAGGTGTCGAGACCTTACTCCTCACTCCTTACTCCTCACTCCTCACGGAGCTTTTTTTGTGATTGAAGTTCGTCAATTGACCAAAAGCTTTTCGGCCGGACCGCGACGAGTCGATGTTCTTCGCGGAATCGATTTGTCGATTGCCAAGGGGGAGCGTGTCGCCATCGTGGGCGCCTCAGGCGCCGGAAAGACGACCCTCATGCACATCCTCGGCGGCCTGGACCGTCCCACCGGCGGGGGGGTGCTGTTCGAGGGGGGCGATATCTTCGCTTTGCGCGGCGGCGCTCTCGATGCGTTCCGCAATCGCACCATCGGATTCATTTTCCAGTTCCACCAGCTTCTGCCCGAATTCACGGCCCTTGAAAATGTCATGATGCCCGCTCTCATCGCCCGCACCGCCAGAGCCAAGGCCGCCGACCGGGCCGCTTCTGTTCTCGGAGAAGTCGGTCTCGGCCACCGCCTCACCCATAAGCCCGGAGAACTCTCCGGCGGAGAGCAGCAGCGTGTTGCCATTGCGCGCGCTCTCATCATGTCGCCCAGGCTTCTGCTTGCCGACGAACCGACGGGGAACCTGGACAGCGGCACATCCGATGAGATCTACCGCCTCCTTAGCGCCCTCCATGAATCGCACGGCCTGACTATGGTCGTCGTCACGCACAGCCAGGTTCTTGCACAGCGCCTGGACCGCATCGTGCATATGGAGGATGGTCGGATCAGGTATTAGATTTTCGTTTACACCCCTCGACTCATTTCGCTAGAATGCTGCGTTTCGTGAATCTGGACGGAGGAAGATAACCCGCATGCGCTTCAAAGTTTTTTCCCTTCTGCTCATCACCATCCTGCTCACCTGGCCGGCTGCGGCCCAGGAGCTCATTCTCGACGATGTTCTCGTCGAAGGGGTGCGCAGAGTCTCTCCGGCTTCTGTCCAGGCGGTCCTGACAGTGAATCCCGGAGACGAGCTCTCAAGGGAAGAAATCGACCGAAGCCTGCGGGCCATTTTCGCTCTCGAAAATTTTGAAGATGTCGCTGCCGTACTCGAAGAGAGAAACGGTCGCAACGTGCTGATTTTCCGCGTGCAGGAACGTCCTCTCCTGCGCCGGGTGTTTTTCGAGGGGAACAGCGCTCTCACCGATGACAAGCTCAGGGGCGAACTCCCTTTTCGGACCCCCGAAATCTACCGTCCACAGCTTCCCCTTCGGACGGTCGAAGTCCTTCGCGCCCTCTATCACAAGGATGGGTACTACGGTGTTGAGATCACACCCAGGCTCGACGTCGACGACCAGAACGAGGCGAGCCTCACCTTCGAGATTCAGGAGGGGCGGAAAGTCTTCATTCGATCCATCCGCTTCGAGGGGAACACCGTCTTTTCCGACAGGCAGCTCAGAAAGGCGATCGAGACGAGGCCGAGGTGGTTTCTTTCGTGGCTGACCGGTCGCGGCGCGTATCAGGAGGAAATCCTCCAGAACGATCTGGAAATCATCGCCGACCGGTACTACAACCGTGGTTACATCCAGGTGCGGGTATTGCAGCCGGAAGTCATCTTCAGTGAAGATCATCGATCGCTGGAGATCGTCATCGAGATCGACGAAGGAAAGCAGTTCAGCGTCGGTCAGATCGATTTTCGCGGCGATCTCATCGACGACGTCGACCGGATCCGTTCGATGGTCCTTTTCCGCAGCGGCGACGTCTTCAGCCGCCAGCAGATGCGGCAGTCGATCCTGTCGATCAACGATCTTTACGCCGACATGGGATATGCCTACGTCAACGTCTCTCCCTTGACGCGCATCGATACCGAGCGGCGCGAAGTCGACGTCGTTTTCGATATCGAACAGGGGATACAGGTCTTTATCGATCGCATCCGCATCCGTGGCAACACCAAGACGCGCGACAAGGTCGTTCGCCGTGAACTGAGGGTGGTCGAAGGAGATCTGTACAGCGCAACCAACATGAAGGAGAGCCGTCGTCGCGTCTTCAACCTCGGATTTTTCGAAGAGGTCAATATCGCCTCGGTTGCCGGCGCCGAGCCGTCTCTCATGGATCTTGAGATCGAGGTCACCGAACGCCCCACCGGCATGTTCACCGTCGGCGTAGGCTACAGCTCCATCGACAAGATCGTGGGGCAAGGTTCGGTAAGCCAGGCCAACTTCCTCGGACGCGGACTCAGGCTAGAGCTGGCTGGCTCTTTCGGCAGCCGCACCCAGACCTATCAGGTCGGGATTACCGATCCCTATTTTCTCGACCGGAACTTGACCGTCGGTTTTGATCTCTACAAAACCGAACGGGAATGGGTCGATTTTACGAGAAAGACGCTCGGGGGAAATCTGAAACTCGGATTTCCCGTCACCGACAATACCCGCAGTTTCTGGGTCTATCGTTACGAAGACAAGGAAATCACCGACGTCAGTCCGAACGCCTCTGCATTTATCCGCAGGCAGGAAGGGGAGTCGACCCTCTCCTCCATCACCAGCACCCTTTCGCGCAATACGACCGATTACCGTCTCGACCCGAGCCGTGGTTCGACATCGGCCCTCTCCATCGAGTTCGCCGGAATCGGCGGTACGGAAAAGTTCATCAAATACACGACCGACCACCGGCATTTCTGGCCCTGGAGATGGGGGACCGTTTTTTCGCTGCGCGGCCACCTCGGATTCATCCAGGGGCACGGAGGGCGGGAAGTGCCTATTGACGAGCGCTTCTTTCTCGGCGGTCTCAACTCCATCCGCGGTTTCCAGGCGCGCCAGGTCGGTCCCCGCATCAGGCGCGTCGACGGGGGTTTCGAAACCTTCGAATATATCGGCGGGGTGAAGGCGGCTTTCTTCAATGCCGAGTATCTCTTCCCGATCGTCAGGGAAGTCGGGCTCAAGGGGGTTCTTTTCTTCGACACCGGCAACGCCTGGGATTCGGGACAGGATTTTTTCAGCGACATGCGCTACAGCACGGGAGCGGGTATCCGCTGGTTCAGCCCCATCGGCCCGCTTCGTCTTGAGTGGGGGCGCAATCTCGACCCAAGAGATGGGGAGCCGAATTCACGATTGGATTTCTCCATTGGAACGGTCTTCTGACCGTCATTGCTTCCCGAGCATCAACCATAAGACAATGTCACCAGATTCATAGGGTTTCACAACAATGAAAGGAACCACGCAAATGAAAAGAGTTCTCGGAGTACTTCTTCTCGCCATTCTGGTCGCTGCTGCGAGCCCTGCCTTTGCTGAAAATAAGATCGGTTTCGTCGATCTTCAACGAGCCCTGAACCAGTCCGATGCCGGCCAGGCGGCCAAGGCGCAGATCGGAAAATCGGTCGAAGAATACGAGGGGAAGGTCGCACAGCGCCAGAGAGATCTCCAGCGGCTCAAAGAGGAGTTCGAGAAACAGGCCCTCGTGCTGGCCGACGACGCCCGCGTGGCCCGGGAGAGGGAATACCAGCAGAAAGTCCGCGAATACCAGCGCTTCACTCAGGATATCGAGGAAGACCTCAAACGGCAGGACGCCCAGTTCACCCAGCGTATCCTGAGGGAGCTCGTTCAGGTCATCGACGAAATCGGAAAAAAGGAAGGATTCACTCTGGTTCTCGAAAAGACCGAGAGCTCAATCCTCTATGCCAGCGAAAAGATCGACCTGACCGACATGGTCATCAAGGCGTACAACGAGCGCAATAAACGACAGGCCAGGTAAGGAGACGGATGTGGCTACGCTGAAAGAGCTGGCCGAAGCCGTCGGCGGAACGGTTGTCGGCGAAGAGAATGTAGAGATCCGGAACGTGGCGCCGATCGAGGTGGCCGCTGAAGGGGACATCACCTTCATCGCCAATCCGAAATACGCCTCCTGGCTTGCGCGTACGGGTGCATCCGCCGTCATTATGGCCGGTGAGGGACACGGATCGGACAAACCTCTTCTGCTTACGCCCAATCCCTACCTTGCCTTTGCGAAGATCCTCGGACTTCTGAGAGGACAGCGCCCTGAGCCGCGGGGGATTCTGCCGGGGGCTCGGGTCGCGCCCACGGCGAATGTCGCCGAAGGTGCGACCGTGCACCCGGGGTGCGTCATCGCCGAGGGGTGTTCCGTCGGTTCGGGAACGATCCTCCACCCCGGGGTCGTTGTGTACGAGAATGCGATCATCGGAGAGGACTGCATCGTGCACGCTGGCGCGATCGTTCGCGAAGGGTGCCGGCTGGGCAATCGCGTGATCGTTCAGCCCAATGCCGTCATCGGCTCCGACGGTTTCGGGTTCGCGCCCGACGGTGGGAAATATTTCAAGATACCGCAGGTCGGGACGGTGGTCATTGAAGACGACGTCGAGATCGGTGCGGCGACGTGCATCGACCGCGCGACCCTTGGCACGACTCGCATTCGGCGGGGGACCAAGATCGACAATCTTGTGCAGATCGCGCACAACGTGGAAGTCGGCGAAGATACGATCATCGTATCGCAGGTCGGCATCTCCGGCAGCACCCGCATCGGACGTCACTGTACTTTCGGAGGGCAGGTCGGAATCGCCGGTCATCTCACCATCGGCGACAACGTCATGATCGGCGCCAGGGGCGGAGTGGCCGGCGACCTCAAGGGAGACCAGGTCCTTTCCGGTGTTCCGGTCATGCCTCATAAGGAATGGCTGAAGGCTTCCATGAGCTTCGCAAAACTCCCTGAAATGCGCAAGGAGATCGGTCGCCTCAGGCGGCAGTTGGAAGAACTTGAAATGCATATCAAAAAGGGGTAGGAAACCATGGTATTGGATACCCAGGAGATCATGAAGCTGCTTCCGCATCGCTACCCGTTTCTGCTCGTCGACAGGATCGTCGAACTGGAGGAGGGGAAGCGGATCGTCGGAATCAAGAACGTCACCATCAACGAGCCTTTCTTCCAGGGGCACTTTCCCGGCCATCCGGTCATGCCCGGGGTCCTTATCATCGAGGCCATGGCGCAGGTCGGAGGGGTTTTCGCCATTCTCAGCGACAAGATCGGCAATGACATGGTGACCTATTTTGCCGGCATCGACAACGCGCGCTTCCGTAAACCGGTCGGTCCCGGCGACACCCTGCGCTTTGAGCTCGAACTGTCCGCCTGCAAGCGCGGTCTTTACTGTTTCTCCGGAAAGGCGTATGTCGGTGATGCTCTTGTCGCCGAAGCCGATCTGAAAGCCACCTTTGCTCCCAGAAAGGCATCCTGAGGAAGGAATGATACACTCGACAGCCATTGTTCACCCTTCCGCCCGTATCGCCGAAGGGGTCCAGATCGGCCCCTATGCCGTCATCGGCGAACATGTCTCCATCGGATCCGGAACATGGATCGGTCCCCATGCCGTGATCGAGGGGTGGACCGAGATCGGTCCGGATAACAAGATTTTTCAATTCGCCTCCGTCGGAGCGATCCCCCAGGATCTCAAGTTCAGCGGAGAAAAGACTTACCTCAGGATCGGCGCCCGCAACACGGTTCGCGAATTCGTGACCCTTCACCTTGGAACCGAAAGCGGGGGAGGGGAAACAATCATCGGCGACGACAATCTCTTCATGGCCTACGCCCATGTCGCCCACGACTGCCGGGTCGGAAACAGAGTCATTCTTGCCAACGGCGCGACACTTGCCGGACACGTGAGCGTCGATGATTTCGCCATTCTTGGCGGGCTCTCGGCGATTCATCAATTTTCACGCGTCGGTGCGCACGTCATGATCAGTGGCGGCGCCATGGTCACGCAGGACATCCCCCCGTTCACGATTGCGCAGGGAGACCGTGCGAAAACCGTGGGGATCAATGTCGTGGGGCTCAAGCGACGCGGCTTTTCAGAGGAGTCGATCGCCGGAATCAAGCAGGCGTACAAGATCGTCTTTCGTTCGGGCCTGCGGCTCGAAGAGGCCCTGGCGACGATTGCCAATGATCTCGAGATGGATGAGACGCTCACGGCTTTCGTCGACTTCATCCGCGGCAGTGAGCGGGGAATAGCGCGTTGAGAAGCAGGAGTCGGAGCTAGGAGCTAGGAGCTAGGAGCTAGGAGCTTTCTTCTGGCTCCTGGATTCTGGATTCTGCTCAAAGAGGAGAACTTTTATATGTCCAATCTGAGGGCGGCCGTCATCGGCGTCGGGTATCTCGGACGGTTTCATGCGCAGAAATATGCCGCGCTGGAGGGGGTCGATCTCGTCGGTGTCGTCGATGCGAACGCGCAGCGCGCACGGGAAGTCGCCGACGAAGTCGGCGTCGCCGCATTTGACGACTATCGACAGATCCTCGACAGGACCGATATCGTTTCGATCGCCGTACCGACGCAGTACCACCACACCGTGGCCAAAGCGTGCCTGCTTGCCGGGTGTCACATCCTTCTGGAAAAGCCGATCACCCAGACGGTCGAAGAGGCCGAGGAACTGATCGCTATCGCCGCCGACAAGGGGCTGGTCTTCCAGGTGGGGCACCTCGAGCGTTTCAATCCCGCGGTGATGGCTCTCAAGGGGGTCCTGAAGAATCCCGTCTTCATCGAGTCGCATCGCCTCGCTCCGTATAAACCGCGGGGGACCGACGTCAACGTGGTGCTCGATCTGATGATCCACGATATCGACATACTTCTGAGCATGGTTCCCTCCACGATCAAGACGATCAACTCTGTCGGAGTGCCTGTCCTCTCCCAGGAGGTCGATATCGCCAACGCCCGACTGCAGTTCGAAAACGGCTGCGTGGCCAACGTCACCGCGAGTCGGGTCAGCCGCGACACCATGCGGAAGATCCGCATTTTCCAGCCTGACGCCTACATCTCCATCGATTACCAGGCGCGTAAGATCCAGATTCTGCGCAAAGGCTCCGGCGGAATACCGGTTCCGGGGCTTCCCGAGATCGGGATGGAGGAGCGCAGTTTCGGCCAGGTCGACGCGCTGCTCGAGGAGATTCGCTCTTTTGTCGACGCCGTGCGTAACGGAACTCCTCCCGTGGTGAGCGGCGAGGAAGGGAAGCGCGCCCTCGAGCTTGCCCTGCAGATCAACCGCAAGCTCTGGCACGAAGTGACCCCTTCATGATTATAGGTGAGGCGTGAGGTCGTGAGGAATAACAATGAGAAACAAATTGCATGGGCAATTTCTCCTCACACCTAACCCCCTCACTCCTCACGGATCAAGTTAGTTATCGGGGCGAGGCATTGTCCTCGCCTTCATTTTTTTCCAGCAGCGGGAGCACTGTATATGAACATTCCAATGGTCGACTTGAAAATCCAATTTGAGACACTGCGTGACGATATCGAGAAAGGTTTCAGACAGGTTCTCGAAACGACACATTTCATCCTCGGCCCCCAGGGAAGGTCGCTCGAAGAGGAGGTTGCAGCATACTGCGGCGTCAAGCACGCCGTCGGCGTCGCTTCGGGAACCGATGCGCTGCATCTGGCGCTGCGCGCCGCCGGGATCGGTCCGGGGGACGAGGTCATTACCCCAGCCTTCACCTTTATCGCCACTGCGGAAGCCATCTCCTACACGGGCGCCGTCCCCGTTTTCGTCGATATCGATCCCCACACCTTCAATATCGATCCCGAGCTGATCGAGGCCGCCATCACCCCGAGCACCCGCGCAATTCTTCCAGTCCATCTTTTCGGCCAGCCAGCCGACCTAGAGCCGATTGAGGCCCTTTGCCGCAAGCACGGTCTGAAGCTGATCGAGGACTGCGCCCAGTCCTTCGGCGCCGACTACCGCGGGCGCAAGACCGGCGCCTTCGGAGAATTCGGCTGTTTCTCCTTCTTCCCCAGCAAGAATCTGGGCTGTTACGGCGATGGTGGAATGGTCGTCACGAATGACGACGCCCTGGCACAGAGCGTTCGTGTTCTGGCCAATCACGGCAGCCGCCAACGCTACCACCATTCGGTCATCGGCTACAACAGCCGCCTTGATGAGCTTCAGGCCGTCGTGTTGCGGGCAAAGCTCCCGCATATCGACACATACAACAGCGCACGGCGACGCAACGCCTCCCTGTATGACGAGCGTCTCAAGGGCTGCGATGTCCGGCCGCCGGTGCAGGACGGCAAGGGGACGCACGTATTTCACCAGTACACTCTCCTGTCGACCCGGCGCGATGCACTGCACAAGGCTCTTGGCGACGCGGGGATCGCCAGCGCCGTCTATTATCCGATCCCTCTGCACCGCCAGGAAGTGTATCGCGAGCGTTTCGCGCACGTATCTCTGCCCATCACCGAGCGGGTCGCCACACAGGTCCTTTCCCTCCCCATGTATCCGGAGCTGACCGGGGAGATGATCGATCGGATCTGTGATGTGATTCGGAAAGCGTGAGGAGCAGAATCCAGGAGCCAGGAGCCAGGACTTCAACCTTAACCTTGAACCGTGAACCTAACCTTGTCCCACGACCGTCACGAGGATTACTTGATGGCTTCAACCCCTGATTCTCCACCCCCCACTCCTCACCGATCCAAGCGACGTGCTCTGATCGTCACTGGAGAGGCTTCCGGAGATCTGCACGGGGGTAACCTTGTGCGGGCTGCAAGGCGCATCGATCCCGATCTCGACTTCTTCGGGGTGGGGGGAAGCCATATGGCGGCGGCCGGTTGCGACATCCTGATCCCCGGCGAGGACCTTGCGGTGGTGGGAATCGTAGAGGTCATCGGACATTTCCCGGCCATTTACAAGGCGTTCCAGACGCTGAAGAAAATCCTTCACGGACCGGACCGGCCCGACCTGCTGATCCTGATCGATTTCCCGGAATTCAACCTGCGCCTCGCACAACAGGCGAAAAGGGCAGGGATTCCCGTTCTTTACTACGTCAGTCCGCAGATCTGGGCCTGGCGCCAGGGGCGCGTGAAGAAGATCGCGCAGCGCGTCGATCGTATGGCGGTCATTTTTCCCTTCGAGGCCGACTTTTACCGAGGACACAACATCGACGTCGCCTACGTGGGCAATCCCCTTCTTGACGAAGCCGGGGTCGGCAAGGCAAAAGAAGAATTTCTCGCCTCTTTGTCGATCGATCCGCAACGAACCGTTGTCGGTCTCTTTCCGGGAAGCCGCAGAAACGAACTGCGCTATATCCTCGAGACGATCCTCGATGCGGCCGCCCGCATTCGCGAGCGCATTCCGGAGGTTCACTTTCTGCTCCCTGTCGCCTCCTCCCTCGACCCGGAGCTTTTCCGGGAAAGGGTCGCGCAAAGGGATCTGCCCGTAACGATTACGCAGGAGGGGATTTATGATGTCGCCAACGCCTGTCGGGCCGCCATTACCGTGTCGGGGACGGTAACGCTGCAGACGGCCCTCGTCGGAACCCCTATGGCGGTCGTCTATAAAATGTCGCCCCTGACCTACGCCATCGGCAAACGCCTGGTTCGGGTTCCTTTCATCAGTCTGGCCAATATCGTTGCCGACAGGGGGGTCGTGCGTGAATTCATTCAGGATGCGGCGACCCCGCAGACCCTCTCTGAGGAGATCATCAGAATCCTTGAAGACGACTCCTATGCGCAACAGATCCGAAACGGGCTGCTGAGCGTGCGCGAGCGCATGGGCGAGAAGGGGTGTTCGGAACGCGTTGCCCGCATGGCGTCGGAGATGAGCGGCGGCTCCAGAAACGAAGTGATTGAAGCGTGAACAATAGCGGAATCGGTACCTATCGACGTCTTCTGCGGTACGCCAAACCGTATAAATGGCGGATCGCTCTCTCGATGCTGGCCTCTCTGGGCGTTGCGGCATCGGACGCGGCGATCGCGCGCCTCGTGCAGCCTTTTATCGACAACCTCATCGTCGCAGGCGACTGGGCGCTGGCGCACCTGGTGCCCGCCATGATCATCGGGGTTGCGACCTTCAAAGGGGTGTCGCGCTATATCCAGGAATATTTCATCAAGACCTCCGGGCAACTGATCATCCAGGACATTCGCAACGACCTTTTCGGGCATACGATGAGCCTGTCGATGCGCTTTTTCGGAAGAACGCCCTCGGGGACCCTCATGTCCCGGGTGCTCAACGACGTGGGGATCATGCAGTCCTCGGTCGCCGAAGTCCTCGTCATCCTGCTTCGCGAAGGGGTGACCATCGTCGCTCTTACCTTCGTCGCCTTTTACATGGACTGGAAACTGGCGGCGCTCGCTTTCATCGTCATCCCCGCATCGATCGGTCCCGCCGCCGTCATCGGCCGCAAGATCAAGAACTATTCCAAACAGGGGCAGATAGCGATGGGCAGCGTCACCACGGTGTTGGAGCAGACCCTCTCCGGCATCAAGGTCATCAAGGCCTTCGGTTCGGAAGAAAGGGAAAGGGCGCGCTTCATCACGGAGAACCGCCGCTTCTACAATTTTCTTCGCAAAGTCTTCAAATATGACGCGGCTTCTTCTCCCATGATCGAGATCATCTCCTCGTTCGGGGTGGCGATTGTCGTGTGGTACGGTCTGATCCGTGTCGGCGCCGGCACCATGACGCAGGGTGAGCTCTTTTCGGTCATCGCCGCGATTCTCCTCATGTATGCGCCGGCCAAGCGCCTGGTCAAGGTGAACAACATCATTCAGCAGGCCATCGCCGCCGGCGAGCGGGTTTTTGAAGTCATGGAGCAGAAGCCCGAAATCAACGATCCCCAGGATGCGGGGAAACTCGAGAAGGTGAGGGGGGATATTTTTTTCGAGCGTCTTACCTTCGGGTATGACGAGGAGCCGATTCTGCGCGATTTCACTCTGCACGTTTCTCCGGGGGAGATCGTCGCGCTGGTCGGCCCCAGCGGCGCCGGCAAAACGACGGTGGCGGGTCTTCTCACCCGCTTCTACGATCCGCAGCAAGGGGCGATCCTCATCGACGGAGTCGATATCCGAAAGGTGACGCAGGAGAGCCTCAAGGCGAATATCGCTCTGGTCGACCAGGAATCTTTTCTTTTCAACGACACCATTGCCAACAACATCCGTTTCGGACGTCCCGATGCGACGGACAACGACGTCGAAGAGGCCGCCCGACTTGCCTTCGCCGACGTTTTCATCCGTCTACTCCCTGAAGGTTACGATACGCGTATCGGCGACCGGGGCGTCCGTCTCTCCGGCGGACAGCGTCAACGCATCTGCATCGCCAGGGCGATCCTCAGAAACGCCCCGATCCTGATCCTGGACGAAGCGACCAGCGCCCTCGACACCGAGAGCGAAACGATCGTCCAGAAAGCCCTGATCAACCTCATGAAGGGCCGCACCACACTCGTTATCGCGCACCGACTCTCCACCATCATGCACGCCGACAAGATCGTCGTCCTCGAGCGGGGCGAAGTGAGAGAAATCGGCACTCACTCTGAGCTCCTGGAGAGGGGAGAGCTCTACAACAAGCTCTATACCATGCAGTTCCAGGCTTGATCCATGGCGGGGAAGGTAGGACAGAAGCTGCTCATGGCCGCAGCTCCCGTTTTCGCGAGCTTTTTGATCCGGTTGATCTGGGCGACTCTGCGGGTCGAGTTCCGCGGGGAAGAGCCGGTTCGCAGGATGTGGGCGGAAGGAAAGAACGCGATCTTCACCTTCTGGCATGACCAACTTTTCCTTATGATCAAAGGGTACCGCGGGGGCCCTGGAATCCGGATTCTCATCAGCGCCTCAAAGGACGGCGAACTGATCGCGCGTACGATGGCCCGCTTCGGGCAGGGAGCTGTGCGAGGTTCCTCCAGCAGGGGAGGGCGCGCTGCCTTCCGTGAAATGATCGCGTTGACTCGTGAGCCTCTGGATATCGCCGTCACCCCCGATGGCCCGAAGGGGCCGCGTCATGAGGTCAAACCCGGGGTGGTCCAACTCGCCCGCCTTTCGGGTCGGCCGGTGATCCCCGTCGCCCTCGTCTACAACCGCGGGCGCCGGTTTGCTTCCTGGGACCGCTTTCTGCTGCCGTATCCCTTTGGCCGGGCGGTCATCTCCTTCGGAGAGCCGTTGACTTTTTATGATGCGGAATCACCCGAGGAATTCAGGGTAAGGCTGCAACGCGGGATGGACGCGAACGAAGCGCAGGCCTGCAGGCGCTTGGAGGAACACGGTGTATCTGCTGTATGATCTGATTCTCCTTGTGTCCTCGGTGGTGCTCGTCCCCTACTACTTTCTGCGGGGGCTGAAGCACGGCAAAAGGCGCCGGGGTGTGCGCGAGCGCCTCGGTTTCTATCTGCCGGGGCGCCTTGACCGGATCAAGGGGAGGGAGGTCATTTGGGTGCATGCCGTTTCGGTCGGCGAGACGAGAGCGGCCATTCCCCTGCTGAAAGCCCTTCGCCGGGCTCATCCCGAGGCGGCGATCGTCGTCTCCAACATCACCGAGACGGGGCGAGCCGTCGCCGAGGGAATCGAGGACATCGATCTTGCCGTCTTCTTCCCCTTCGACCTCTCGTGGGGGGTGAGGCGTGTTCTTCACCAGGTGCGTCCGAAAATCGTCATCATCGTAGAGACGGAGATCTGGCCGAACTTCGTACGCATCGCCCATGAGATGAAGGTCCCGGTCGTTCTGGCCAATGGCCGGATTTCCGATCGCTCCTTCCCGCGTTATATGCGCGGACGTGTCGTGATCGCCCCGATCCTCGACAAGTTCGCCGCCTTTTGCATGCAGGGGGAACTGGATGCCGATCGCATCCGGCGCATGGGCGCGCACCCTGAACGGATCGAGGTGACTGGGAATGTCAAGTTCGACCTGCAGGTCTCTGCGCCGCCGGTGCAGGAAGTCGATTCCCTGCGCAGTCGCTACCGCCTCCCTCCCGGCATGCAGGTCTGGGTCGCCGGAAGCACCCATCCCGGAGAAGAGGAGGCGATCGCCGATGCGTATCGGCGACTGTGCGATGCGGGGCGACGTCTCGTTCTGATCCTGGTTCCTCGCCACCCCGAGCGGTGCAGGGACCTGGCCAAGGTTCTGGCGGGGCGCGGTTTCGCCGTCCAGTTGCGAAGCGTCGTCGAGGGGCGCCCCGAAGAGTTGCGCGCCGCAGAGATCCTTCTCGGCGACACTCTCGGAGAGATGCTCAGGTTCTACGCGGTGGCCGACGTCGTCTTCGTCGGAGGGAGTCTCGTCCCCATCGGCGGACACAACGTCCTGGAGGCGTCCGCTCTGCGCAAACCCGTCATTTTCGGCCCCTTCATGCACAACTTCCGGGAGATCGCCGCCATGCTGCTGGCCGACGGCGCTGCCCGCCAGATCGAGAACGACGCAGATCTGCCCGGGATGCTGGAGCACCTTCTGGACGATCCTGAACTGCGACAGGCGATGGGAGAGGCAGGACACGCTCTGCTTCGCCGGAACGCTGGGGCCACCCGTCGGACCCTCGATGTCGTCGATCGGATCATGGAGGGATAGGTGGAGCGTTTTGCCGCTTTTCACCGACGGCTGACCGGAGAAGCTCCCGGAGCGCTGGAAAACTTTGCGGGCGCAATCCTCATCCCATTCGGATGGCTTTACGGCGCGATTTTAGGCCTGCGCGCATGGCTCTACCGCCGGGGGATTTTCTCCTCATCGCGGGCCTCGGTTCCGGTGATCTCCGTCGGGAATATCGCCGTCGGCGGAACGGGAAAGACCCCGACGGTTGATTTTCTGGTCAAGCTTCTGCTCGCCGAGGGGGTCCGGGTGGCGGTGGTGAGCCGCGGGTACGGGGTTCGCGTCGATGGCGTGCGGATTGTGTGCGCAGGCGAAGGTCCCCTTCTGTCCCCTGCCGAGTGCGGAGACGAACCGTACCTGCTGGCGCGTCGCAACCCCGGCGCCCTGGTTCTGGTCGCGCCGAGGCGCATGGACGGCGTCAGGATGGCGGAGGAGGAACTGGGCGCCAAAGCGATCATACTCGACGACGGCTTCCAGCACCTGGCCGTGCGGCGCGATCTCGACATCGTCCTGCTCGATGCGAGACGCCCCCTGGGCAACGGTCGCCCGTTCCCCGCCGGGATATTGCGCGAGGCGCCCTCCGCTCTGGCGAGAGGAGATCTCTTTCTCCTCACCCGCTGTCCCGATCCTCCCGGAAGCGACCCCTGCGTTCCGGGGAAGGTCCTGCACAGCCGTCACGTCCTGGCGCGCACGGTCGTCTCGCTCGACGGGGAGCAAAGAGCGTCGTCAGAGCTTCGGGGCAAACGGGGGATCGCCTTCGCGGGGATCGCCGATCCTCTATCGTTCTTCGACGCCCTGGAGACGGCCGGGTTCGAACTGTTCGATCGGATCGCCTTTGCCGACCACGTTTCCTACGCAGAGGCGCAGATTGAAATTTTGCGGCGTGCCGCAGATAATGCCGATTATCTCATCACGACCGAAAAGGATGGCGTGAAGCTGCACTCGGCCGCATTTCCCGTCCCCTGCTATCTGATGCCGATGAATCTGGAGATCCTCGAAGCCGGGGTGCTTGAGGATAAGGTCCTCAGCCTCGTTCGCCAAGGAGAATGCCGATGACCGTCCCGAAAGAACTTCTCGAAATACTCGCCTGTCCTCAATGCAAAGGGGAGGTCCACCTGCGCCCAGAGCCCGAAGCGATCGTTTGCGATCACTGCCGTCTGGCCTATCCGGTGCGTGACGAGATCCCAGTCATGCTCATCGACGAGGCGGAAGAGATCTGATGGGGCAGATGGCCGCAGATCGAGGAAAGACTGCGAACGAGCGTCCCGTCCTGATCCTCAGCGACGGCAAGCCGGGGCACCTCAACCAGTCGGTAGCCTTTGCACGCCATCTCGGGCTCAGCTTCGAGATTCGCCCCGTCGTCTTTCGTCACAGATTCTGCAAGGCCCTCTCCTATCTCCTCGACCGTCCGGGCATTCTCACCGACTCGCTCTTTCACATCGAGGGGGATCTGCCCGAATGCTGCGCCGTCGTCTCCGCCGGTTCGGCGACCTATTACGCCAACCGCGTCACGGCGAAGAAAATGAATGCCCGATCCGTCGCCATCATGCTCCCCAAAGGGTACCGGTACGATTTCGATCTGATCGTGGCGCAGGAGCACGATTCGCCCCCGGACAGGAGCAATATTCTCCGCCTGCCGGTCAACCTGAATTTTGTCGTCCCAGCGGGACTGGTAACGTCTGAATCCGGGCATCGTTACGTGTCCCTGGTAATTGGAGGAAACAACAAGGTCTTCAGGATGGAGCCCGACTCGCTGGAGCGCACCGTCGTCGACATCTTCAAACGATTTCCCCGGCATCGTATCCTGGTCGCCACCTCGCGCCGGACCCCTCCGGCGGTCGAAGCGATGCTCGACCGACATCCGTTTGCCGCCAAATTCTTCTACTCCCGCGATCCAGCCAATCCTATTCCCGACTTTCTTGCCTTGAGCGACTACGTCTTCATCACCGCCGACTCCACCTCCATGATCAGCGAAGCGGTCTGTTTCGGAAACTCCTGCATCGAGGTGATTCCACTTGAGGGCGCCGGCACGGACAACAAGTTTCTGCGCATGACGCGGCGTCTCTCGGATCTGGGTTGCCTTCACATCTATGACGGAGAGGTTGCCGCGTGCAGCACGAAGATCGACCTCTCCGAACGCCTCAGGGAGGTGCGACTGTGCGCATAGTCCAGCTTCTTCCCGAATTGAACGAAGGAGGGGTCGAGCGCGGCACAGTCGAGTTGAGCCGCGAATTTACCCTGCGCGGTCACGAAAGCCACGTCATCAGCCACGGAGGACGTCTCGTCGAGACGATCGAGCAGGACGGCGGCCACCACCATCTCCTCGATGTCGCAGGAAAAAACCCCCTCAGCGCTCCGGTGCGTATTGCACGCCTGCGCTCTCTTCTCCTGAGCCTTCGCCCCGACGTCGTCCATGCCCGCAGTCGCGTCCCGGCCTGGCTCGCCTGGCTCGCGCTACGCGGCACGCAGATCCCTTTCGTCACGACGGTCCACGGGTTCAACAGCGTCAATGCCTACAGCCGTATCATGACCCGCGGAGACCGCGTCATCTGCGTCAGCGGCGCCATCCGGGACTATATTCGACGGCATTACGGCGTTCCCGAGGAGAAGATGGTGGTCATCCCGCGCGGCGTCGATCTCGAGCATTTCGACCCGGCGCGGGTGGACCGCAATTTCATGACAGAATTCAGCCGCTCTTTCGGCCTCGAAGGTCGCTTTGTCGTCACCAGCGTGGGGCGAATCACCCAGCTCAAGGACTATGAGACCTTCATTCAAGCCATTGGGCAGGTCCGTCAAGATATTCCGCAGGTTCTCGGTCTCATTGTCGGTGGCGTCCGTGAGGACAAGGCCGCCTACTTCGAGGGTCTGAAAAAACTGGTTGCCGAACTTGGCATTGAAGAGAACATCCGCTTCGCCGGCAGTCACCGAAAAGTTGCCGAGATCTACGCCCTCAGCGACGTCGTCGTCTCCAGTTCAAAAAAGCCCGAAAGTTTCGGACGAAGTGCTGCAGAGGCGCTGGCCATGGAGGTGCCTGT
>JARFUG010000041.1:0-1846 GCA_029289095.1 Desulfuromonadales bacterium
CGCGTCTACACCAACGACGACGTCGTGGGAGTCGAACTCGGCGGAGCGCTCAAGAACGTCATCGCACTGGCGGCGGGCGTCTGCGACGGACTCGGTTTCGGCTGCAACACCCGCGCCGCCCTCATCACCCGCGGTCTGGCGGAAATGATGCGCCTTGGTATCGCCATGGGGGCACAGAGCGCCACCTTCGCGGGTCTTGCCGGGATGGGGGACCTGGTGTTGACCTGTACGGGGGATCTGTCGCGCAACCGCACCGTCGGGATGGAGCTGGGACGGGGGCGGACCCTGCAGGAGATCCTCTCCGGAATGAAAATGGTGGCCGAGGGGGTCAAGACGACCATTTCGGCGCATCAGCTTGCCGTGCGGCTCGGGGTCGATCTCCCGATCACGGAACAGATGTACCTCATTCTCTATGAGAACAAGGATCCCAGACAAGCGGTGACGGACCTGATGCTGCGCGAGCTCAAGGCCGAAACCATCTGAATCTCAAGGAGCCGTCACATGCGTATCGCTGCCGTCCTCGCCTGCATCCTGTTTCTGACCTCCCCGGCTTTTTCCGCACAGTTCGTTGATCTTGAGACGAATCGCGGTACCATTCGCATTGAGCTTTTTGAAGAAAAGGCTCCGGAAACGGTCCGGAACTTTCTCGCCTATGCCGATGCCGGGCATTACGAAGGCACGATTTTCCATCGCGTCATCGATAATTTCATGATCCAGGGTGGGGGCTACACCGAAGATCTCACACAGAAACCGACTCGCGCCCCCATCAGAAACGAAGCACACAACGGTCTGAAGAATGCGCGCGGCGCCATCGCCATGGCCAGAACCAATGTTGTGGACAGCGCCACTTCCCAGTTTTTCATCAACCTGAAAGACAACTCTTTTCTCGACCACCGCGGAAAAGATCCGGCAAGCTACGGCTACGCCGTCTTCGGAAGGGTCGTTTCCGGTATGGACGTCGTCGATCTCATTGGTAGACTTGAGACATCGAGGAAGAACAATATTTTTCAGAACTTGCCGAATGAACCGGTGATCATTCGCGCGGTTCGTAGAATCGAACAGTAGGGGGATAACGGATTTATTCCGCTCCCCCTCCGGCCTGGCCACGGGTTGAAAGGCAGAGCGTGACGATCATCCGCGTCATGACATACAATATCCGCCGATGCCGCGGCGCAGACGGCCGGATCGATCCGGAGCGGATTCTGAGCGTCATCTCGGAGGGGGCTCCGGATATCGTGGCCCTGCAGGAAATCGGCGATCAGCCGGAACACCTGAAGTATCTCTCGATTCGCCTGGGGATGACCGCCTACGGCGCCCCCATCCCAGGGGGAAACGCTTTTCTTTCGTACTATCCTCTTCGCGGCGTTCAGGCATTCGAGCTCGGCTGCGGAGGCAATTGTCTGCGGGCCGATGCGGACGTGCACGGCCGTCGCATTCATCTCTTCAATCTTCGCCTCGACACCTCTCCGCTTCACCGAAGACGCCAGATCTCGGCGCTCCTGGGACCCGATCTTCTCGCTCATCCTTCGCTTGCGTGTCCCATACTCGTCCTCGGCGATTTCGGCGATCTCTTCTGGGGGGTGGGAAATCTGAAGCTGACCCTGCTCCTTCGCAAGGCGCCGCTCCCTCTATGGTCGTCGACCTATCCGTCGCGTTTCCCTGTTGCCGGGCGCGACAGGGCCTACCTGAGGGGCAATCTCTCGATCGTCGACTCTTCCATTCTGCGTTCCGAAACAGCAAAAAAGGCCTCTTCACATCTGCCGCTTCTACTGACGGTGCGTGTGGCCGATCCGCGCACCTATTTACGACTCGACCATGTCAATGCCGGCAAGATGGAAATCGCGCC
>JARFUG010000041.1:1946-5078 GCA_029289095.1 Desulfuromonadales bacterium
CGCGCACCTATTTACGACTCGACCATGTCAATGCCGGCAAGATGGAAATCGCGCCTGGATGATGTCCATTTTTATTTCAAATTGATCCATTCGCAAAATGCAGTGTTTCACCGCCGAGACACCAAGTTGACCAAGAAAATCTTTTTAAAACATTAGGTTCTCTTTGTGTCTTGGCGGCTTGGTGGTAGGTTTTTGAATTTTTCATTGTTGCAGGTCGAGGTGATGATGACGTCGAAGGAACGAGCCGTAGAGGTTCTCGATATCCTCGAGAAGACCTACCCCCACGCCCGAATCGCCCTGGATTTTTCCAACCCCCTCGAACTTCTGGTGGCGACAGTCCTTTCGGCCCAGTGCACCGATGTGCGGGTGAACCAGGTGACGCCGGTCCTCTTTACCCGATACCGTACGGCGCGCGCCTACGCCGAGGCCGACCTGCAGGAGCTCGAAGGTCTGATCCGCTCGACCGGCTTTTTTCGCAACAAGGCAAGGGCGCTCGTTGGCGCGGGGCAGGTGCTGGATGAGAAGCACGGGGGAAAAGTCCCGGAGACGATAGAGGATCTGACGGCATTGCCGGGGGTCGGCCGAAAAACGGCCAACGTTATTCTGGGAAACGCTTACGGGATACCGGCCATGGTCGTCGATACCCATGTGAAACGAGTTTCCGGTCGCCTCGGATGGACGCGGCACAGGGACCCGGTCAAGATCGAGGCGGATCTTTGTTCTCTGCTCCCGAGGGAGCGCTGGACCGATACGAGCCATCTTCTGATCTGGCATGGAAGGGGAATCTGCAAGGCTCTTACCCCGCAATGCAGCATTTGCCCCGTGGCGCACCTCTGTCCGCGGGAAGGGGTGAAGCGGTCGCGATAGGAGGCGGGGTGAGACTAAATGGGAACAGGACGAAGGAAAAGGCCGTCTCCATTTCTGGAAGACGGCCTTTTCATTTCAGGGAGAAGAGCAGCGGTCAGAGATCGTCCATATCGAGACGAAAGAGATCGCGGGCGTCGATGCGCCTCTCGTCCATGGCGTAGCGTGTCGGAGCCATACCGGGAGCGAAGGCCTCGATGACCGCGCCGGGGGCGTCCTCCGGAGCGAGGAGCCCTGTCGCGGTGTCGATGGAATGAAATTCGACGTCATCGGGGACGGGGAAACGAAGAGGCGGCATATCCTTGACAGCTTCCTGCATGAAGGAGATCCAGGCGGGCAGTGCGGTGCGGCCGCCTGTCTCGCCCCGCCCGAGGGGACGCTCCACGTCGTAGCCGACCCAGGCCACTGTCACCAACTGGGGGACGTACCCGGCGAACCAGGCATCGCGCATCTCGTTGGTGGTGCCGGTCTTGCCGGCGACAGGACGTTCGAGAGCCCTGGCCCTTCGTCCCGTCCCCTCGTGAACGACCCCTTCCATGAGATTGGTGATGAGATAAGCCGTCTCGGCGGAGATGACCCGCTCGGGGATCTGGCGGATAAGGCGCTGGTCGCGGCCAGGGCCGCGCGGAAAATCGCCGGGATCGACCGATTCAAGGATGCGACCGTCGCGGTCCTTGATCTTGACGATATAGGTCGGCGTGAGGCGGATGCCTCCGTTGGCGAAAACGGCGTAGGAGGTCGCGAGCTCAAGAGGGGTCAGCGCCGAGGATCCGAGTCCGAGGGTGAGATCCCGGGCGATGGGCGAGGTGATTCCGAGTTTGCGTATGTAGTTGAGGGCGTATCCGACCCCGATGTCCTCAAGAATCTTGATGGTGACCACGTTGTTCGAATGGGTCAGTGCAGATCTAAAGGTCGTCGCCCCGGAGAAGCTGTCGGAGTAGTTGGTCGGCCTCCATTCCCTTATATTCCCGTCTTCGGTCTTTTCCTGGTAGATGACGGGGGTGTCGAGGATGACCGATGCTGCGGTGTACCCCTTGTCGAGCGCCGCCGCATAAAGGAGGGGCTTGATGGCCGAGCCCGGCTGGCGTCTGGCCTGGATGGCTCGGTTGAACTGGCTCTGGCGGAAGTCGTATCCACCGACCATGGCGCGGATCTGACCGGTGCGGGGATCAAGAGCGACCAGCGCCCCCTGGGTTTCGGTCTCCTGCTCCAGGGAAAGAAGCAGGGGACCGTCGCTCGATTCCTCCACCCGTACGAGGATAACCGATCCGACTGGCAGGCGCGTCTGGTCGGCTGTGGCGTTGCCCTGGGCCCGGTTCCCACGGGGGACGACCCGCAGGGGAGAGGCCCAACGTGCGGAGTCGAGGGGGATGCGGCCGGGGAAAGAGCCGATGCGCACCTGAATCTCCCTTTCCGAGCCGGCCGTTACGACACCCCTGGTGAGACGACCGGGCTCAGGTGGGACGCCGCCGAGCTCGGCGTCCTGTTCGGCCAGAAACGCTTCTTGCTCCTCGGCGGAGAGGACCTGCAGCGGCCCGCGGTACCCCCGGCGCCTGTCGTGCTCCCGGAGGTTCTCCCGGACGGCCGTCTGGGCGGCGCGCTGCATCTTCATGTTCATGCTGGTGTGGACCTGAAGCCCTCCGGTGTAGAGGAGCTCTTCGCCGTAATTCGCCTCGAGATAGCGGCGAACCTGTTCGGTGAAATAAGCCGATTCGGTCAGGTTCCAGTTGACCCGGGGGTGGATCTTGATTTGTTCCTTGTCGGCCTCGGCGGCCTCCTCGGCGGTGATGAACCCCTCATCGACCATGCGCCCCAGAACATAGCGCTGCCTCTCCTTGGCGCGGCCGTAATGGCGGTAGGGGGAGTAGCGGCTGGGGGCCTGTGGGAGCCCGGCGAGCATGGCGCACTCGGCCAGCGTAAGCTGCTCGACATCTTTGGCGAAATAGTTCTCGGCAGCCGCCTGAATGCCGTAGGCGCCGTGTCCGAGGAAGATCTGGTTGAGGTAGAGGTGAAGAATCTCTTCCTTGGAAAGCGCCTTCTCCATCCGGTAGGCGAGGATCGCCTCTCTGGCCTTTCTGGAGAACTTGCGCTCGGGGGTCAGGAGCATACTCTTGGCGACCTGCTGCGTGATGGTGCTCCCCCCCTGAACGATCCCACCGGCCTGCACGTTTCGCATGGCGGCGCGAACGATGGAGAGCAGGTCGATCCCCTGATGCTGGAAGAACTTGCTGTCTTCGGCGGCGATGAAGGCGTGGATGAGCTGCCGCG
>JARFUG010000041.1:5178-28557 GCA_029289095.1 Desulfuromonadales bacterium
TGCTGGAAGAACTTGCTGTCTTCGGCGGCGATGAAGGCGTGGATGAGCTGCCGCGGGAGCCGTTCAACGGGAACGACGATGCGGCGCTCGCGAAAATATTCGGCGATGACCGTCCCGTCTTCGCTGAAGACCTGGGTGATGATCGGCGGGCGATAGTCGGCGAGGGTCTCCACCCTGGGAAGATTCGAGGCGAAATAGAAGTACGCCCCCGCAAGGGACGAGACGGCAAGCAGGACGAGAGCCAGGGCGGAATAACAGAGAAACTTGACGATGAATCGTAAGGACATGCTGGGAAGTATCTCCAAATGACGAAAAAACATATACATAGCACAAAAGGTGGAGCTCAGGCAACGGATTTGCCGTTTGCCGCCTCTTCGCCCTGTGCTATAGTTTGCCCTTAATCCAATCCATTTTCATGAGGTCATGGGATGAGATATCTGGCCGCTCTACTTCTTGTGGTCGCCTTCCTTGCGGGATGTGCAATGTTCGGAACCTGGAGGACGATACCGCCACCGGGAGGATGCGGGATCTGCCATACGCGACCGATCACGCACGACTGGGCCGTGGCGTACGAGCCCGCCCGCATCACTGACGAACTCGGCGGGTACCCCTGGCAAAGGCCAGAAGCGATGATGCCTCCTGAAACCTCCCCCTTCGAGGAGAGGAAGATCACCGAAGAGCGTTGTTTCCGCTGCCACAAGGGGCCCGACAGGGCTCACACCGAGTACCGGGGACGCTATCATCACTGAACTCCCCATATTGGGGCGATTCCCTGGAGAGGGAGCGGTTGAAGGAGGAGGACCCTCCCCTTGCAATCGGTCGGTTTTCGGGTTCAACTGAAGGGAGAGCCGGCCTGCCGGAATCCTGATTACAAGAGTCCGACCGCTCACCTGCGTCGGAAGGAGGCACTGATGGTCCGTCGCACGAAAATAGTCGCCACGCTCGGGCCCGCCAGCGAGTCCGAGGAAATGCTCCAGGCCCTGATGGAGGCCGGAGCCGACGTCTTTCGTCTCAACTTCTCCCACGGAGATCACGAAACGAAGGCCGCCCTGATCCGACGCATCCGCGACCTTTCACGCAAGCGCCGAAAGGCGATGGCCATCCTCGGCGACCTTCAGGGGCCCAAGATACGCACAGGCCTGATGAAGGGGGGGAGCATGCAGCTCGAGGCGGGAAAAGAGGTGACGATCACCACACGCGATCTTCAGGGAGAAGGGGGACTCATCCCCACAACCTATGAAAATCTTCCGCGTGACGTCAAGCGCGGGGACCGCATTCTGCTTGACGACGGTCTGCTCGAACTGGAGGTCCTCTCCGTTGCGGGGACCGAGGTTCGCTGTCGCGTCAAGGTCGGGGGTTTTCTGAAAAATCGCAAGGGGATCAACCTCCCGGGGGTCGACGTCTCCATCCCGGCCCTGACGGAAAAAGATCTCAGGGACCTGCGTTTCTGCCTGGAGCAGGAACTCGATTATGTCGCCCACTCCTTCGTGCGCCGGGCCGCCGACGTGATCGCCCTGCGGGAGATCCTCTTCGAGGAGAAGGCGTCTATCCGCGTCGTCGCCAAGATCGAGATGCCCCAGGCCGTCGAAAATTTCGACGAGATCCTGGAGGCCTCCGACGGCATCATGGTCGCCCGCGGGGATCTGGGGGTGGAGATGAGCCCGGAGAAAGTCCCCCTGATTCAGAAACAGATCATCCGCAAGTGCAACGAGGCCGGGAAACCGGTCATCACCGCCACCCAGATGCTGGAGAGCATGATCGAGCATCCGCGCCCCACCCGGGCCGAAACCTCGGACGTGGCCAACGCCATTCTCGACGGCACCGACGCGGTCATGCTCTCGGCCGAGACCGCTTCGGGCAAATACCCTGTGGAGGCGGTCTCGCTGATGGTGCGGGTCGCCGGAGACGTCGAACGCGAGCCGATCCTGCAGGAGAAGCTGCTGCACCGCATACCCGAGCTGCGCGGCGGCTACCGAAGTCTCCCCGAGGCGATCGGGCAGGCGGCGGTGCGCGTTGCCGACAACGTCGGGGCAGCGGCCATCCTCGCCTTTACCCAGACCGGAAGCACCGCGGCGCTTGTTGCCAAGTACCGGCCTCCGATTCCCATCTACGCCGTGACCCCTTCCCAGTCGGTCCGACGGCGCATGACCCTCTTTTCCGGCGTCCATTCGATTCGAGTCGACATCTGCGGCGATACCGAAGCCCAGATTCGCTCGGTGGAGGAAGCGGTGCTGGAGGCAGGGGTTCTCCAGCGCGGGGAAGTCGTCGTCATCACCATGGGGAGTCCCGTCTCAGCCCCCGGCACGACGAACCTCCTCAAAGTACACCGGCTCGGCCTCGGGGAGTTTTACGAGGTACACTGAAAGAGCTTCTGAGGCATCTTGATGACGAAGAAAGCAGTCGTTCTGTACAGCGGCGGACTCGATTCGGCGACGTGTCTGGCCATCGCCAAAGCCGAGGGGTTTGTGCCTTATGCGCTCTCCTTTTCCTACGGCCAGCGCCACTCCGTTGAGCTCGAGAAGGCGCGCCGCTTCGCTCCGCGCCTCGGGGCGGAGCAGCACATGGTGATCGATGTCGACATGCGTCGCATCGGCGGCAGCGCCCTCACCTCAGAAACCGCCGTCCCGAAGGACGGGGTGGAGGACGGGGTCATCCCGGTGACGTACGTGCCGGCGCGAAACACTGTCTTTCTCTCCTTCGCACTGGGATGGGCCGAGGTCCTCGGCGCCTTCGACATCTTCATCGGCGTGAACGCCCTCGACTACTCGGGCTACCCGGACTGTCGTCCCGACTACATCGCCGCCTTCGAGGCGATGGCTAATCTCGCCACCCGGGCGGCCGTTCAGGGAGAGGGGCGATACCTTATCCACACCCCCCTCATCGACCTCACCAAGGGCGAGATCATCCGACGGGGGCTCTCTCTCGGCATCGATTACGCCCTCACCCATTCCTGCTACGACCCCGACCCGGAAGGGATCGCCTGCGGCCGGTGCGACTCGTGCAGGCTTCGCCTCAAGGGGTTCGCCGAAGCGGGGGTGGAAGATCCGGTCGCTTACGCCGTGAGGGGTGAGGTGTGAGGAGAAAAAACATAACCGACTGACAGGACTTAACAATGAGCCGCGAAGATAAAAACTCCTCACCGGGAAGCGAAGCTTCCCCCATGCCCGACCTGCAGCGTTCCGCCGACACCCGCAACATCCCCATCGACAAGGTGGGGGTGAAGGATATCCGCTATCCCATCGTCGTCATGGACAAGAGCAAGGTGCAGCAGCACACCGTGGCGCGCATCAACATGTACGTCGACCTCCCGCACCACTTCAAGGGGACGCACATGAGCCGCTTCATCGAGATCCTCAACCAGTACCGCGGCGAAATAACGATCCGCAATATGGGAAACATCCTGCAGGAGATGAAGGAGCGACTTGAGGCCTCGAGCGCGCACATGGAGCTCGAGTTCCCCTACTTCATCGAGAAGGAGGCTCCCGTCTCACGCGCCCGGGGGCTCATGGAGTACCAGTGCAGGCTCACCGGAACCCTCGGGGAGGAGAAGGACTTCGTTCTCGGCGTCACCGTTCCGGTGACCTCCCTGTGTCCTTGCTCCAGAGAGATCAGCGCCCGCGGCGCCCACAACCAGCGCAGCGCCGTCACGGTTGACGTGCGCATGAACAAATTCGTCTGGATCGAGGATCTCATCGCCTGGGTCGAGGCGTGCGGGAGCGCTCCGGTCTATTCGCTGCTCAAGCGCGAGGACGAAAAGGCCGTCACCGAGCAGGCCTACGACAACCCGATGTTTGTCGAGGACATCGTGCGGGCCGTCACCGTGAAGCTCCAGCAGGTTCCGGAGATCACCTGGTTTCGGGTGGAGTGCGAGAACTACGAATCGATCCACAAGCATTCGGCCTACGCGCTTGTGGAAAGCCCAAGACGCTGAAGAGGGTGTGTGGATAACGCCTCCACCGGATTGTCGCCTTTGATTTGCGCTTTAATTCCAGGCGGTTAGTGGGAGAGTGCGCGGGAGCAGCTCTCATTAGTTTTTATCAGATCGGCACGAAGGCTGTGGACAATTCTGTGGAAAGCGTGGAAAAGTCGCCATTTCAGCGGGGTTTTGCGCCAGCGACACGATATGGTCTGGGGATATTCGCCAAGGAGCCGCTCCCCGGCCGGGTCAAGACGCGCCTGTGCCCTCCCTTGAGCGCCGATGAAGCGGCCGCCCTCTATCGCGTGAGCCTGGAAGAGACGGTGGCGTTTTGCACAAGCGGCCCATGGAAGACTGTCCTCTTCTATGAGGGGGACCGGGCCTTCTTCGCCGAAGCCTTTCCGCGACTTCCTCTCCATCCCCAGTGCGGCCACGATCTGGGGGAGCGCATGGCCGAGGCCCTTACGAGCCTGCTTCGCGAATTCGAATGCGCCGTTCTCATCGGATCCGACACCCCCGATCTGCCTCTGCGAATCCTTCACGACGCCTTCGACGCCCTCGCCCGTCACGATGCGGTCGTCGCTCCGGCGACAGACGGCGGTTATGTCCTGGTGGGCGAGCGCATGCACAACCCGACTCTGTTTCAGGACATCCCCTGGAGTACTGCGGATGTACTTCAAAGAACTCGTGAGAGCGCTCGCCACAGCGCCGTCTCTCTGGCCGAAATCACCCCCTGGGACGACCTGGATGATGGCGCATCCCTTCAAAGACTCATCGAAAGGTCGCCCTGCTGCCGCACAGCACAGTTTGCGCGGGAGATCCTCCCGTCGAACCGGAGATTGAATACGGCAATGTAGATGGCAGATTCCTGTGTCTGTCCTTGGCGGAAAAGACATTTTCTGGCCCTCAGCAAAGCACCCGCTCCGGCTCCAGGGCGCGCAGTCTTTCGTAGAG
Source organism: Desulfuromonadales bacterium (assembly GCA_029289095.1). Classification (GTDB taxonomy): domain Bacteria; phylum Desulfobacterota; class Desulfuromonadia; order Desulfuromonadales; family JACZKF01; genus JARFUG01. The sequence continues at coordinate 10,049 of JARFUG010000041.1, forward strand.
CGTCTCTTTGCGCTCGTCTTCCACCAGATGCACCCATCCGCCGATGTGGACGAGGCGTTTTCCATCCTTCAGGCGGTTGCGGATGGCGACGGCCATCCTGCGATCGCGCTCGCCGATCTCTTCGGGTCCGCGACGCCGGGCGAGAAAAGCGCGCCGGATCGCCGGGTCGATTCGGCCGTGGAGCATCGCCCGGGCGAGGCGGGCGCTCTCTGCCGTCTCTTGGGGGGCACATTCGAGAAGAATGCGAACATTTGGCGCGGTGACGAGTTCGCGCTCGACGCGCCGAAGCTTGCGGGCCGAGATCAGGGAGGAGTCGATGAGCTCGAGAGGGGCGTCGGTGGCGGCGCAGTACCGGGCGGCCGCCACGTATTCGAAGGGGAGGGCGAGAAGAGTGCGGATCGCCTCGACCTGGGGGTGGATGGAGAGTTCGTCGCGGGGGCGACCGGTCTCTCGCGACACCCGCTCGAGGATCGTTTCGAGCCGCTCCAGCAGCTTCGGAGAGCGCCGCATCCTGAAGGAGAGAGCGTAGGGGCTCATCTCCAGGGTGATGTGATCGGGGCGAAGTGCGCAGAGCAGTTCCTCCAGACGCGTCTGCCCTTCGCCGCGGTGCACCGTCCCGATGAGAGTGAGGGAGCCGGAGCCGCTCATCGCTTCACGGCGGCGGAATATCCGGATCTTTCGAGGGCCTGGAGGACCTCCGCGATGTGTTCGGGGCCGCGGGTCTCGAGCTCGAGGCGCACCTCGGCCCTCTCCAGGGGGAGGGCGGAGGAGCGGCGGTCGTGGCTGATCTGCAGGATGTTCGCCCCGGCGCAGGCGAGCAGGGCGGTGAGGGCCGACAGCGCGCCGGGGGCGTCGAGGAGCTCGACCTTGACTTTGAGATAGCGACCCTCGGCCATCATGCCGCGTTGCACCACGCGCGAGATTGTCTGAACGTCGATGTTCCCCCCGGAAAGAAGACACACCGTTGCACCCCGGCACAGGTCGGGGCGGCCGTAGAGGACGGCGGCAAGTGAAACCGCCCCGGCGCCCTCCACCACGAGCTTCTTTTTTTCCATTAAACTGACGATCGCCTGGGCGATCTCCTCCTCCTCCACAGTCACGATGTCGTCGACAAGCGCCTGGATGATGGGGAAGGTCAGTTCTCCAAGCCTCTTCACAACGATGCCGTCGGCGAGGGAGCGGGCGGCGGCAAGAGTCACGGGAGCCTTCTTCCGGCGCGACAGGAGGGCGGCCGGAGCTCCGGCCGCCTCGACGCCGACGATTCGGATGTCGGGTTTGAGCGCCCTGGCGGCTATGGCGATCCCCGAAATCAGCCCTCCCCCTCCGATGGGGACGACCAGGGTCTGCACATCGGGGAGATCGGACAGGATCTCCAGAGCGATCGTCCCCTGCCCGGCGATCACCAGTGGGTGATCGAAGGCAGGCAGGTACAGCAGCCCTTCCTGATCCTGCAGGGTGCGGGCGTGGGCGACGGCCTCGTCGAAGCCCTCGCCGTGCAGGACGACTTCGGCGCCGTAGTGACGGGTCGCCACCACCTTGGCCAGGGGGGTCGTCTTCGGCATAACGACCACCGATCTGACGCCTTGCCGGGAGGCTGCGCAGGCGACGCCTTGCGCATGGTTGCCGGCGGAGGCTGTGATAACGCCCGGCACAAGGGCATCGGCGCTCTGATGCAGGAGGAAGTTGGAAGCGCCCCGCATTTTGAAGGAGCCGGTGCGCTGCAGGTTTTCGCATTTGAAGTGGAGAGGAAGGCCCGTGCTGGCGGAGAAGTAGTCGGAATAAATGAGTTCGGTTCGGCGGCTGTGCCCCTGCAGCAGGAAGGCGGCCTCGCGGATCATGGCCAGATCGATGTCGGACATCGGCATCCTCTCGTTCAATTGTCCGCGCCGCCTTTGATTTGTCCGATCCGTCGGCTGGGACAGATCGGACGGATCGGACCGATGGGCGCGGTCCCAGTCGGAACTTGACGGTCTCATGACAATTTTACTGCAATTTACCCCGCAGGACTTAAAATAGATGAATGCGTGACCTGGATTACATCGAAGCGGCTTTGGCCCATCCCGACCCCGCAGAGCGGCAGGAGCGTTTTCGAAGCGATGAGCGCCTGCGGCGCCTCCTTCCCGAAGTCTACTGTCTGGAAGAGGTCCCTCAGCCTCCCGACCACCATCCGGAAGGCGATGCCTTCGTCCACACTCTTCTCGCGGTAAGGCTTCTTCCGGCCGGTGCGGACCGGCGTCTCGCCTGGGCGGCTCTGCTCCATGACATCGGCAAGGCGACCACCACCCGCGAGATAGGAGGCCGGGTGCGTGCCTTCGGGCACGACCGGGAGGGGGAGCGGATGGCCGTAGAGATACTCGACCGCCTGGGAATAAGCCGCGATGCCAGGGACGACATTCTGTGGCTCATCCGGCACCATATGTTCGCTCTCTCCTGGAGGGTCGACGACCTGAAACATCTCTCACGCCGGCAGTGGCGCTTCATCCGCGATGGGCGTTTCTCTCTACTTCTCGATCTTCTCGAAATCGACGCCCGCGCGGCGGGGGGAAACCCTGGAAAGCTCTCTCAAGTCGCTCTCTACCGTGCAGCGCGTCGCAAAATCGAAACCGAAGAGACCTCACCCCCCTCCAACTGACCGAAAGTCCATCGTTTTTAATTTCTATTTTTTTCATCACCCGTTGACTTGGGAAGGGGTTTGGCTGATAATTCATTCGCTCCCGACCCGCAGCGGCTCAGGAGCGGATGAAAAATGAATATGTCGACAACCTAAAGTTCAACGGAGGTCCCTCTTGGAGCTCGTCCTCAACGCAGGCCCAGTCGTCCAGCTGGTCATGCTCGTCCTCGTCTATCTCTCCGTCATGTCCTGGGCCATCATCTTCTACAAAATGCGCGTCATCCATCGGGCGACACGCGACTCGGAGCGCTTTCTCGAGTTCTTCTGGGCGAAGAAGCGCTTCGACGTCATCGGCCAGGGACTCAAGGACTATCCACATTCCCCGCTGACGGTGCTTTTCCGCGAAGGGTTTCATGAGCTCATCAAGGGGCGTCAGCGGCATGAGGAGGAGGTGGTTTCCACCGATCTCGGAAAGGCGGAAAACGTCGCCCGCGCCCTGCGCCGCGCCACCACCCTTGAGATCCATCGCCTGGAAAAATTCCTGACTTTTCTTGCCTCCACCGCATCGGCGGCCCCCTTCATCGGCCTTTTCGGCACCGTCTGGGGGATCATGAACTCCTTCCAGGGGATCGGCGAGACCGGAAGCGCGTCGCTCGCCGTCGTCGCGCCCGGCATCTCCGAGGCCCTTCTGGCAACAGCTATCGGGCTGGTGGCCGCAATTCCGGCGGTCATCGCCTACAACCACTTCGTGAACAAGGTGAATGTCCTGACCGGGGAGATGGACAACTTCAGCCAGGAATTCCTCAACATCGTCGAGCGCACGGCGCGAAGGGGCTGAGGAATCGATGGAAGTCGGTCGCAGAGAAAGCGGCAGCCGTCGCACGCTGTCCCAGATCAACGTCACCCCCTTCGTCGACGTCATGCTCGTCCTGCTGATCATCTTCATGGTGGCGGCCCCGATGATGGAGACGGGCGTGGACGTCAAGCTCCCGGAGGTTGCCGATGCACCACCCCTGCCTCAGGCAAGCGAACCTCTCGTCATCACCGTCGAGAAGAACGGCAATCTCCTCGTCGGCAGATCCCGCGTGGAGACGCCTGAGCAGCTCACCCCCGTTCTCGTCCAGATCCTCAAGGACAGGGAGGAAAAGGACGTCTTTCTGCATGCCGATCGCGACGTTCCCTACGGACGGGTGGTGCAGGTGATGGCCGCGGCAAAGAAGGCCGGAATCGAGAAGCTGGGGATGGTCTCCCGGCATCCGGAACCCTGATCTGCGGCACGACGGGGTGAACACCATGTCTCCAAAACGCAGCGGGCCCCTTGCCGATCCCGGGCTGGGGCGCATGCTCCTGATATCGTTTGTCCTGCACATTGCGGTGGCGGTTCTGTTCTCGGGCGTTCTTGCGCCCAAGAAACACCGTCAGCTCACGCACGTCATCGAGGTCGATCTTTTCCATCTTCCCGTTGCCGACCCCCAGGCGGGGCGACCCGACGGAAGCCCCAGACCGCAGCAGGCCGCCGCCGCGCCACCCCGTCCGGCGCCGCGACCCGCAACGCCTCCACCACCACCACCACGCCCCGAGCCGGCGCCGGCGCCGGCTCCGGTGGCCGCGCCGCCGCCGAAGCCCGAGCCTGCGCCCGCGCCTGCGCCGAAGCCGCCCGAGCCGAAACCGGCGCCACAACCGCCCAAACCCGAGCCGAAGGTTGCCGCCAAACCCCCGGAACCTCCCCAGGCCCCGAAACCCGCGCAAGTCGAGCCCGCCCCCAAACCGCAGGCGGCTGCGCCTCCCGCCGACCAGACCGCGGTGAATGACGCCATCGAGAGGATGCGGCGGCAGCGCGAGCGCGATGAGCTCAGAGAGAGGCTGGCGGCTCTGGCGACCCAGGATTCCCGGGGAAACACCGGTTCCAACATCCCTCTGGGGGTTGAGACGGGGACTGGGACGCAGGCGGGCGTCGACTATCAGACATGGATTCAGGCATATTTGAAGGAAAACTGGAATTTGTCCGAGTATCAGGTGGGGGGGCGGCGCGACCTGGAGGCGGAGGTCAGGATCATCTACGATTCTCAAGGGACGCTTCTCGATTACACTTTCACAAAACCGTCGGGAGAAGCCGTCTTCGACGATTCTGTGCGAAGAGCCATCCTCAACTCCAGGCAGCTCCCTTTCAAGCCGGAGCGCCGATTGGAGATTCCGGCTAAATTCAATCTCAAGGATCTCAGGAGCAGATGACAATGCCTTTTCGTTACATGTGGCCGATCCTTATCGCCCTTCTGATCTCCATCGCCTCCCCCGCCGCCGCGCAGATCGAAATCCGGGCCCCGGGGCAGCAGACGATCCCCATTGCCGTCACACGCTTTCTGCCGATGGAAGGGGAGGCCTCCGCGGAGGTCGCCGCCGAGATCGATCGGGTGCTCAACGGCAATCTCGACCTGACGGGAATCTTCTCCTTCGTCGATCCCGCCGCTTTCCTCTCCGATGCCCGCCGTCTCGGACTCGCCAGCGTCGATGTCGATTTCGGCCAGTGGCGCATGCTCGGCGCCCAAGCGCTGATCAAGGGGGGGTATGCGGTCAGGGGCGAGACCCTGACCATCGAGGCGCGGCTCTACGACGTGACCTCGCGCCGGCTTCTGAGCGGCAGGCGGTATACGGGGAACATACGCGACGCTCGCAGCATCGCTCATCGATTCGCCGATCAGATCCTCCTGAGTCTGACGGGGGAGGAAGGGCCCTTCAATTCGCGCATTGCTTTCATTTCAAACCGCAGCGGCCACAAGGAACTCTATCTCATGGAGAGCGACGGGCATGCTCCGGTGCGCCTGACCGATCACCGCACCATCGTTCTCAATCCCGACTTCTCTCCTGTCGGCAGGGAGCTCATCTTCACCTCCTACCGCGAGGGGAACCCCGATTTGTACCGCAAGGAGATCTACGGCGGCGCCGAGGCGCGCCTCTCACGGCATCCGGGACTCAATATCGCCGGCCGCTACCGCCCAGACGGGCGGGAGATCGCCCTGACCCTCTCCAGGGACGGACAGGCCGAGCTCTATCTCATCGGAACCGACGGAGCCATTCACAAGAGACTCACGAACAGTTGGGCCATCGACGTCGACCCGAGCTGGAGCCCGAGAAGCGACGAGATCGCCTTCGTCTCCGATCGTCAGGGCAACCCCCACATCTTCATTCTCGACGTCGTCAACGGCTCGGTGCGCCGCCTCACCAGCGCCGGCCGCTACAACGTCACCCCGGCCTGGAGCCCCAAGGGGGACCGCATCGCCTTTTCGCGCATGGAGGATGGGCGGCTCGACATCTACTCCATACGCCCCGACGGTTCCGACGAAAGGCGCCTGACCTTCGGACCGGGGAGCAAGGAACATCCCCGCTGGAGTCCCGACGGCCGCTTCATCGTCTACTCCTCGGACGCTTCGGGGATGAAGGGGATCTACATCATGCGGGCCGACGGGACTGGAGCGCGGCGCATCTCGCCCCGGGGGGTCGAGGCGAGTCACCCAGCTTGGTCGGGACGCTGGTGAGGTGCCGGTTTTCGTTGTTTTTAATCCCCCTTCCGCTATAATCCGAAACCAGGTCCCGTTCCCGGTCGGGTTTGTCCGGATGGGCAAACGGGTGGGCGTTTTTTCAAGATGAACAAGGGAATTACAAAGGAGAAACAAAGCATGAAAAGGAAGAGTGTGGTGTTTTGGGTCATGATGGTCGCCGTGGCGGCTCTTCTTGCGTCAGGATGCGCCAGAAAACCAGCCCCGACCGTTGCCGCTCCGGCAGATGAAGCTCCCCGGATCGTCGAGGCGCCCCCCATGGAGACCCCCCGCGGCGTCGATGAACAGGCCGTCTCCGAAGAGGTCGCCCGCGATCGTCTCCTCCCCCTGGCCGACGCCACCGGCTCGGGTCTGCAGCGGATCCATTTCGGATTCGACCAGCACACCCTGACCGCCGAAGCGCGCGAGATCCTCTCCCGCAACGCCAACTACCTGCGTGACAATCCCCGGGTCCGGGTGCGCATCGAAGGGCATACCGATGAGCGCGGCTCCGACGAATACAACCTCGCCCTCGGCGAGAGACGTGCCCGCGCGGCGCGCGACTACCTCATCTCCCTCGGGATCAACGGCAATCGCCTCTCCATCATTTCCTACGGTGAGGAGATGCCCCTCGAGCGCGGTTCCAACGAAGGGGCCTGGGCCAAGAACCGCAGGGCCGAATTCAACAAGATCAGCCCCTGACGACTTGAACACGGAGGCCGCACATGAAGGTGCGGCCTCCTCTTTCCACTGGAGGATCGAGGCGTGAAGATTTGGCGGAATGGATGCGTTTTTCTTGCGGCAGGACTGATGCTGAGCGGCTGTCTCACGACTCAGGACCAACTGCGCATGGAGCGCGACATGAACGAAATGAAGCGCCGCCTTGCGGACGTGGAGCGCACCACAGTTTCACTACGCCAGGGACCCGGAGATATTCAGGGACGCGTCGACACCATGGGGCGCACACAGGCCGATCTGCAGGTCTCCCTTGATGCACTGCGGGTGGATCTCCAGTCGATGAGCGGTCGCCTCGAGGATACGCGCCGTGAAGGCGGAGACGTGCGGCAGGAACTCGCCCTGGTGCGCGATGACCTCTCACTGAAGATCGGAGCCCTCGAGGACCGCCTCGCGGCGCTCGAGAAGCGCCAGGCCGGCCAGGCGCAGAATTCGCCCCCCGCAGCGCCTCAGTCGCCACAGGCCGCCTATGAGAGAGGGGTCGATCTCATACAGAAGAATCAGTTCGTCCAGGGCCGGGAGGCTCTTGAAGGTTTTCTGCGCACCAACCCCTCAGGCGCCCTGGCGGTCAACGCCATGTACTGGATCGGGGAAGCCTATTACGGGGAAAAGAGGTACGAGAACGCCATTCTCCAGTTCCAGGACGTCATCCAGAAGCACGGAGAACACCCCAAAGCCGCCGCGGCCCTCCTGAAGCAGGGGATCACCTTCGATACCCTGGGAGATGAACGAAATGGTCGGGTCATCCTCAACCGGCTCATCGAAACGTTCCCCATGTCCGAGGAAGCGAAGAAGGCCAGGGAAAAACTGGCCGAATGGGACCGGCGCCGCTGACCGGGGTAAATGCAAACTGATACGGAAAAGGGCGACTCGATTGAGCCGCCCTTTTTCATGCCTGATCCGTGAGTTAATTGCAGGTGAAGCGTGAGGGCCTGGTCAGGCGACCTGCTCAGCAGGACTCAGTTTGCCTGAGGCGATTTTCCCTTCGAAGGTCGAAACGAGCTCGCGGAGCTGTTCGGCGAGGATCTCGAGCTCCGCAATCTCGCGCAGGATGACCTGGGCGCGCTCCACATTGCGGCGCAGGCGCTCTTCGGAAGATTCGAAGTGGGAGAAGACGACCTTGACGGTGCTCTGCTGGAAGCTCGTGGCGGCATGGATCGCCTGGATCTGCTCCTCGCGCTCGAGAAGACCCCTGTCGAACTCGCGGTTGGCGCGGACCTGCTCTTCCATTCCGCGGGCGATTCGGTCCGCGGCTCCCTTCATCTCGGTGACGCCGTCCTGGATGCGGGCGGTGGCCGTCTGCTGCTCGCGAATGGTGCGGGCGATGGCTTTCACCGACCGGAGACTGCGCCCCGCATCGTCTATCAGGGCGCGGGCGCGATTTTCTTCCGACTGTGTGAGAGTGGCGATCTCGTCGCTGGCCGCAGCGGCCTCACTGGAGCTCTGCACGATCTTGCGAAGAGCCTCGCCCGTGGAGAGGGAGAGCTTCTTCCCGCGGGAGATGCGTTGGCTTGTCGCTTCGACCGCCTCGGTCACCTCCCGCGTGTCGCCCCCGATCGCCTTGACGATGCGGTGAATGTCCTGGGCGCTGGTGGTGGTGCGATCGGCAAGATCGCGGATTTCTTCGGCAACGACGGAGAATCCTTTCCCCTCCTCGCCCGCCTTGGCGGCGATGATGGCGGCGTTGAAGGCGAGAAGTTCAGTGTCGGAGACGAGCTCCTTGATGACTTCGATGATCTTGACCACTTCGCCCGTCTGGCGGGAAAGGCGCTCCATCGCATCGCTGGCGCGGCGGCTCTCCTGTTCGATGCGCTCCATCTCCTCCATGGAGGCGCGCACCACCTGAAGGCCCGATTCGGCATCTCTCTTGACCGTCTCGGTGATCCTGGCGCCGGAGAAGGCGCCGCTGCGGATGCGCTCCAGGGCGCCTCCGATCGACTCGAGATCCTTGGCTGTCCCCTCCACTGAACGGGCGATCTCGTCGGTCTGCGTGGCCGTTTCGCGCACGCTTGAGGTCATCTGGTCGACGCTGGTCGAAGTCTCGAGAAATTTCGCGGTCGATATCTCCATCGCCTGCGCCATCTCTTCGAGGGATGCCGAGAGCTCGCGGGAGATGGCCGCCTCGTTCTGGGCGCGGTCGGTCAGATTCTGAACCATCATCATCACCTCGTCCTGCTTCTTGGCCATGGCGGTGATGTCCTTGCGGATGGCCTGTGCGGCCTTGATGCCGTCCTGTGCCCGATCGCTCAGATAGCGGCTCGAGTCGGCCAGGGAGCGGTAATGGGGGACGAAGTGATCGATGGTCGTCATGAAGTTGCGGTTGAGCCCCTGAAACTGCAACACCGCATTTTCCATCGATGCCTGCAGCGCCTCAACTTTTTCGGCCGGCAGATCGAGCTCTCCGATGAGAGGGGCCAGGATCTCGAGTTGGCGGCGCATCTGGCTCTTGAGGGTGATGAGGACGTAAAAAAACATCACCGCCCCCATGGCAAACCCCATCGTCAGACATAGAGCGAAGAAGGGGAGGGTGAGAGCCTGGCTCCCGATAAACGGATAGATCAGGAACGGATACGAAATCCCCGCCAGAAATCCGGTGGCATGGGTGATGTAGAAGGTTCGCTGGAGATAGGTGATCTTCTTGATGGAGGAGATTGACATCCCGGCACCTTTAGGAATGAAAAAGGGAGAGTTCCATGAAAAAACAATCCCTTGGCTGATAGCATAGATTCTGTCGCGTGGCAAGAGATTTCCAGCCGCACGGCGGTTGTGCTAGACTCCTTTCATGGCGGTTCATCTCCTTTTCGACACCCACGTTCATCTCGATATGCTCCCGTGGGGCGGTAGCGTCCGGGACGCCGTGCGGGAAGCGAGGAAGGCGGGGATCGAAGGCCTCGTGGTTCCTGGAGTGCGAGGACAGGGGTGGGAGGACCTGCTCCGGCTGGCGGATGCATTTACGGAGGTCTGGGCCGCCCCGGGACTACATCCCGCGGCCGCCGACGAATGGGACGAGGAGAGCCGCGCGCGTCTTGAGACCCTCGTTCGGCATGACAGGGTCGTCGCCGTCGGCGAAATCGGTCTCGATGCTCTGATCGATCTTCCCGCTCACGTTCAGGAGCGCGCCTTTCGAGGCCAGCTTCGGGTTGCGGCCTCGGCGGATCTGCCGGTTCTCATCCACTGCCGCAGGCGCATCGGCCGGGTGCTGGAGATCCTGAGGGAGGAGGGCGCCGGCAGCCGTGGAGGGATTTTTCACGCCTTCTCCGGAAGTCTCGAAAGCGCCCGCGAAGCCGTTTCGCTCGGGTTCGCCATCGGCTTCGGCGCAACGCTGACCTATCCGGAGGCCCGGCGGGCGCCTCTGGTCCTTGAGGGGATCGATCCCGAGTGGATCGTTCTGGAGACCGATGCGCCCGATCTGCCTCCCCATCCCCATCGAGGAGAGGAGAACCGCCCGGAATGGCTCCCTCTCGTGGCCGCGCAGGTGGCGCAGCTTCGCGGCTGGAGCCAGGAGGAGACGGCGCGGGTGACGACGCAGAACGCGCGAAGGATTTTGAAGCTCACCTCAGATCGGCACGGCCGCGTCTAATCCGTCGAATACGTCCGATCGGTCGGATCCGACCGATCGGAACGCGGCCGGACTTTTCAACCAAGGATATTTTCAGAGTATGGACCAACACCGCTTTACACGCATGGAACTTCTGGTCGGCAAGTCGGGGATGGAGCGGCTCAGAGGCGCCTCTGTCGCCGTTTTCGGTGTCGGCGGGGTGGGAAGCTACGCGGCCGAGGCGCTCGCCCGGGCCGGGGTGGGGCATCTGACCCTCGTCGATTTCGACGATATCTGTCTTACCAACATCAACCGCCAACTCCATGCTCTCGACGGAACCGTCGGTCGACCGAAGGTGGAGGTCATGGCCGAGCGCTGTCGGGCCATCAACCCCGCTGCAGAGGTCGAGCCCCTCAAGGACTTCTTCAGGGCCGAGACCTCCGACGAACTGCTGGGGCGCAGCTACGACCACGTGCTCGACTGCATCGATCACATCACAGCCAAGCTGCACCTTTTGCAAAGCTGCCGTGAACGGAACCTTCCCGTCATCGCCTCCATGGGGGCGGCCAACAAGCTCGATCCGACCAAGATCGCCGTCGCCGATCTCTTCGAGACGCAAAAATGCCGCCTTGCGCGCATCCTGCGCAAGGAGTTGCGGCGTCGCGGGATCGACTCCGGCATCCGCGTCGTCTATTCCACCGAAGAGTTCCGACCCCTCGGCTCCGAGACGGCGGCCTGCGCCGAGAACTGCGTTTGTCCGAACCGCGGCGATCAGCTCTGGAGCTGCACAGACAGGCGCGTCATCCTGGGGACGTCCTCGTACATCCCCCCCCTCTTCGGTCTGACCATGGCGGGCGAGGCGATTCGCTCTCTACTCGGGGAATGATCCCCGACATCCTGCATATTGCGGCCCTCGCTGCGGTCGGGTTCGTCTCGGGGTTCCTCAACATCCTGGCGGGCGGAGGGTCGCTGCTGACGCTGCCGATGCTCATCTTCATCGGGCTGCCGGCAACGGAGGCCAACGCCACCAACAGGGTGGGAGTGCTGTTTCAGAACGTCGCCGCGATCACGTCCTTTCGCCGTCAGGGGGTTCTCCCCCTGCGTCTTGCGCTGATCTGCACGGCTCCGTCGCTCGCAGGCGCATGGCTCGGCGCGACATGGGCGGTGGAAATCGACGACCGCACCTTCGAGCGTCTGTTGGCCTTCATCATGCTGGGGGTGCTGATCTTCACCGTCGTCGACCCGATGAAGCATCGGCGAACCGAGCAGCCGCACTTCACCCCCGTTCGCATGGCGCTTCTCCTCGTCTTTTTTTTCTTCATCGGGATCTACGGCGGTTTCGTACAGGCCGGCGTCGGTTTTCTCATCATCCCCGCCCTCATGGCCTTCGGCCTCGATCTTGTTCGCATCAATGCGGTGAAGATCGTCGTCATCCTCCTTTTCACCCTCCCGGCTCTCGCTGTGTTCGTCTATCACGACCAGGTCGTCTGGGCTCTGGGATTCGCCCTGGCGGCGGGAAACGCCTCCGGGGGATGGATCGCCTCACGCATGGCTGTAAAAAAAGGACACGACTGGATCAGAAAAGTCGTCACCGCGACGGTGATCGTCTTCGCCGTCAAGCTCCTGATCGGATAAGAGAGCTGTGAGGAGCGAGGAGCAAGGTTCGCCTTACCCTCCCAACTTCACTTCACCACAAAAGATATCTTCAGCACCACCTGGTATTCGGTGATCCTGCCGTCTTCGCCGATATGTCCCCGAATATCCCCCACCTCGAACCATGAAAGCCCCTCGAGGCTCTGGCGCGCCTTTTTGACCGCTCGGGCGATGGCGTCTTCGATACTCTCCGGCGAGATGCCGATCACCTCCACTTTTTTGTAGATTCGCTCTTCTCCGTAGGTCATTTCAATCTCCTCCTTTCAGTGGGATAGTTCAAGATTAGCACCCTCCCCCGCGGTGTAAAGGAGCTCGCCTTCGCTGTTGAGAAAGTTTACATCTGGTTGCGAGAGACCGGGAAAAACGCCGTTATTATTGGAAAAAATTAATTGGCACGCCTGTTGAATTCTATCGTTAAAGATACCGATCTTGAACTCTGACCGGAAAGGAGCAGGTGAGATGGAACCAACGATTTACGACATCGGCCGTCCCACGATCCGCTCGAGCCGGCCGATTCCTCCCAAAGAAGATGAGCGGAAATGGATGCAGCTCGATAAAAAAGGGCAGGGGGAGATGGGTGAGGATGAGAATGCCGGGACGTTGGAAGAAGAGCAGGCGCCGGAAGAGAAATAATTCTATTCGATGGCAAGGGGCAGGGCCGACGGGCCCTGCCCCTTGCATTTGGGGCGGTTACGATTACGGCGTGTTCCGTGAAAACGGGCGCGCCTTACTTCCCATTACCGTCGGAATCAGATGAATTCACATCCTGCCGACTCGTCGACTCGGGGAGGCGGCAGCCTGCCACCGGACCTGACGTAGTTCCCGGCAAAGCGGTCATCCTTGGTCTGGCCATAACGCTCTGCGAGGTGATGACTGTTTTCCTGGTTCCACTTATCTTTGAGCTGCTCGAAATTCATAGATTTCCTCCTTATGGCTGCCCGAGCGAAATCTTGCTTCCGGACAGCGGTTGTTGAGATCTCTGCCGCCCCAAATGCTGGAAGAGTCCGAAAGGTTCTTCCATCATGATCCGAGCTTAGCCGAGCCACAATTAAAAATCTTTGACCTAAATCAAAAAGTGAAAAATATAAAATAAAATTTTTCTGTGTTTATTGACCAAGATCAAAGACATCTCATCTTCGTGGGGAATAATAGCCCAAAACACTGTTTCCCCGGGTCCTGTCGAAATCTTTTGGAGAGGAGAATCAAAGATGCAGATCACCGGCATGAAGTTCGGACACCAACTCCTGAAGCTCGTCGACTTTCCTGTGGCGGAGACCCTTCGCGCCAGCGCATCCCTGGACGAAGTCAGCGAGCTCATTCAGCGGCACGGTGGCCGATGCGTCGTGAAACCCGTATTTCTCGGTGGCATCGGGAAAAAAGGAAAAGCCGGCCTGGTGCGGATCGTCGAAAATGCCTACGAAGCCATGGTGGCGAAGAAGGAACTCTATTTCGCGATCCACGAGCAGGGAAACCGCCGGGTGCAGGCAAACGGAGTCACCTTCGAGGGGTTTATACCCTCGGATATCGAGATTTACGTCAATATCAGCGCATCGACACAGCACCGCAGTCCGGTCATGACCCTGACCACCGAAGGAGGGGTCGATGTCGAGGAGATCTCTGCGGAGCGAAAAAAGGTCATCACCTTCAACCCGGTCACCGGACCCAAGGCGTTCCACGTCCACGATGCGCTGCGGGAACTCGACTGCCCGGCCCACTACATCAGCCCGCTGGTGCAGCACCTGCCGAAGTTATGGCAGCTCTACGATTCCTATGGCCTGACTCTCCTTGAACTGAATCCTGTCCGAATGGCACGAAAGGGCGAGCGGTATCTACCGGTTGCCTGCGACATCAAGGCGGCGTTCGACCAGGACAATCCGGCCTGGCGGCGGCTCGGCTTTCCCGAGGAAATATTTTCCCCCGACATGACGCGCTTCGAGGCGGAGATCAACGTTCTGCGCACACACCAGGGGCAGAGCGATGTGGTCGAAATCAATCCGCAGGGGAGCATCCTGCCGTTCATGTTCGGCGGCGGGGCCAACAGCGTGGCGACGGAAATCCTCGGGGATCGGGCCATTCTCTCTTCGGACTTCGGCGGCAATCCCCCATACGAGAAGATGAAAGCCATCGCCGCCATCACCCTGCGGCACTGGCTGCGCAGCGCCCGTGTGCTGCTGATCATCGGAGGGCGGGCGAACAACACCGACATTCTCACCACATTCAGGGGAATTTTCGACGCTCTGCGCGAGAACATCGATCTCAATCCCGGGATTCACGTGGTGGTCGGACGCGGCGGTCCACGCCTGGTGGAGGGGATGACGTACGCCCGCGACATTCTCGACAGACTGCAGGTCCCGTACTCCTTCTTCGGTTTCGACAGCAGCATCGTGAGAGTCATCCACTATGCCCTCGAACTCGACCGCCATCTGGAGCAGGGGACGATCGAATTGGAACAGAAGAACGTCGGTTTTCCCTCCCCCTGTTTTCAAGCCTAAAGGAGACCGTCATGCCGCACTCATCCCCTCTCCCCTATTTCGTCGGCGCCCAGAGCCTGCATGAGTTGGCCAACCGCCGCTCGCGGGTCTGCGTGATGAATATCCTCGGCACTGAAAGCGCCCAGGTGACCCCACTTTCGAACGCCTACAGCGGAGGCAACATCGTCGCCGGGGTCCAGTACGGCAGCACCGGTGAAGAGCTCGAAACGCCTGTCGGTCCGGTCCCGGTCTACGGCAGCGTAGGCGAGGTCATGAAGAACGGGCACTCCTTTGATACAGGCGTCATCTATCTCCCACCGGCGGCTGTGAGTCATGCCGTCTCGGAACTCTGCGTCCGCAACCGGAACCTGGAGCGGATCATCATTCTCACCGAAAAGGTGCCCGTACGCGACTCCCGCCTGATCCGCTACGTGGCGCAGAATCGCGGGGTCGACGTGCTGGGCGCCAACTCTCTCGGCATCGCCAACTCCTGGGACCAGGTCCGTATCGGAGGAGCTCTCGGCGGCGACAATCCGGCAGGTTGTCTGAGAAAGGGGAGCATCGCCATCTACAGCAATTCGGGGAACTTCTGCACCACTCTGGCCGAATACCTGAAGACCCGCGGATTCGGCACGTCGACGATTCTAAGCAGCGGCAAGGATTTCTATATTCATTTCGCCCTCGCCGAATTTCTCTACTGCGCCGAGAACGATCCACGCACCAAGGCGGTTCTGGTGTACATCGAACCGGGAGGGTGCTACGAAAAGCAGGCTCTCGACTGGATCAGGGAGGGACGCCTCCCCTTCAGCAAGCCGCTCATCGCCTGCGTGACCGGGCGCTGGAAGAGCTCTCTGGCGCGCCCTTGCGGGCACGCAGGGGCCATGGCGGGGGGGAGCGATGATGCATTTGCCAAGGAAGCCTGGTTCGACGACTACTTCCAGGTTCCGCCGTACTCCGCCTCCCATCCCCAGGTCGGGCCCCGAGGAGTGCGGGTGACGACGATCCAGGATCTGCCGGCGGCCCTCGGCGCCGTCATGGCGAGTCTCGGCGAAGAGCCCGACTTCCCTGCGCAAGGCGATCTCTCCCTCAAACCGTGGCTGCTCAACCATCAGGGGCGCCCTCTTCCGGAATCTTTGCGCCTGGAGCCGGTCACGCCCCTCGCCCCCTACGACAGACAACTGGCCGAGGCCAATCGCCTGGTCGGCGCCTGCCTGGTTCGGGAGTCGATGAGAAACGCCTCGAGTGCGACGCGGGTCGACGCCGTGAGCCAGCAGACCGAACTCCACGGCAAGCCGGTCCTCGACCTCATCGACAGACCGTTCTCGGGGACCTGCCTTTTCGCCCTGCTGCGCCAGGAGTTGCCGGAGAAGTCGATTGCGTTGGCCGACAGCCTCCTTAATTGGCTGAGCATGCGGGCAGAGGAGCGGCCGCTCGCCGTTTCCCCGCAGGGCAGATCGAGCGGCTGCACGCCCAATGCCTACCTGGGCGCGGAAGTTCTCCTTTCAGGCAACAGCCGTGGGCTCCAGGAGATGGTGGATATCACCAACTCCCTCATCGACGCCTTCTTCCATGAAATCGGCCCGGAAGCTCTGCCCGATGAGGCTCTTCTGCAACTGGTCCTGGCAACGATCGATCCGCTGCCCAAGGGGGAGGTTTCCCTTCGGGATCGTGCCTGGGCCGCCCACTGTTCTGCGCTGCTGAAAGAGACGAAGACGGAGACGATCCTGACGCGGTTCGCCGAGCGTTACAGCGCCCTCGAGCAGAACGCGCCTCAGCAGACCAATCCCATGACCCTTCTCGCTGCCGCCATCCTTCTCGGCTGGGCCTTGCCGTCGCTGAAGAGTCGGCGCATCCCGCGCCAGACGGCGGTTGAGCTCGGCGTTCATCTCTGCATGATGGGGCTTGTCACGGCCGCAGGCGCCGAGGCCCCCCTGTGGCCGGAAGGTGAGGAATGCCATTTCGAGCAGGACTTCGTCGCAACCTTGTTTCGAAGTCTCTTCGGGCGCCAGGCGACCGACAGCGAACGCTTCGTCCTCAACGCTCTACTGAATCTCACCGTCAGCAACGGCCCGGGGACTCTCAGCGTCATGGGAGCCAAGCAGAGCGTCAGCGCCGGAAATTCCATCCCGACGGCGTACGCGGGGTTCATGACCCATACGGGCGTTGCTCATGGGGGAAACGGATTCAAGGCCATCGCATGGCTCCTCGACGTATTCGAGGAACACGACCCCTATCGGGAAACCGGGCACGCGCGCGATTCGTTCCTGCGGCAGCTCGCCGAGGAGAAGGCCCGTGAGTTTCTCGCCGCCAAGCGCAACGCTCGCGGCTCCGTCGCTTCACCGGAGCCGATCCCCTGCATCAATCATCCGGTCTTTCGCGGCCAGGCGGTCAACATCGACCCCCGTGAAGAGCGGCTGCGCTCACTGCTGCTCGAGAAGGGGATCCGAAACCCCTTCCTGGAGTTCTATCACGACCTTGTCGAGCAACTGTATGCCGTCGGAGCGACCCGAAACGTCTTTTGCGTCAACGTCGATGCCGTCATCGCCACCCTCTCTCTGGAACTCTTCTGGGGTCAATGGCAGAGCGGCGCGATCACCCGGGATGCGATGCAGGATGCCGTCTTCCGCCTCTTTCTCTATGGCAGAATGCCCGGGATTGCCGCCGAGATCGCAGACCACCGCAGCCGCGGCGCCGACATGGACTGCCGCACCCCCAACGAGGAGCTCCGGCATGTGACGTGAGACTCATCGATGCATCGATACCAATAACGAAAGGATTCCACCATGAAGGATTTAAAGTCCTCCGACCTCCCCCTGGCATTGATACGGAACGCTCCCGACGCCGTAATGGCGACGGACGCCGAAGGAAAGATCGTCCTCTGGAATCCGGGAGCCGAGGCGGTGTTCGGCTACAGCGCCGCCGAAGCTCTTGGGAAAACCCTCGACCTCATCATCCCTGAACGCCTGCGCCCCCGGCACTGGGAAGGTTTCCGCCAGACGATGGATACAGGGCTATCCCGGTACGGAGCCCAGGATCTCCTCACCGTCCCAGCAATTCGCCGGGACGGAACCCAGTTTTCCTGCGAATTCTCCATTGCTCCCTTGCGAGGAGAAGACGGCGCCCTGGTCGGCATGGGGGCCATCATGCGGGACATCACCATGCGCCGCAACGAAGAGAGGGCCCTGCGGGATCGTCTGGCGGCCCTGGAGGGGAGATAGGGCCGGGTCGTTCTCCTCGGAGGTGCTGAAAAATCCAGTCAAAACAGAGGCATGCAGGGAAAAGTGTGGTAATAGGTAGTACTCCATGTGCTTTTATTCACTTGCCGGTACAGAAATCCAACCCCCGCTCGGAGCAGCAGATCCAGCGAAATCAGGGAGGTGACGATGGGAGAGCACAGACGATGGCGGCTAGCGGCAATGGTGACCGGTTATCTTTTGCTCGCGGCTTCGTGGGCGGCGGGGGCGCCAGCGGAGGGAGATCCCCGCAAGGGAGAGGCCCTTTACGTAGGAACGGCCTCTTTCGAGAATGGCGGCGCGCCGTGCCTCGCGTGTCATGGGGTGGCAGGATTCGGGCTGGGAAAGGCCGCGGGAGCGAGCTACGGCCCCGATCTGACGAACACCTACGCCGATTTCGGAGAGATGCTCGACGATGCTCTCGAGAGCATGCCTTTTCCGAGCATGGAAGCTCTGTACATCGACCGGCCGCTGACGCAAGAGGAGCGGGCGGATCTCGTTGCCTTTCTCCAGGAAGTGAGTGGCCGTGAACCGCCGCGCATCGCCGGCTCGATGCTCGTGGAAACGGGAGCCGGAGTCGGGGCGCTTTTTGTCATCGTGGGGTTGCTCGGCCGCCGCCGACTGCAGGCGCTCCGTGGAACCCTGGCCGATCACTCCCGCAGTCACAGATAGGGGGCTACCATGAGCTGGATAAAAGACATCATCGACCCTAAAGCGCGTCAGTGGGAGGACTTC
>JARFUG010000042.1 GCA_029289095.1 Desulfuromonadales bacterium
GAACGGTGGCGCTGATTCTCGATGTGCCGGCTCTCGTCGGACTGGCCGATGAGGCCGAACGGGCTGCCCTGCCCCTATAGGTGAGATGTTCAGTGTTCCACAGGAAATCAACGATCCAACTAATTCAATGGAGAATGCGATGCAAGGTGCGGATTTCAAGACACGGATCATCCTGGTACTGACCATAGTCTTTATCGTCTGCAATGTGGTCATGGGATATTTCAACTATGAAACTCAAAGCAGACAGTTAAAAGAGGCGGTTGCCTCGGAGGTCCAGGGGAATTTGAATCTTTTCCCTTCCCTGATCAGTATGGATGCCGAGGGGCTGTCACGCGCTCATGCAGGCTTCAACAAGGTTGAACCGATGATGAAGGCCTTCGCCGAGCGCGACCGGGAGCGGCTGCTGGCGATCTCTGCGCCCTATTTCGAAGAGATTAAAAGAAACAACAACATCACACACATGTATTTCCATACGCCCGAAGGGATAACCTTCCTGCGGGTACACAACCCAAATCAGCACAGCGACCCCGTCAACCGCGAGACCTTCCGTCGTTCGGTCCAGACCAAAGGGATGGGTGTCGGAATCGAAATGGGGCGCAATTACTTCTCCCTGCGCAGCGTGCTGCCGGTCCATTACGGCGGAGAGTTCATCGGGTACATGGAGATTTCGCAGGAGATCGATCATCTTTTCGATGTGGCCAAGGAGATCACCGGTCAGGACCTCTCCCTTTTCTTAACCGACAGTTTTCTCAGGAGCCGTTCGGCAACGGTGAATAACGAAAAGGTCGGAGATTTTACACTGCTCGAATCGACCGCCAAGACCTCTGCCCTTCGTCTGGCAGGCATGGTTGACCTGCGGCGGGGGTTGGAGGATACGGTGGTCGACATCGTCTCGGTCGGCGGCCGCAAATATCAGATTGGCATGGGCCCCATGGTTGAAATCACAGGTGAGACGACCGGCGTGCTCTTCTTCCAGGAAGATATATCCGATCTCAGCGCGGCCATGTGGAAGAACATCTTCACCGCTTCGCTCGTCTTCGCCGCCGTACTTCTCTTCTCCATCATCCTTTTTTATCTTGCTATCCGCAAGACGCTGCAGCTCTTCAGGGCTGCCGTGGAGGCAGCGGAGGTCGCAAACAAGATCGCCAATGGGGATCTGACCGTTCAGATCAATGCAGAGCGCAAGGGGGAGGCTGGGCAGTTGCTGGGCGCCATGAGATCGATGGTCGAGCGCCTTCGGGAAGTGGTCATTGGGGTTCGCGGCGCCGCTGATAACGTTGCTTCGGGGAGCCAGAGCATGCGCGACGCTTCCGACGGTCTTTCAAGAGGGGCGAACGAACAGGCGGCGGCTGCTGAGGAGGCCTCTGCCTCTATTGAAGAGATGACGGCAAATATTCGGCAGAACGCCGAGAATGCGGTGCAAACCGAAAAAATCGCCGTCAAGGCTGCGGAGGAGGCCCAGTCGGCAGGGTTCGCGGCTCAGGAAAACATGGCTGCCATGAAGGAGATCGCCGGCAAAATTCTGATCATCGAAGAGATTGCCCGGCAGACCAACTTGCTCGCCCTGAACGCCGCCATCGAAGCGGCGCGCGCCGGCGAGCACGGGCGCGGTTTCGCCGTGGTGGCCGCCGAGGTGAGAAAACTCGCCGAGCGCAGCCAGAGCGCCGCGGGGGAGATCAACAAGCTCTCCGTCACCAGCGTCGAGGTTGCCGAACGGACCAGCGCGAAGCTGATGGAAATGGTCCCGAGCATCAAGAAGAATGCCGAACTGGTTCAGGAGATCGCTGCCGCCAGCCGTGAACAGGACGCCGGCGCCGCGCAGATCGGTCGCGCTATTCAGCAACTAGACCAGGTCATCCAACAGAACGCGTCGGCTTCCGAGGAGATGGCCTCCACCGCCGAAGAGCTCACCGCTCAGGCCGAACAATTGCAGGAGATGATCTCCTTTTTCAGCCTCGATCAGAAGGAGATTCGAAAGGAGCAGAAAAAAACGCCCGCGCTCGACAAGCGTTCTTTTGAAGGCGTCAGCGCCGGCAGTAGCAAAGCCGCTGTTCCGGCCCGAGAGTCGAAGCACAACGGCGTTCTTCTCAAACTGAAGAATTCTTTGCAAGGCGCGTCGGACAAAATCGACGATGAATTCGAGCGATTCTGATCGCAGGAGAAATTGATTATGGCGAAAACGAGTGAACGAGCTGCGACCAGTCAGTATCTCACCTTCCGTTTGGGTGAGGAGGTCTTTGCCTTCGATGTTGCCAAGACCCGTGAGGTTCTCGACTTTACTTCCGTCACCCGCGTACCGGGCTCCCCTCGCTTCATGCTCGGGGTCATCAATTTGCGCGGAGGGGTGGTGCCGATTATCGATCTGCGCCTCAAGTTCGGCATGCCGGTTGTCGCGCGTACCCGCGAGACCTGCATCATCGTTCTGGACCTCTCCCTTGACGGGGAACAGACGACCGTCGGGGCCGTGGCCGACTCGGTGCGCGAGGTGCTCGATCTCGACGACAGTCAGATCGAACCGCCGCCGCGCATCGGTACGCGACTGAAAACCGAGTTTATCCGCGGCATGGGACGAATCGGCGAGAGCGGATTTCTGATCCTGCTCGATATCGACAGGGTTTTCTCTTCTGACGAACTAATGCTCGTCCAGGCCCTCAAAGAGGAGGCAGCCGAGGCAGTTTAGCTGCTGTCGACAGCAGTGCTTGACTTCGGCCGACACATCGGAACATTCCGGTGCGCCGGCTGCTGAACCGACAAAGTCAGACTTCAATGAAGTATTTGGGAGGCACAATGAAACAGATCATTTGTTGGGCGGCTATCGTCATGTTCTTTTGCACTCCCTTTGCCCTTGCGGCGGAGGAGTTACGCTATGTTGGGTCTTCCACCATAGGCACCAGCATCGTCAAGGCGGGTGCGGCGGAAACCTTTACGAGAAAAAGCGGAACCAGGTTCGTCGCCATTGAGGAGCCCGGCTCCGGCCGGGGGATTCAGGCGCTTATAGAAGGCAGGACGACCCTGGCAGGTTCGTCGCGGTCGCTGCGGGCTGGAGAGCGGAAGCAGGGGGTGATCGGTACGGTCATCGGCTACGATGCCATCGCCGTCTTCGTCCACGCCAGCAACCCGATCACGAACCTGACCAAGGAGCAGTTGCAGGGGATCTTCACCGGCGCCATCACCAACTGGAAGGAGGTCGGCGGCCGGGATGCGCCGATCGCTCCCAATACCGAGATTCAGGGAGCCGGGCGCGCCACCATCGAAATGTTCACCGAACTCGTTCTCGACGGCGCCGCGCACGGAGAAGGGTTCAAGGAAATCGATCTTCCCCGCGATCAGCTCATCGAGGTCGCCTCCAACCCCAACGCCATCTGCGGCGTCAGTCTCGGGCTGCTTGCCGCCATTCCCGCCGATCAGCAAAGCAGGATCAAGGCCGTTGCGGTCAACGGTCTGGAACCGACCGACCTCAATGTGCAGTCAGGCGCCTATCTGATCGCCCGCCCCCTGGTTCTGGCAACCCGCGGGTTGCCGAGTGGACAGGCCCGGGAGTTCATCCGCTTCATGCTGTCGCCCGAAGGTCAGGCGATCGTCAGCAAGAACTTCGTGCCGGCCAGGAGATAACAGGCGCCAACATTCGGGAGGTAGTGACTCATGCGGTTTGAAAATATCAAATTAGGTGTTCGTCTGGGAGTCGGATTCGGAATCATCCTGGTTCTTATCGGAATTTCCACTGCGGCGACCTTTTTCTCTCTACGTTCGGTCGACGAGAGCACACGTCTCGTTTCGGAGGAAAGCATCCCTTTTACGCTGCTGGCGAACCAGATGGTCCTAAACACCCTCGAGATCCAACTCGCCCTGACGGGAGCATCCCTCACCCTGGATGCCGGCAATATTTTCCTTGCCGAGGAGAGTTTCAACGAATTCATGCAGGGGGTAGGCGAATTCCGCGCGATGTTCCAGCGGGAGAACAACGCCGAGCTTCTCAAGGAGATGGATGAACTCAAGGTGGGAATGGAGAGATTCTTCCAGGATGGGCAGCAGATGGCTTTGGCCTATATGGTCGACGATATGGTTGCCGGTTACCAGCGGATGTATCATTTCGAAAACGACGCCCGGGAGTTCAAAAGCAAGATCGAAATGTTCCAGGAAGCCCAGATTCAGGAGTTCAACGAGAGCTCCGAGGCGATTCTCGCTTCAACGACCCGGGTGAAAACCTTGCAGACGGTGCTCGGACTTCTCTCTCTGCTCGCCGGTGCAGTGATCTCTTTGCTTATCACCCGCGGCATTCTGCGGCAATTGGGGGGCGAACCCGCCATGATCGCCTCCATCGCAGATCGGCTCGCTGCCGGAGATCTGACCATCCGGATGGAGCGGGGGACAAAGGATGTGGGCGTTTACGCCGCCATGAAGAATATGGTAGTAAAGCTGCAGGAAGTTGTCGTGGCGGTCAAGGCGGCTTCGGACAATGTCGCTGCAGGGAGCCAGGCTCTGTCCGCATCGTCCGGAGAAATGAGCCAGGGGTCGACCGAACAGGCTGCAAGCGCCGAAGAGGCGTCTTCCTCCATCGAGGAGATGACCGCCAATATCCGCCAGAATGCCGACAACGCCATCCAGACCGAAAAGATCGCCACCAAGGCGTCCGAAGACGCCCGCGCTGCGGGCGAGGCCGCTCTGGAGAACATGGCGTCGATGAAGGAGGTCGCCTCCAAGATCTTGATCATCGAAGAGATCGCCCGGCAGACCAACCTGCTGGCTCTGAACGCCGCCATCGAAGCGGCGCGCGCCGGCGAGCACGGCCGCGGCTTTGCCGTCGTCGCTGCAGAGGTGCGAAAATTGGCCGAGCGCAGCCAGGCGGCCGCAGCCGAGATCAACAAACTTTCGGTCTCGAGCGTCGAATTGGCCGAGCGGTCAGGAAAGATGCTGCAGGAGATGGTCCCCAGCATCCAGAGGACCGCCGAACTCGTGCAGGAGATCGCAGCCGCCAGCCGTGAGCAGGATTCGGGCGCCGGACAGATCAGCAAGGCCATCCAGCAGCTCGATCAGGTCATCCAGCAGAATGCCTCGGTGGCTGAAGAGACGGCCTCCACGGCGGAAGAGCTCACCGCACAGGCCGAGCAGCTTCAGGAAATGATCTCTTTCTTCAACCTTGGTGAAAATGAGGCCCTGCTGAGCCAGACTTTGCGTAAGCCAGAGCGGCAATCCACCGCCCCGGGCGGCAACGAGAAAAAGGACAAGAGGGTGGGCGTCACCGATGAACGGAAGAAAAGTGGTGTTGCTCTGAAGCTGCAGACTCCTTCAGCGACCAGGGCCGACAAGGTGGACGACGAATTCGAACGTTTCTGATCGGAGATTGAGCATGGCGAAAACAGGTGAAGCCGCCGCGACCGGCCAGTATCTCACCTTTCGTCTGGGAGAGGAGGTCTTTGCCGTCGATGTGGCCAAGACCCGAGAGGTTCTTGACTTTACGATTGTCACGCGCGTGCCGGGCGCCCCCCGTTTCATGCTCGGGGTCATCAATCTGCGCGGAGGGGTGGTGCCGGTCATCGACCTGCGCCTCAAATTCGGCATGCCGGTTGCCGAGCGCACGCGCGAGACCTGTATCATCGTTCTGGACATCTCCCTTGACGGGGAAAAGACGACCGTGGGGGCCGTCGCCGACTCGGTGCGCGAGGTGCTCGATCTCGACGGCAGTCAGATCGAGCCTCCGCCGCGCATCGGCACGCGCCTGAAAACCGAGTTTATCCGCGGCATGGGACGAATCGGCGAGAGCGGATTTCTGATCCTGCTCGATATCGACAGGGTTTTCTCTTCTGACGAACTAGCGCGCGTCCAGGCTGCCGAAGAAGAGGTTTCAAATGTCTTGGCGACGGTTGGGACATGAGACGTCGAGAAGAGCGAGATTCGCTTTACAGCCAGGGGATTTCGCCCAAGGATTTTGAGCGTTTCAGCAGGCTGATCTACAACGAGTGCGGCATCAAAATGCCCCCTCAGAAAAAGAGCATGCTCGAGGCCCGCATGCGCAAGCGGTTGCGGGCCCTCAATTTCACCTCCTACGAAGAATACAGCCACTACTTCTTCAACCTGGCGGACCACACCCAGGAACTCATTTCGCTGATAGACGAGGTCACCACCAACAAGACCGATTTCTTTCGTGAACCGGCTCATTTCGATTTTCTCACCCGTATCGCCCTCCCGCGCCTTGCCGAGAGTTGCGGCGCCGGAATCGATCGCCCCCTGCGGGTGTGGAGCGCCGGATGTTCCAGCGGAGAAGAGCCGTATACTCTTGCCATGGTTTTGAGCGAATATGCCGAGCAGTGCCCCGGTTTCCGCTTCGACATTACGGCCACAGATATTTCCACCAAGGTTCTTGACAAGGCGCGATTGGCCATCTACAGCGCTGAGCGCATCGAACCAGTAGCGCCTTCGTTGCGCAAGAAATACCTGCTGCGAAGCAAGGACTCCAGTCAGAATCTGGTCCGCATCGTTCCCGAACT
The DNA here is from genome assembly GCA_029289095.1 of Desulfuromonadales bacterium. Classification (GTDB taxonomy): domain Bacteria; phylum Desulfobacterota; class Desulfuromonadia; order Desulfuromonadales; family JACZKF01; genus JARFUG01. The sequence continues at coordinate 6,486 of JARFUG010000042.1, forward strand.
GCGTCGGACCGTCACGTTTCGTCGACTCAACTTCATCGGGGAGGACTTCGGGATTACACAGTCCATGGACATCATTTTCTGTCGAAACGTGATCATTTATTTCGATCGCCCAACCCAGGAGCGGTTGCTGCGTCGCTTCTGCGATGTCCAGCGAAGCGGTCAGTTTCTGTTCATGGGCCATTCCGAAACTTTGAGCGGCATGAATCTCCCCCTGAAGCAGATGGCGCCCGCCGTCTACTGTAGAATCTGAGTCGCGCGCGGCGCCCGAGATAATATTTTCGTATTAAACCGCCTGGACCGATCGCCTCGCCATCTCTGGTATGTTGTTGAAAGATTATTGTCCGGGAACAGGAAATACGCTCCCGGTTGAAGGAGGACTGCTTGATGACAGAATGGACGGATGACCAGTTGCTCGAGGCCCTGCGCCTGCGCCTGAAGGCGCATCAGAAATCGCTGGACGAGCTTACTGCCATGACAACCAAGCTCGAGATACTGAACCGCAAGCTGCAGGAATCGGAAGCCCTTAAGGGGCGATTTCTTGCCAATATCCGAAACGAGATCAACAACCCTCTGACTTCCATCATGGGGCTGGCCAACATTCTGGGCAAGGGGAGTGCTGATCCCGAGCGCTGCGCCATGGCGGGGCGGATGATCTATGACGAAGCGTTTTATCTCGACTTTCAGTTCCAGAATATCTTCATGGCAGCAGAGCTCGAAGCCGGTGAGATAGCCCCCGCTTATGCCAGGATCGACATTGCGGGTCTTATCGACGGTCTCATTGATCTGCTTCGGCACAACTTCGAGCCCAGAGGGATCAGCGTTGTCGTGGAAGGAGACACCGCAGTTCCTTTTGTCAGCGACCCCCGCATGCTGCATCTGATCCTGTTGAATCTCATGACCAACGCCATCGAGTTCAGCCCCGATGATGCGCAGGTCGTCCTGCGCGTCACCTGTGCCCAGGGCTCTTTGACCATCGATGTGCGCGATCAGGGGCCAGGCGTCCCTGAGGCGATCCGTCCTATTCTTTTTGACCGTTTCTGCGCCGCTGCTCAGGACAGTCGCAAGCGCCATCGCGGCCATGGTCTTGGCCTGAGCCTCAGCCGGGCAGTGGCCGAAGCGCAGCAGGGGCAGGTGTTCCTTGTTGACGAGGAAGGCCCCGGAGCCCTCTTCCGCGTCGTGTTGCCCGAGCCGAGCGTCGAGGTGGAGGTGCTTGCTCCCGAGGGGAACCTCTTTCTCTTTGACAACGCTCAAGTTTTCTAGAAGGCCGCTCCCTTATGACATGCCACACCGCGGAGACTGGCCATTCTTTGCCGACTCACTACCTGCACCCCGGCAATATTTTCGCTGCTGCTTATCCCCACAAGGTAACGACCGTTCTCGGTTCCTGTATCGCGGTCTGCCTCTGGGATCCACATCTGCGCATCGGCGGCATCAACCACTATCTGCTCCCACTGTGGAACGGCGAGGGGCTGCCGACCCCCCGCTATGGGAGCGTCGCGATTCCCCTGCTCGTTGAAAAGCTCAAGGAGCACGGGTCTGTGCAGGGCAAAATGGTGGCCAAAATCTTCGGCGGCGCCGCCATGTGGTACGGCAATGAAAACGCCTATGCCGTTGGCGAGCGCAACGCCTCCTTTGCCCGCCGCTGCCTCGAAGAGTTGCGAATCCCGGTCATAGGAGCCGACATCGGCGGAGATGTCGGCCGCAAGATCGTCTTCGACACCGAAAGTGGCCTGGTGCTGCTTCGCCGGAATCGCCCCGCGCAGATGGATCAGGTCAAGAAGGGGCTCTGATGCCCCATTTTAACCATCGGGGCGCCAGTGTCCCGTGCGGTTAATTCCATCCATTAATTCTGGCCCTTTTGCCCGCTGGCTATGTTGCGTCTCCACGGCTTAGCTTTGGCCAGGCCTGCGTCGACGCGCCTTGCCAGCGGCCCAAATTGCTCAGAATTACTTGAAAGAGCTAACCGCACGAGACACTAGATCAGCGCCACAAAGCTCACAGCAAATGCGATGAACCCCAGAGCACAGAAAATGATCCCCAGCACCAGTGACGATGCCACTTCCAGTTCCCGGATCTGTTGCCATGGTTTCGACAGCATGGAGGCCTCCTTTTTTGGGTGATGTTTCAGTGAATCCGCTTGCTGTCCACCTCCCTAGCCAATCTCATGCCATTTTTTCTGGGCGCTTCAACTCATTGTAATTCCCACTATTCTCACTGCATACCGCCAACATGTGCCGCTGCGGACTCATCTGTTGCGCCACCTTCGGCACGGCTTTGTGGCACACCTGTGCCGAAGGTGGCATGCCTGCATCCGGGATGAAGAAACAGCCAGCCAACTCTCCTGCCGAACCGCTCCTCGTCGACTTGTCGAACGCAACCTTCAGCAGTTTCTTCTGCATTTCCATCGATGTAGTTTTGACGAAATGAACCGTTCTGGCACTATTGAATTGACCCCGCATCGGAGGGTGAGATGAGGCGCATGGCGGTTTTCGTCAACCGGGGGGCTTCGAAGGGCAAAGGTGCGGACCAGCTCCGGCTGATCTCCCTCTTCGCCGACAGGGGCGTCAATGCATCGGTCTCGGTCCTCTCGGGGAAGGAGATCGCAAAGGAGGCGCAGCGTGCAGCGTCCTCGGTCGATGTCGTGGTCGCAGCCGGCGGAGACGGCACCGTGAGTTCCGTCGCGGAGGCGCTGGCAGAGACCGGCGTTCCCATGGGCATTCTCCCGTTGGGAACCTTGAACCACTTCGCGGCGGATCTGGGGATTCCTGCGGACCTGGAGGATGCGACGGAGGTTGTCTGCAGTGGGACGGTGCGCGAGGTCGATCTCGGTGAGGTCAACGGGCATTTTTTTATCAACAACTCCGCTATCGGTCTATACCCCCTGGCCATCAAGGAACGCAGGAAAAGGCGTTTTCTCGGCAAATGGACGGCCATGGCGGTGTCGCTCACGAAACTCCTGTGGCATTTCCCCGGCATCGGGCTCCGCATTGCCTTTGAGCAGGAGGAGGTGCATCGGCAGACTCCTCTTGTCTTTATCGGGAACAATCGTTTCGAGATGAAGCTTCTTGTTCCGAGACGAAGGCAGAGACTCGATGAAGGAAGGCTTTTTGTCTGTCTCACTCCCGGAATTTCGCGACTTGGCCTGCTTCTCATTTCAGCTCGCGCCGTTCTGGGATATCTCGATGAAGAGCGGGACGTGGAGACGAGGAGTGTCGCCGCTTTGCGGATCGATGCCCGCGGCTCTCTTGAGATCGCCAACGACGGCGAGGTGAAGCGCCTTTCGCCTCCCCTTTTTTATCGCATCCGCCCCAGAGCTCTGCGGGTCATCACAGGAGAGCGCCATGAGGACGATTGCCCATCTGTCCGATCTTCACTTCGGCCGTGAAGATCCGCACATAGCCGAGGAGCTTGCCGCCGAGATCCGCAGGCTGGCTCCCTCCCTGGTCGCCGTAAGCGGCGATCTCACCCAGAGGGCGCGCCCCGACCAGTACCAGTCGGCGCGCGCGTTTCTCGAAAAGATTCCCGTTGCGCGAGTCGTCGTCCCAGGCAATCACGATATCCCCCTTTACAATCTCTATGCCCGTTTTGTTCGCCCTCTCGAACGGTGGCGCCGTTATATCGACGAGGAGATCGATCCGGTGTTCGAAGACGAGGAGATGATCGTTGTCGGCATCTCCACGGCGCGTTCCAACGTCTGGAAAGGGGGACGCATTTCGGTGCGCCAGATCGAATCGGTTCGACAGGCCATCTGCTCGTCCCGAGCGCCGTTTGCCGTCCTCGTCGCCCATCACCCCTTCACTCCTGTGCCGATGCTCCCTCGTGAGGCGCTGCTCGGCCGCAGCCTGCGGGCGCTGCGCGCTTTTGAAGAATGCGGCATCGACCTGATCCTGACAGGGCATCTTCATCTGGGACATGCAGGGGATGTCAGGGATCACTACCATGTTCTGGACAATTCCGTCCTGACGGCGCACGCGTCGACATCAATTTCGAATCGCCGGCGCGGGGAGCCAAACTCCTTCAATCTCATCACCCTTTGGCCGGAACATGCACAGCTTGAGATCGCCGTCAGGGAGTGGAATGGGAAGCGCTTCGTAGAAAGCGCCAGGACCGTGTTCGCCCGGAAAGGAAAATTGTGGCTGCGGACAGCAGGTGCTCCTCCGACGGCGCACTTGAAGCACGGCGCTGAACCCCTCGAGTGAGACCCGTGGATCCTTGTCCAGCAATCGGACTCGTCTCCGGGGAAAGATCCGGTTTTCTGACAATTGCTTTCATAAGTGATAGCCTTGCAAGAAGATGCAGAGTCCAGGGAGGGACGTTTCGATGGCGATCAGGAAGATAATGGTGGTCGGCGCCGGGCAGATGGGGAGCGGCATCGCCCTTGTGGCGGCGCGAAGCGGGTTCGAGGTCGTGCTGCAGGACCTGCACGGGGAAAGGGTAGAGAAGGGTGTGGCGATGATCCGACAGTTCCTTGCAGGAAGTGTCGCAAAGGAGAAGATTTCGCCGAAGGAGATGGAAGCGACACTGGGGCGGATCGTGATTTCGACAGCACTGGAGGAAGCGGCCGGCGTCGATTTCCTCATCGAGGCCGCAACGGAGGATCTGGAGGTCAAGACGCAGATTTTCAGCGCCCTCGACCATGCGGCGCCGCCCGGGACGATTCTGGCCACCAACACCTCTTCGCTCTCGATCACCGAGATTGCCGCCGCCACCAGGCGCTCTTCCGAGGTGGTCGGCATGCACTTCATGAATCCCGTCCCCGCCATGGCGCTCGTCGAGGTCGTCAGGGGCCTGGCGACCTCCGAGGCGACAACGGCGACGGTCATCGAGATCGCTCAGCGGCTGGGCAAAACCCCCGTGGCGGTCAACGACTCACCCGGCTTCGTCAGCAACCGGATCCTGATGCCGATGATCAACGAGGCGATCTACTGTCTTCAGGAGGGGGTCGCTTCGGCCGAAGGGATCGATCAGGTGATGAAGCTCGGGATGAACCACCCCATGGGGCCGCTTGCGTTGGCCGATCTCATCGGACTAGACACTTGTCTGGCCATCATGGAAGTCCTTTATCGCGACTTCGCCGACAGCAAGTACCGCCCCTGCCCGCTGCTGCGGCGCATGGTGAAGGCCAAGCGGCTGGGCCGAAAGAGCGGCCGCGGATTCTACGATTATTCCAGCGATCTTTGAATCGGGCGCCGATTGCGCCCTTCGCCCCCTCTGATAATCTATCATTAGAGCCAGGAGCCAGGAGCTGGGAGTTCGAAGTGGAAGTTTCTCCCAACTCCCAACTCCCAACTCCCTGCTACCTAAAATGATATTCCCGGAGGCCGCATGAACTTTGACGATTACGATCCTCTCCAGGGGAAGAGGCTGCAGGTCCTCGATCCGGAGGGGTGCGCCGATCCTGAACTCCTCCCCGATTTCGACGACGATACCCTTCGACTGATCTTCCGCTGGATGCTTGCTGCGCGGCTTCTCGACGGCACCTGCCTCACCCTGCAGCGAGAAGGGCGCATGGGAACCTATCCGCCCGTCGAAGGGCAGGAGGGGTGCCAAGTCGGCAGCGCCCTTGCCCTTGGCACGGGGGATTGGGTCGTCCCCTCCTTTCGTGAGCTCGCCGTCGCCCTGGTGCGCGGGGTTCAGATGGAGAAGACCCTCCTTTTCTGGATGGGGCACGAGGAGGGGAGTCGACTGCCGCGTGAGCTTCGCTACCTTCCGATCGCCATACCCGTCGGCTCCCACACCCTGCACGCCGCCGGGCTCGCCATGGGGCTTCGCTATCGGGGCGAGAAGGGGGCCGTCCTTTGCTACTTCGGCGACGGCGCCACCAGCGAGGGGGATTTTCACGAGGCGCTGACCTTCGCCGGAGTCTACAAGGCGCCCGCGATCTTTTTCTGTCAGAACAACGCCTGGGCCATCTCTGTGCCGCGCAAGATCCAGTGCGCCGCTTCCTCCCTGGCCGCCAAAGGGGTGGGGTACGGCATCCCTTCCATTCAGATCGACGGCAACGATCCCTTTGCCGCCTACGTCGCCACTACCGCGGCTCTTGAACGCGCTCGAGCCGGGGAGGGACCCTCCTTCATCGAGGCCATCACCTACCGCCTCGGCCCCCATACCACCTCCGACGACCCAGGCCGGTATCGCAGTTCCGATGAGGTCGAGCGGATGCGTCCCTTGGAGCCGCTGGTGCGTTATCGTCTCTTCCTGAAGGAGAGAAATCTGTGGAGCGAGACGTGGGAGGAGCAAATTTCCTCCGAGATCCGGGACTGGATCGCCGAAGGGGTGCGCAAGGCCGAAAGCCTCCCGGCTCCTGGCCCTCACGACATCTTCGATCACATGTATGCCGAGCTCCCACCGCATCTGGCCCGACAGAAGGCCGATCTCCTCGACGGACTGAAGGAGGAGTGAAATGGCGAGTTTGAACCTGGTGGAGGCGATCAATCTGGCGCTGCGCGAGGAGATGGAGCGCGACGGGGATGTTCTTCTTCTCGGCGAGGATGTCGGACGCGAAGGGGGAGTCTTCCGCGTCACCGAGGGGTTGCAGCAGACCTTCGGGGAGGAACGGGTCATGGACACCCCCCTGGCCGAATCGGGGATCGTCGGCGTCGCCTTCGGTCTATCGCTGCTGGGGCTTCGCCCGGTGGCCGAGATCCAGTTCATGGGCTTTCTCCCCCCCACTCTCGATCAGATCATCTGTCATGTTGGGCGCATTCGCAACCGCAGCCGCGGCGTCTACAGCGCTCCCCTGGTGATCCGCGTCCCCTACGGCGGAGGCATTCACGCCCCCGAGCATCACTCCGAGAGCACCGAGGCGATCCTGGTCCATATCCCCGGCATCAAGGTCGTCGTCCCCTCCACCCCCGCCGACGCCTGCGGGCTGCTCAAAAGCGCCATCCGCGACCCGGACCCCGTCCTCTTCCTCGAGCCCAAACGCATTTATCGGGCCATCAAGGAGGAGGTTGCGCAGGCAATGGAGCCGATTCCTCTCGGCCGCGCCCGCCGGGTGCGTGCTGGCGCCCACTTGACGATGGTCGCCTGGGGGGCGATGGTGCGCGAGGCGCAGAAGGCCGCCGACATTCTCGCCGAGGAAGGGGTGGAGGCGGAGATCATCGACCCGCGCACTCTTTCGCCCCTCGATACCGAGGCGATCCTCGCTTCCGTGCGTCGTACAGGGCGCTGCCTGGTGGTGCACGAGGCGGCGCGCACAGCAGGGCTGGGTGCGGAGATCTCCGCCCTGGTGATGGAAGAGGCTCTGCTGCATCTCAAGGCGCCGGTCGCACGGGTGACCGGCTTCGACACCGTCATGCCGCTCCCCAAGGGGGAGCATCTCTACATGCCGGAACCTTCGCGGATCGTCCGTGCGGCTCGGAAGATGATGCGCTTTTGAAGCCGAGCGCATAACCAAACGGCAAATCCGGCCGCAGATCAACGCGGATAGGCGCAGATTAGAATCTGAAATCGGAACGCGGATCAAATCTACCCGGCCGCCGCAGCCGTGCTGCTTTGGTCGGAGAGGCATGCGCGCGGATCAAGATCTGATCTTGAAAAAAAACCGGAATTGAACACAGATAAAAGCGGATCAGGCGGATGAAGGCTTACACATTGATTTTAGGTTTTATCTGTGTCAATCCGCATTTATCTTTGTTCGAAAGGATTTAAGGATACTTATCAGAGCTTTTCCGCGAAAATCCGCGTCCCATTTGCTTTTCGTTCTTGCTTTTTGATTTTGTTTCATCTGCGTGAAATCTGCGTGTATCTGCGGCTAAAAGCGTACTGGCACCAGAAAGCAATTATTCAGGAGAGCCCATATGTTCGAATTCAAGTTTCCGGATGTCGGGGAGGGAATTGCCGAGGGGGAGATCGTGCGCTGGCTGGCCGAGGTCGGGCAGGAGATTGCCGAGCACCAGCCGCTTGTGGAGATGGAGACGGACAAGGCTGTGGTAGAGCTTCCGTCGCCGGTCTCCGGTACGGTTCGCGAGTTGCGCGGAGAGCCAGGCGATGTGGTGCCGGTTGGGAACGTGCTTGCAGTGATCGATGAGAAGGAGAAGACGCCGGAAAAAAGTCCGCCGAAGGAGCAGCCTTTCGCCGTCGGGGTCGTTGGCGAGCTCGAGGAGGCGCAGGAGGGGGCTCCTCCTGTGGAGGATGCAAAGGGAAAAGTCGCCGTTCTCCCCCGCGACCGCAAGCTGGCGCAGGAGCTGGGAGTCGATCTTCGCCAGGTACGCGCAAGCGGGCCGCAGGGGCGAATCACCGAGGACGACATCCGGGCGGCGACCGGCGGAAAGGAGGAGGCGGCATCGGCCGAGCGGATCCCCCTTCGAGGGGTGCGCCGCACCATGGCCAAGGCGATGGTCGCCTCGGCTTTCAGTGCCGTGCACGTTACCATCATGGAGCGCGCCGACGCTCTCGCCTTGCGTCGCCTGCGGGAGCGCGAGCACGACATCGCCGCATCGCGCGGGGTGCGCCTGACATGGCTCCCCTTCATCGTCAAAGCCCTAACCCTGGTGCTGGAGCGCTTCCCCATCCTCAACAGCACCTTCGACCAGGAGAAGGGGGAGATCATCCTGCACCGCAAATGCCACATCGGTTTCGCCGTCGACACCCCCGACGGGCTTCTGGTGCCGGTGGTGCGAAATACCCGGCGCATGAGCATTCTCGACTTGGCCGCCGCCCTGCAGGATCTGGCGTTGCGGGCGCGCGAGCGCAAGATAACGCCTGCCGAGCTCAAGGGGGGGACCTTCACCGTGAGCAATTATGGGGTTCTGGGCGGGATCTGGGGGACGCCGATCATAAATCCCCCCGAAGCGGCGATTCTCGGCATCGGGCGCATCGCCGAGGCGCCGGTGGTGCGCGACGGCCAGGTGGTGGCGCGCCCGGTCGTTCCGCTTTCCCTCACCTTCGACCACCGGATCATCGACGGCGCTACGGCTCATCGGTTTCTCAACGCCCTGATCGAGCATATTGAGGATCCGGATATCATTCTTTTGGAGACTTGATTCAAGGGAAGCGTGGGGACCGAAAACCGCGGGCGCTGCGCCCCGCACCCCGCCTCACTTTTGCTCGCCCAAAAGTAAGCAAAAGGGCGTTTCTCCTGCGGAGGGCATTTTCTTTCGCGAGGTGTTGTGCAGATGTCGAACAGGGGTGCATTTGACAGCGGCCATGCTCCGTGGCAACTCCCCTTGTGCCGATGGTCGTCTCCCCCGTCGACGGCGGTGCTGGTTTGGCCGCCACTGCATGGGCTTGTTGTCAGTAAACCTAAAATCTGAAACCCTGAGGCCTTGGAAAGTCCCATCTGACGCAGCCGGAGCGGAGTGGACGTTTCGGGATAAAGACCGGCAGATGTTTGAGCGAAGCGAGTTTCTGCCGGTCCCCGAAACGTCTGCTTCGCGGAGGGAACCCAGAGCGAAGCGGCGGGCAAGTCAGTTGGGTGCCTTTTCTTTGCCTACTTTCTTTGGGCACGCAAAGAAAGTAGGTCGCCGTCGGGGGGCGAAACCCCCGGGTCTTGATTGTCCGGGAGAAAGCCATGAACAAACCGATCTGGACCCCGTCGCCCGAGCGGGTGCGAAACGCCAACCTGGCGCGCTTTATTGCTTTCGTCAACGAGCGCCGCGGCACCGCCTTCACCCGTTACGACGAGCTCTACGAGTGGTCGGTCACCGACATCGGCGCTTTCTGGGACGACCTGTGGGTGTTCTGCGACATCATCGCCTCGCGCAGCTACGACGAGGTGGTGGACGACCCTGAGCGGATGCCCGGCGCGCGGTGGTTTTCGGGGGCGCGGCTCAACTTTGCCGAAAACCTCCTGCGCTATCGCGACGAGCGAACGGCCATCGTCTTCAAAGGGGAAGGGCGCGAGACGGTGCGCGTGAGCTATGCCGAGCTGCACGAGCGGGTGGCCCGCTTGGCGCAGGCCCTTCGAGAGGCGGGGGTCTCGCCCGGGGACCGGGTCGCCGGCTTCATGCCCAACATCCCCGAGACGGTCGTCGCCATGCTGGCGGCGGTCAGTCTCGGGGCGGTGTGGTCGTCGTGCTCCCCCGACTTCGGCGTGCGAGGGGTTCTCGATCGCTTCGGCCAGATCGAGCCGAAGATCCTCTTCGCCGCCGACGGCTACAGCTACAACGGCAAACGCTACGACTCTCTGGCGCGCCTGAGACAGATCGCAGCCGCCATCCCCGCCATCGAGCGGGTGGTCGTCGTCCCGTATCTGGAATCTTCCCCCCGCATCGGCGAGATCCCCAATGCCGTTCTCTACGACGATTTCGCCGCCGGCGAGGCGCCTCCGCTCGTCTTTGCTCAACTCCCAGCCGACCATCCCCTCTACATCATGTATTCCTCCGGCACCACCGGTCCTCCCAAGTGCATGGTGCAGGGGAGCGCAGGGATTCTCGCCAACCACCTCAAGGAACTGGTTCTTCACACCGACCTGAAGCGTGACGACGCCATTCTCTACGTCACCACCTGCGGCTGGATGATGTGGAACTGGCTGGTGAGCTCCCTCGCCGTCGGATCCGCCGTCGTCCTCTACAGCGGCAACCCCTTCCATCCGGCTCCGGACGCCCTGTGGCAGCTTGCACAGGAGGAAGGGATCAGCGTCTTCGGCACAAGCGCCCGCTATCTCGCCGCCCTGGAGCAGGCCGGGGCGATTCCGGGGAGGGACTTCGACTTGACGCGGCTTCGCACCATCCTCTCCACCGGCTCCCCCCTGGCTCCGGAGAGCTTCGAGTACGTCCACCGCGAGATCAAGGCCGATCTGCAGCTCGCTTCCATCTCAGGCGGCACCGACCTCAACGGCTGCTTCGCCCTCGGCAACCCGCTGGCGCCGGTCTACTCCGGTGAGCTACAGTGCCTCGGGCTCGGCATGCGGGTGCAGGTCTTCGACGAGGAGGGGCGGCCTGTGGTTGGCGAGCCCGGCGAACTCGTCTGCACCGCGGCCTTCCCCTCGATGCCGCTCACCTTCTGGAACGACCCGGACGGCAGCAAATACCACAGCGCCTATTTCGACAAGTTCCCCGGCGTGTGGGCGCACGGCGACTGGTGCATGCTCACCGAAACCGGTGGGATGGTCATTTACGGGCGCTCCGACGCCACCCTCAATCCGGGAGGAGTGCGCATCGGGACGGCCGATATCTACCGGCTGGTCGAAGCGATCCCCGGAGTCGCCGACAGCCTGGCGGTGGGGCAGCGCCGGCAGGGGGACGAGCGGGTGATCCTCTTCGTCAAACTCGACAAGGGGACGGCGCTTACCGAAGAGTTGCGGCAGGAGATACGCCGCACAATTCGGGAGAACCTCTCCCCGCGCCACGTCCCGGCCAGGATCGTCGCCATCGCCGATATCCCCTACACCATCAACATGAAGAAGGTGGAACTGGCGGTCAGAAACGTCATTCACGGCGAACCCGTGAAGAATCGCGACGCTCTGGCGAACCCCGAGGCGCTCGATCTGTATCGTAATCTTGAGGAGTTGAGGAGTTAGTGAGCGGTTCAGGGCAGGGGAGAGCCTTCGCGCGCCTGAAGGAAGCGGCGAAAGGAGTTCGCCTGAACACCCTGCACCGCTACGTCGGTATCATCCTGGCGCCGTTTCTCGTCTTGCAGACGGTGAGCGGACTCCTTCTCAGACTGGCACGGGTCGGGCCGAGCGTGAGCGAAGAGGGGATTGGGGCGCCGCTGAACGCCTGGCATCAGCTACTGGTGAGAATCCACATCGGACCGGGTCTTCTTTCCACTACCTATCAGTTGCTCCTTGCCGCCGGCGTCTTGTGGATGGCTGTCTCAGGCTGGATCCTCTATCTGCGGATCAGGCGGGGACGAAATAGACGTCCGTCGGCTTGAACTTGCTGTTGCGCACGAAGCGCGCCCGCACCGGCATGCCGATGGCGGCTTCGTCCGGTTCGGCGCCGATGAGGCGGGAGAGAAAGAGGGTGTCGACCCCGTCGAACTCGACGAGGATGAGGGTGAAGGGGGTCTCCTTGAGAAAGGCCTCGCCCCCGAAGTGGCAGGTGGTGAAGGTGTGAATCCGCCCCCGCTGCGGCAGCTCTACCCACTCGGTCGCGCCCCCGCACTCCATGCAGTGGCTGCGCGGGGTGGCGTAGGTGTAGCTGCAGGCGCCGCAGCGGCTCCCCAGCAGTCTCCCCTTGGCCAGCCCGGCGAAGAAGGGGGAGTCCTGAGCGTAGGAGTGCAGGTACTCGATCTCGTAGTGGTATTTTATGATGATCGGGTCGAGGTTGAAGAGGGCGGTTCCGTCTTCAGTTTCGGGCAGCTTGGCGTTTTTGTTCATGGCAGTGTCAGCTCCCTGCAGAGTTTTTTCATTCGTCCCATAAGTCCCATTTGTCCCATGAGTCGAATGGTACCTATGGGACGAATGGACCGATCTTCACACCCCCTCCAGAATCGATACCGTAATATACGTCCCCGTCCCGGCGTGGCTGTGGATCAGCCCACGCTTCGGTTCGGGGAGCTGCAGGGTGGCGTCTCCGAGATGCTTCTCGATCGTTCCCTGAAGCTGCCAGAAGGCGAAGATCGCCTGCATCAGCCCTGTTGCCCCCACCGGATGGCCGCAGGCGAGGAGCCCGCCTGAGGGATTCACGGGGATGCGCGGCCAGCGGTTCTCCCCCGAGAATTCCAGCCCGTAGTCGATGTTCGGCATGAAGGGGGCCCCGGCGTCGACGAAGCTCCCCCCTTCTCCGTAGCGGCACAGCCCCAAATCTTCGTAGGTCTGGATCTCGGAGGAGGTGTAGGCGTCGTGGAGCTCCACGAAGTCGAGCTCCCGGAGCGGATCGCTTATCCCCGCCATGCGGTAGGCCAGGGCCGCAGCGCTGCGCCCTCCCCGGAAGGAGTGAACGCCGGGATACTTGAGGTGGGCGTAGTCCGCCTCGTTCTCATGGGGCAGCAGCGGCACCTTGCCGTGGGGGCGGTCGGCCATGCGCATGGCGTCGGTGCCGCTTCCGACGCCGCTGATCAGAACCGGAGCTGCGCCGAGGCGGCTCGCCGCCTCCTCAGAGGCGAGGATCGTCACCGCGGCGCCGTCGGACATCTGGCAGCAGTCGAGGATCGTCAGCGGCGTGGCGACCATGGGGGCGGAGCGCACGTCGTCGATGGTGAGGCGCGCCGGGCTCTGGGCGTAGGGGTTGTGCAGGGCGTTGGCGTGGTTCTTCACGGCCACCTTGGCCATCTGCTCCACCGTGGTGCCGAACTCGTGCATGTGGCGTCGCACCATCATGGCGTAGTAGCCGGTGTAGAAGCCGCCCACCGGAAAGTCGAAGTTGGTGTCCGAGGCGAGGGCGATGAACTCGTTGCCTTTCCAGGTGTTCACCCGGCTCATCGTCTCGAACCCCATGACGAGGCAGACGTCCATGCGCCCCGAGGCGACCGCCTCCCACCCCGACTGGAAGGAGAGTCCGCCGGTGGCGCCCCCGCCCTCGACGCGGCGCGAAGGTTTTGAACACAGCCCCAGGTAGTCCTGCACCATGGCGCCGGCCTTGAGCTGGCGGGTGAAGTGGTCGGAGAAGTAGGAGCAGACGCTCCCGTCGATCTCCCGGCGGTCGAGGGCGGGAACGTCCGCCATGGCGTAATCGAAAGCCTCCTTCACCATCAGGCGGAAGTCCTTTTCCGGGTGCGCCTTGGCGAACTTGGTGATCCCTCCTGAAATCATGTAGACCGGACGCATCTCGTATCCTTTCCCGTAGGCGATTCCGTAGTAGGGGGCAATGCATGAATTTCCCCCTACCTGCCGTTCCTCTCTTAATAATAAAAACCTTTTCTTCCTTGTCAAAACGACTTCTTACTCGCCGCCTCGCCCGGTTTACATTAAAGAAATTGCTGCTATAGGTAAGCCGAAGGGATCTCCGGGCGAACACATTGGTTCGAGATGAAGAAGCTGCTCTTCACTCTTCTGCTGGCGGCGCTTTTTCTTGCGGGGTGCGACCGGCAGGAGAGGGCGGGGCTCGTCTTTTCCGTCGGGGGCGCGCCGGCGGAGCTCGCTGCCTGGCAGGACCTCGTCGACGAGTTCCGGCAGGTAAGCGGCATCGAGGTCGAGCTGCTGCGCCAGCCCGCCGAGACGGGACAGCAGAGGCAGGGGCTGATCCTCGCTCTCAAGGCGGAGCTGCCCACCCCGGACGTCTTCCTCATGGATGTCGGGTGGATCGGCCTCTTCGCCGCCTCCGGATGGCTGGAGCCCCTTGGGGATTTCGACCGCTCCCCCTTTTTCGAGGAGGTTGTCGAGCGCGTCGACGTCCATGAAGGGGAACTGATCGCTCTGCCCGTCTACATGGATGGCGGCCTCCTCTACTATCGCCGCGACCTCCTCGCTCTGGCAGGCCGGGACGCCCCGCCCGAAACCTGGAAAGAACTGCTGGAGGACGCCGTCTCACTGCTCCCCGCCATGCGGGCAGAGAACCCGAACTTCTACGGTTTTGTCTGGCAGGGGGCCCAGTACGAGGGGCTGATCACCTCGTTTCTCGAGTTCGCCGGGAGCGAGGGGGGATTCGTCCTGCGCGACGGGCGCATCCTCCTCGATGTGCCGGCCAACCGGGCGGCGCTTCGCCTCATGCGCGATCTGATCCGCAACCGCGTCTCCCCCCCTTCGGTCTACACCGAAATGCGCGAAGAGGAGGTGCGCCTCTTCTTCCAGCGCGGAGACGCACTCTTCGCCCGCAACTGGCCCTACGCCTGGCGGCTCCATCAGCAGCCGGACTCCCCCATCGCCAGGCGCATCGGCATCGCCGCGCCCCCGGGGCCGACGGCAGAGGAGCGGGTCTCAACTCTGGGGGGATGGCATATCGGCGTCTCGCGCTTCTCTCAGCGAAAGGAGGAGGCGATGGAGTTCGTCCGTTTCGTCACCTCCCGGGAGGCGCAGCGGCGCATGGTCCTCGCTCTCGGATGGAACCCCGGCCGGCGAGACCTCTACGACGATCCCCGGGTGCTGGAGGAGATGCCGAATCTCGCCGAACTGAAGGAGGTCTTCGAGAAAGCGAGGGCGCGCCCGGCCATCCCGTACTATCCTCAGGTCTCCGAGATCGCCCAGCGCCACCTCAACGCCGCCCTCGCCGGACGGGTCACGCCCGAGATGGCGCTGCAACAGGCTGAAGAGGAGATCGCCGCGCTGATGGCCCGATACGGAATGTAGGGCACTACTCCCCCCTTTGGAAAAGGGGGGCTGGGGGGGATTTCCTTGCGGTAATCTAAGGCAAATCCCCCTAAATCCCCCTTTGCTAAAGGGGGACTCAAACCCCCGTTTTCGGATGTGCCATGAGCACAGAAAGCAACAATTCAGCCGCCGATCGCCTCCCGCCTCGGGAGCGCCGGGAGGCTTTGGCCTTCCTCCTCCCCGTCGCCCTGTTTCTCGGCGGCCTGGTCCTGGTCCCGGTCCTCGGCACCCTCCTTGACAGCCTCCATCGCGACGTCACCTTTCTCCCGAGAAGTTTCATCGGCCTGGAGAACTACCGCGCCCTGTCCGCCGATCCGGCCTTCTGGGCTTCGGTGCGCTTCACTCTCGTCTTCGTCCTTGTCTCGGTCCCCCTTCAAGTTGTCCTGGGGCTCCTCATCGCCCTGGTGCTCAACGAAGGCTTTGCCGGACGCGCTCTGCTGCGCGCCTGCGTCCTGATCCCCTGGGCCGTGCCGGCGGCGGTTTCAGGGCGGGTCTTCGAGCTGATCTACAACTACAGCTACGGGGCGGCGAACTGGCTCATCCAGTTGGTTCACCCCGGAGCCGGACCGGTCAACTGGCTCGGTACCGAGCTCGGCGCCCTGGCGGCGGTGGTGGTGGCGGATACCTATAAGACGACTCCCTTTGCCGCGCTCCTCCTGCTGGCGGGGCTCTCGGCCATCCCCGAGGACCTCTACGGGCAGGCCCGCATTGACCGGGCGACCTTTCTGCAGCGCTTTTTCCGCATCACCTTGCCCCTGCTCAAGCCCGTACTGGTCGTCACCCTCATCTTCCGCACCATCGACGCCCTGAGGGTCTTCGACGTCATCTTCGTTCTGACCGGCGGCGGGCCCGGGGGTGCGACCTCGGCCCTCTCCATTTACGGCTTCCGTTACTACGCGGCGGGCGATTTCGGATATGCCTCTGCAGTGAGCGTCATCCTTTTTTTCATCTCCCTCACCCTGGTCGTCGGCTATGCCAGCCTGGGGGGATTCGGACGGGAGGCGCGATGAGCGAAGAACGCGTGCAGCGCATCCTCCTCTATTGCGGGGTGACCGGCGCCGTCCTCTTCTGCCTTGCACCCTTCGGGTACATGGTCCTGACGGGGCTCAGCCTTCGCCCGGATTTTCTGCGCCCGGAGATCCCCCTCACCCTGACGGCGCTGAATTTCGGGACAGTCCTCACCGACCCTTCTCTTCACTTTCTCGCCTACCTGCGCAACAGCCTGGTCGTCTCCGCCGTCAGCGCCACGGTGGCTGTCCTCGTTGCCTCCCTGGCGGCCTACGCCCTGACGCGCCTGGAGGCGCCGGGGAAGCTCCTCATCCTCTTCTTCATCTTGGGAGTCTCTCTTTTCCCCCAGGTGAGCCTGGTGAGCTGGCTCTACAAGTTCATGGCCACCCTCGGCTGGATCAACACTCTTCAGGCCCTCGTCCTCCCCTACGTCGCGTGGACCCTGCCGCTGGCTGTGTGGATCCTCTACAGCTACTTCACCCAGATTCCCCGCGACCTCGACCGGGCCGCCCTCGTCGACGGTTGCACGCGGTTGCAGGTCCTTTTTCGCGTCGTGTTGCCGGTGGCGGCGCCGGGGGTCTTCTCCACCTTCCTGTTGGCGTTCATCTTCGCCTTCAACGAGTTCCTCTTCGCCCTGATGCTGACCGCCGACTATACGGCGCGCACCGTCCCGGTGGGGATCGCCCTATTCGAGGGGCGCCACGGCGAACTCCCCTGGGGGGAGATCATGGCCGCCGCCACCGTGGCGACGCTGCCGGTGGTGCTGCTGACCCTGGTCTACCAGCGCCGCATCGTCCAGGGGCTCACGCGGGGGGCGGTGAAGGGGTGAAAGGCAGTATCCAGAAGCCAGAATCCAGGAGCCAGGAGAGGTGCAAATTCTTAATCTGCCGAAACCGGGGCGATCTCCCCTCCTATTTTAGGAGGGGCCAGGGGTGGTAAGGTCTTACAAGCTCTACCACCCCCCGACCCCCTCCTGATCCAGGAGGGGGAGAAGAGCAGCGTTTTCTGAGCCGAGATGGGCTTTTCTCCTGGCTCCTGGATTCTGGCTCCTGGATTCTGCCTAACGGAGCAAATCAAATGCACCTCACCATCCACAACTGCAGCAAACGATTCCGCACCCTGCGCGGCACCGTGGAGGCGCTGCGGGAGGTCAGCCTGGAGATCGGCGACGGGGAATTCTTCGTCCTTCTCGGCCCATCAGGGTGCGGAAAGTCGACCCTGCTGAACCTCGTCGCGGGACTGGAGCGCCCCTCTTCGGGGGAGATCCGCTTCGGGGAGACGGTGGTGGCCGCTCCGGCGCGGCGCATCTTTGTTTCGCCCAGGCAGAGGAACGTGGCGATGGTCTTTCAGAGCTACGCCCTCTATCCGCACCTCGACGTCTTCGGCAACATCGCCTTTCCGTTGAAGGTGGCGGGGGAGAAGGAAGGGGCCGTTCGCGATGCGGTCGCAGAAGCGGCCGGCCGCCTCGGCCTCGGGGATCTTCTCGGGCGTCGCCCGGGGGAGCTCTCCGGCGGCCAGCGCCAGAGGGTCGCCATCGCCCGGGCGCTGGTGCGCCGCCCGTCGGTCTTTCTTCTCGACGAGCCCCTCTCCAACCTCGACGCCCAGCTTCGCGCCGGAACCCGCACCGAGCTCAAGGCGCTGCAGCAGGAACTTGGGATCACGACCCTCTACGTCACCCATGACCAGACCGAGGCGATGACCCTCGGCCACCGTATCGCCCTTCTCGAAGAGGGGGAGATCGTCCAGGTCGGCGCCCCCCAGGAACTCTACGACGCCCCCGCGACCCCCTTCGCCGCAACCTTCATCGGTTCTCCGCCGATGAACCTGCTGCAAGGTCTGATTATCGAGAGGGAGGTTCTTCTCCCCGGCGGATTCCTGGTGAATGTTCCGGTTGAGAAGCGAGACATGGAGGGATTGAAGGGAGAGGTCCTTGTCGGCATCCGGCCGGAGCATCTCGTTGTCGTCCAGGAGAAGGAAGGGGCCGTGCCGGGGACCGTGAGGATGGTCGAGCCACTCGGGAGGGAGTTTCTCCTGCAGATCGCCTCCGGCATCGGCGATCTGCAGGCGCTCGTGGAAAAAAATCCGCCGCAGCGCGGAGAAAACGTGAATCTATACATAGATCCCCGCCGGGTGCACTTTTTCTTTTTACAGGCGTGACCCCGACTGGGAATTTTTATCTCTCTGCCGTTTCCTTGAGTTTCCGCAGCGCCTTAGGCCAGGTGTTCTCGAACATCTCCCGATACTCTTCGTTGCTGTCCATCTCGACCAGCACTTCGGTTTTTCCACCAATGTCTTTGAAGGTGTAGTTCTCCAATGCGCCGGCCCAATCTCTTGCCCCCTCGCTCGTGGTGTCCTCTTTGCCGCCCTGCACGGCGCCGATGTGTTCGATGGAGACGTACTCGAACGGCCTGCTTTCCTTGATCCGGCTCACCATGCCCCCCATCTCGCCGTTTTCCCCCGGGCCGAGGAAGAGAATCTTGCTTCCCTCGCTCCAGTCTCCGACATAGTGTGAGCCCGGACAAAACTCTTGCGTCCAGATCCGGTAGGTCTCATCCTCGAGCATCGTATTCCAGACCTTTTCTTTCGGTGCGTCGATAACGACTGAGAAATGGAGTCTTTCCATTTTGATTCTCCTTTCACGTTCCCACGCTGATCATCCACGATATCCCGAACCGATCCGCGACCATTCCAAAGAGGGGAGACCAGAAAGTTTTGGCCAGAGGCATCTGCACCTCTCCGCCCTCGGCGAGTTCCGTGAAGAGGCGCTCTGCATCTGTTTCGTCGGCTGCCGAAAGGGAGAGTGAAAAGCCCTGGAAGGTCGGTGAACCCTGGCAGAGGCCGTCGGAGAGCATGAGCGTTGTCTCTCCGACGCGGATTTCGCAGTGCATCACCTTGTCCTCATTGCCGGCGTTTTCGCATACGGGTGGCTCAGGGCTCTCCCTGAAGCGCATGAGCATCGTCACCTTGGCGCCGATAGCCTTTCGGTAGAACTCGATCGCCTCGTCGCAGCGGCCTTCGAAAAAGAGGTAGGGTTCGATTTGCATGGCTATCTCCTGTATAGGTGTGGTCGGGATGCTCAGCCGCTTGCCAGAACCTCGGCGAGCTTGTCGAAGGACTGATTCCAGCCTTCCCTGCAGTCATCGGTATCTTTACCGGGGGGGAGACCTGCATGCCTGAGGGTGAGCTTCGTCCTGCCGTCGTCGTCTTCCAGCATCAAGATCACCAGCATCTCCCGGGAAAAATCGGCGCTCATGCCGTAGTGGGTGGCCGCGACGACATTCCCTTTCTCGTCGGCAAACGAGTCTGTGAAGACGATCTTCTCCGGCGGAACGATTTCGCGGTAGACGCCCGTGCTCCAGTAGTCCTTCCCCTCGGGCGAGCGCATGCAGTTGTGGTAGGCGCCCCCCACGCGCAGATCTATGGTGAAGAAAGGTGTCGTGAAGCCATTCGGCCCCCACCAGCGCATGGCGCGCTCAGGTTCGGTCCACATCTTCCAGACCAGATCGCGGGGGGCGTCGAAGGTGCGTACGATGACCAGTTCGTCGTCCTTCATCTGAATTCTCCTTCTGGAGCCGTTAGTCGGGGTTGCATAGTTCCATGATAATACCATTCAGTATGTTGTCAAATCGTTATAAGTCGAGAACAAGCTAAATTTAGATTAGAATTGTTGGAAATAAATACTGGATGGTATATGATTTGAGCATGGAGACGGCAGGCCGAAAAAGAACGAGAGACCCGGAGAAGACGAGAGCCCACATCCTGGAGGTGGCTTTTCGCGAGATTTACCACCACGGCTTCCAGGGGGTCAGCATCGATCAGATCATCCGGCGGACCGAGGTGACGAAGGGGGCCTTTTTTCACCATTTCGCCACCAAGAGCGAGCTGGGTTACGCCCTCGTGGATGAAGTCCTGCGGGAGATGATTCTCGACCGCTGGATTCGCCCGCTGTCGGCCTACAGAAATCCCATCCAGGGGATACTGAAGCGCTTCAGGATTCTCAGCGAGGAAATGGAGGAATGCGACCTCGCCCGAGGGTGCCCTCTGAACAACCTGGCCCAGGAGATGTCCGCGGTCGATCCCGTCTTCAGGGAGAAGGTCCGGGCCGTGATGACGTTGTGGATCGATGAAACGGAGCGCTATCTGAAGAAGGCCCAGGAGGGGGGCTACCTGAAGAAGAGCGCCGATACTCGGCAGTTGGCGGTGTTCATCGTCGCGATGGAGGAGGGCGCCTTCGGACTGGTGAAGAGCATGGCGGATCGCAGGCTCTTCGATTCGCTCTACGCCTCGCTCAGGAGCCATCTCCTTGGGTGGGCGCAGTAGCACGGAAGAATATCCGGAAGACAGGATGCGTCACGCGGATACGAATCAGGCACGATGTGACTCCCCTTCCGATCGCTCGAGAGCCGGGCGATCCCACCCACCCGACAATGCCTGTTGGAAGTAACCGAATTCAGCCTCCAGCCCACAGGTCTCGCGGGCTTTTGCATTGACATGCAGAATTAGAAAAGGATATTGTGCCCGCATTAAACTTCTTGGGAAAGGCAGGGGGGATGCTTTTTTACCGGGCAGAGTTGAAAAAACGATAAGAAGCCGCCGAGGCCGTTTGCAGAACGGGCCGGCGGCTTTTGTGTTTTTTGCAGTGCAGCATCAGGAGGGACGATGACCGACAAGGAGGGGGAATCCAATAATCCCAGGGGCGGGGAGCCGAAGCTGTTTGACCAGTTGCGAGAGGCTTTTGAGTGCCATACGCTACAGCCCCCGCACCGAAGAGGCCTATTGTCAAATGGCGATGGCAGTGGGTATTTCTAATTAGGCTAAGTGAGGAGAGTGCCAATGAAAGAAATTGCCCTGTTATCATTTCTGGTGTTGCTTTCTCTTTCCGGTTGCGGCAGCGACACCGATGAAAGTGCCTCAGATAGCATGGCTCTGGTGTACGCAAATCGAGGAGGAATTCAGTGTGAAACTGTGGGTATGACGCCAGAAGAGAGCACTCAGATTCTCGTCAGCGCTGGCATTGATGTCCTGTCAGCTACGTGTGGCTTCATAATTGGTAACCCTGATCCTCCAGCGGTATGCGGAGAACCCATAGCGGGAAACATTATTGTGCACGAGATACCAGAAGGCGACCTTCCATCCGCTGCGGGGGTTGGCTATCACAACGTAAGTACTTTGGTGGATGAATCGCTCGGCACGAGTTATGTGATAGGTGATTGTAAATAGCACTAACCATCCCCTGCAGCCCGATTTCCCGGCGATTTCCGGGTCTATCCTCGGAATTAGCAGGTGCCGGATACCCCTGGATCAGGTAGATTTTAAATGATGGGAGTGTGGCTCCTGGGGTCAATGGCTTTTTTTCTTCCGGCTCACTTGGTCCGAAATGCCGGGTGTCGGGACACGTCTGGCATATTGAGCACCGCTGCCATAAGCAGGAGTTTCTTCTCAAGTTTGCCGTTGATCGCTGGTGCTGGCTCAATACTGGACAATCGATCCGCAGATTTCGCAGATGAGCGCAGATTAGAACCAGGAATCAATCTGTGAAAATCTGTGTAATCTGCGGATAAATAGGGCCGGGAAAAAAAGGGGAGAGATTCAAAAAA
>JARFUG010000043.1:0-15036 GCA_029289095.1 Desulfuromonadales bacterium
CGCTTGAATGGCATTCAAGAGGTCGGCGGTTCGATCCCGCCTAGCTCCACCAAGAGAAATCAAGGACTTAGGGAAAACTCCCTAGGTCCTTTTTCTTTTTCAGGGGTTTGGAGGGGACAAGTCTTCCTCGGGGTCGCTTCAGACTTGGGTCAAGATACTGGGGGCAGGACAGATCTCGCTTGGATGAGACAAGCTCTCCTTCTCGGTAGTTGACGCTCAATTTGTATGTTATGTTTGCAAAAAACGCCGGAAAGTGGTTAGTATTGCAAACATTCCGTACAAGGTCACCGCATGTTCTCTGATGTACTCACCACCTTAGCCTCGGAAGGGCGTTCCTGCTTCAGCTTCGAAGAGTTGAAGAAAAGGGTGGACTCTTCCCCCGAAGCACTCAAATCGGCTCTGCGGCGGTCGCTCAAGAGGGGGGAAATTGCTATGCCCCATCGAGGTTTTTATGTGATTCTCCCTCCCGAGTACCGTTCGATGGGGTGTCGTCCTGCCGAGCAGTTCATACCGGACCTGATGGCCCATTTGGGCGAGGTGTATTATGCAGGGCTGCTGAGCGCAGCCGAATACCATGGCGCGGCCCATCACCGGCCCCAGGTTTTTCAGGTCATGGTGGCCAAACCCCGCAGGTCGATCAAATGCGGCAGGGTAAAAGTCGACTTCATTGTCAGGAAAAATGTCGGTGCCGTTCCGACCCAGCCGCGAAATACGCCTGCAGGCATCTTGAAGCTATCGACTCCGGAGGCCACGGCTTTTGATCTGGTCGGGTACTTCAAACATTGCGGGTGGCTTGACAACGTCGCAACCGTGCTTTCAGAGCTGGTTGAGAAAATCGTTCCTGAGAAATTGGTGGAGATTGCCGAACTGTCGCCAATTGCCTGGGCACAGCGGTTGGGCTATCTGCTGGAAATAGTCGACAGGCCTGACATTTGGCAGCCCTTGGCAAGATTTGTTGAGGGAAAAAAACCGGTGCGCACTCCCCTACTGTCATCGGCCACCATCAAAGGGGCCAAGCTTAATAGTCGCTGGCTGGTTTTTGTAAATGCTGAAGTCGAGGCTGAGATTTGATTCCACAGGCCCATATAGCAGAATGGCGAAAGAATGCACCATGGTCCCAGCCTTCCCAGGTGGAACAGGATCTGGTTATTTGCCGGGCGCTGGTAGAAATTTTCAGCCGCCCACTTCTGGCGGCAAACCTGGCATTCCGCGGTGGCACAGCGCTGTTCAAACTGCACATGCCCCCGGCGCGATATTCAGAGGACATCGATCTTGTTCAAATCGCGGCCGGCCCAATCGGGCAAGTGATTGACGAGTTGAGAGAATGCCTTGATCCCTGGCTGGGTGAGCCCAGGCGCAGCCGCAGCGAAGGGCGAGTAACCTTGATTTATCGGTTTGCTTCCGAAGACAGTCTGCCTTTACGACTTAAGATCGAGATCAACTCCCGGGAGCATTTTACCCTTCACGGTTTCCAGCGGCACCCATTTGCAGTCGAATCACGTTGGTTCTCCGGCAATACGGAGATTCTGACCTACTCGCTGGATGAACTGCTTGGGACAAAGCTCCGAGCACTCTACCAACGCAAGAAGGGGAGGGACATCTTTGACCTCTGGTATGCGTTCACTCGCGCCAATCCGTTGCCCGATGCGGGGCGAGTGGTGGAGACTTTCCTGAGGTATATGGAGCATGGTGGCCATCAAATTAGCCGTGCATTGTTCGAAGAGAACCTGCTGGAGAAGAAGACAGACCCGCAATTTACCAGCGACATCGGCCCCTTGCTGACAACTGATGACTTCTGGGATTTTAATCTGGCCTTCGACGAGGTCATGAGCCGGTTGATCGCAATTCTGCCGGGCGAGCCCTGGCAGGGCCGCGGGGAGTAGAGTCATTCATGCACAAGAACGTAACCTTCGACCGGATGCATTTCCTGCGGCGCCTGGAGAAATCGTGCGAAACCGCCCTGCACGATGTCCGCGCCTTTCCCTGCGAAGAGACCGCCCATCGCGCTTCGGGGATGCTCGAAGGGCTGCTGCACGGCGCCGCCGCCGCTCTCTCGGCGCTCCATGTCAATGGGAATGATCCCTCTCTCCTCGACGAGGCCCGCAGTATCGTCGAGCGCTACCGTTCCGAACTTGCCGGCTTGCTCGGCTCCTGAAGCTGTCGCTGTCTTTCCGCTCTGGCTCGCTCTCTCCGGTTTCCCTGCTCATCTCGATCTTGCCTTTCTTCTGACTCTGAGGCAAAATCTCCCCTCTCTGCAGGGGAACCGATGAATACTCTGACCACATCCCTCGATCGCTTCGACCCTCTCGCGCTGCACCAGCGCCTGGCGCCCGACGGCCCCGGTTTTCTCGAAAGCGCCGCTCCTTCTCCGCGCACGGGGCGCTGGTCGATCGTTCCTCTGCGGCGCACCGAGTCGTACCGCCTGGACGAGCGCGGCCTTGTACGCTTGAAGGACGGACGGGAGACGCTCCTCGAGGGAGACCCCTTCGCCGTCCTCGGCGAGATTCTCCATACCAGACAAATCCCTTCGGTTTCCGCCACCCCCTTCCCCGGCGGCTTTTTCGGCGTCTTCGCCTATGACCTGGCGCAACACATCGAGGTCCTGCCGCGCATCGCCCGCCGCGACCGCCCCGTCCCGCAGATCTGGCTCGACTGGATCGACCTGAGCGCCGCCTACGACCACGCTACCGGCAGACTCACCCTGGCGTCCCTCGATGCCGGCGATGATCTCGCGGAGTTAGAGAAAGAAGTGCGCCGGGCGTTGCGTGATCCGCTGCCGGAGTCGTCTGCGTCCGCCTCCCCGCCCTTTCCCATCTTTCCGCCGCAGCAGTTCAGCTTCATGGTAAGGCGGGCCAAAGAATACATCGCCGCAGGGGACATTTACCAGGCCAACCTCTCCTGCCGCTTCGACGCCGAATTTCACGGATCGGCTCCCGCCCTGCACCAGAGGTTGCGCAGGGTGAACCCCTCCCCCTTCGGCTGCCTGCTGCGCCTGCCGGGGGTGGAGATCGTCTCCTGTTCCCCGGAGCGCCTCGTCTCGCTGAGGGGCGACGTAGCCGAGGTGCGGCCCATCGCAGGAACACGCCCCCGCGGCTTCAGCGCGCCGGAGGACAGACGTCTCGGCGAGGAACTCCTCGCTCACCCCAAGGAGCGTGCCGAGCACATCATGCTCCTCGACCTGGAGCGCAACGATCTCGGCAAGGTCTGCCGGGCCGGGAGCGTGCGTGTGGACGAACTGATGGTCCTGGAGCGCTATTCGCACGTCACCCACATCGTCTCCAACGTGCGCGGAGACCTCAAGGCGGGGCTCGGCCCCTTCGACCTGCTGCGGGCGACCTTCCCCGGCGGGACGATCACAGGCGTTCCCAAAAAGCGCTGCATGGAAATCATCGAGGAACTCGAGCCGGTCGGACGCGGCACCTACACCGGAAGCGCCGGATACATCAGCGCCTGCGGCGACATGGACCTGAACATCCTCATCCGCACATTCCAGAAGTTCGGCGACCAGATCACCTATCAGACCGGTGCGGGGATCGTCGCCGATTCGGTCCCCGAGCGCGAGTGGGAAGAGTGCCTCGCCAAGGGAGAGGCGCTTCGGCGGGCGCTTCTTTAAAGGATGGCAACACAGGCCCACCGCAAAGGCGCAAAGGACGCAAAGAAAACCCAAAAACCGATCTTCATCGGCCTGATCTTGCGGATTCGACGCACCTTCTTTATATCTGGTTATCCTTTGCGAACTTTGCGCCTTGAGTGAGCGGAGCGAGCGGGCGGTGATATCAGATCTGAAAGGGTCACAAGGATGATCGTCAACATCGACGGAGAGTTCGTCAGAGAAGCGGCAGTGCCCGTCACCGACGGCGCCTTTCTCTTCGGAGACTCCCTCTTCGAGACGCTTCTCGCCCGCGGGGGAAAGATCCGTTTACTCTCCGACCACCTCGACCGCATGGAGTTCAGCGCCGCCCTCCTCGATTTCCCTTTCGATCGCGCGAGAGCCGAGACCATCCTGCACGATGTCGCGAAGCGGCTCAGCGCTCCGTCTTCGAGGGTGCGTCTGACTCTCACGCGAGGGGAGTTCGAAGGGCTCTCCTTCCCTGCTGCCGAGCGCGCACGCATCGTCGTGACCGCCATCCCCTATACCGAACCGACCGATCAGGAACGCATGGAAGGGGTTCGGTGCGTCCTTGCACCCAACCGCCGCGTAAACCCTCTGTCGCATCTGCCGCAGATGAAGAGGGGAAATTATGCCGACTGCCTCTACGCCGCCGCTCATGCCCGAAGCCTCGGCGCGCGAGAGGCTCTTTTCGTCGATGAGAGGGGACAGATTCTGGAAGGGGCGATGACAAACCTCTTTGTCGTCCAGGACGGCGTTCTCTTCACCCCCCCCTGCGGCGAAATCGTTCTGCCCGGGGTCATGCGCCGACAGGTCCTGCGCGCCGCGGCTCGGCTGAAGATCCCGCTGCGCGAAAAAGAGATCTTTCTCCCCAGACTCTACGAGGCTGACGAACTCTTCCTCACCAGCGCCCTCTCAGGGATCCTCCCCGTGGCGGCCGTCAAGGACCACCCCTGCCGACGCGGCGGCCTCGGGCTCGAACTGCTGAAAGAAATCGAGCGATTCTGCGCCAAAGACGGTCAAATGCCTTGACCGGACTGCGGTCCCTCTCTATAATTCACCCCGCGCCGAAGTGGTGGAATAGGTAGACACGTCGGTCTCAAAAACCGATGGGCTAACGCCCGTGCCGGTTCGATCCCGGCCTTCGGCACCACTCAAAACGAGAGGCTGCACTTCACTGGTGCAGCCTTCGCTCATTCCAGTATCCAATCGATCCAGGCCTCATCTCCCATCCACATCCCTTCCCTGCAGTCCGCCCAAAAACGCCCCCCTTTCAGCAGCAGGCTTTCGTTTATGATAGATTTATTCAGTATCCCTTGCTCATCGGCCTTAATGAAAGCGCCATGGAGCGGAAAGTCCATTTCCTCGAATGCATGGACCGGGTGAATCGGGCGATTCACCAGTCCGACAATGTGGAGCAGATGCTCTGGACTGTGCTGGAGGTGGTGCATTCGATTTTCGATTGCGACCGCGTCTGGCTCTTCTATCCCTGCGACCCGCAGTCTCCGACCTATCGCATACCGGTGGAGATTACCCGCCCCGAATACCCCGGCGCCCACGCCCTTAACCTCGAAGTGCCTATGAAGCCGGGCGGCGACCTCATCTGCGCCAGGGCGCTCGCCACGGAAGGACCGGTCATCTACGACGCCGATTCCGATCCGCCCATCTTCCCTGAGCTGACCGAACAGTTCGGCGTCCAGTCCCAAATGGCGATTGCGATCTATCCGCACGTCGGCCAACCGTGGCTCTTCGGCATGCACCAATGCTCCCACAGACGGGTGTGGTCCGTGGAAGAACAAAGACTCTTCGAGGAGATCGCCCGGCGGATCGGCGACGGGCTCAGCACCCTTTTGCTGCTGCGCGATCTGCGTGAGAGCCAGGAGCGTCTCGAAGAGATCGTCGAAGAGCGCACCGAAGAGCTGAGAAGAATCAATGCCGATATCAGCCGCTTTCAGGATCTGGTCGAGACGATCAACGACTGGGTATGGGAAGTCGACGCAAACGGCTTCTATACCTATGCCAGCCCGAGGGTTCGCGATCTGCTGGGATACGAACCCGCGGAGGTGGTCGGGAAGCGTCCGTTTGATTTCATGCCGGAAGAAGAGGGAAAAAGGGTAAGCAAAGCCTTCACCAAAATCGTGGAGAGCCGTCAGCCCTTCCACGCCCTGGTGAACCGCAACCGCCACAAGGACGGTCGTCTGGTCGTTCTGGAGACGAGCGGCGTCCCGATTTTCGACGCCCTGGGGAATCTGGTCGGCTACCAGGGAGTCGATCGCGACATCACCCGGCGCATGGAAATGGAACGTGAGCGGGAGCTACTGCGCGAGGAGAGCCGCCGTCGCATGGCCGTCGTCGAGGCCATTTTCGAAGCGACCCAGGACGGAATCGCCATCTACGACTCCGAGGGAGGGATCCTGCGCCTGAACGCCGCCTGCGAGGAGATGCTCGGGTTTTCACCTGAGGAGCAGCGACTGGATATCGACCAGCGGTGGGCGCTCCTTCGGGTGACGAAAACGGACGGCACGCCCCTTTCACCGGAGGAGATCCCGAGCAAGAAAGCCCTGGCGGGGGAAAAGACCCGCGCCATCCTCCACTTTCACCCTCCGAGACGTCCCGCCCGCTGGCTTTCGGTGAGCGCCGCGCCGATCCGCTCTGCGGATGTCGGCCCCGCAAGCGCCGTGACGATCCTCAGCGACATCACCGACTTCCATGCGCTGCAGCAGGAGCATGAAATTTTCATGCAGATGATATCCCACGACCTGCGCACCCCCATCACCGTCATCCAGGGACATGCCGAGATGCTCGATGGACGGATACGGGAGAAGGACGAAACGACCGTCCTGAACCTGGAAGCGATACTGACCGCCGCCCGCCAGATGAACGGCATGATGGACGATCTGCTCAGGATCGTTCAGGAGCAGGCGGGTGAAATCCCCCTCGAGCGCGAAAGGCTCAATCTGCTTGAATATCTCCCCAAACTGGCGCGCCGCATCGCCGTCTCAGGACTCGGGGACAGACTTAGAATCGTCCTGTCTCCAGAGCTTCCCGAAGTCTGGGCCGACTCCGAAGCCCTGGAGCGCATCATTTCAAACCTCCTTACCAACGCCTTAAAATATTCACCCCAGGATGCGGAAGTCACCCTGCGCGCAGAAAACGTCGCTGGGGAGATCCGCATCTCGGTGACCGACACCGGAAAAGGGATCGATCCGCGGGACATCCCCCACCTCTTCGAGCGGTTCTACCGCGGCCGTGATACGGGAACAAAGAAGGGTGTCGGCCTGGGCCTCTACATCACCAGAAAACTGGTGGAGGCGCACGGCGGACGGGTGTGGGTCGAGAGCGAAATCGGCAAAGGAAGCGTCTTCACCTTCACCCTTTCGCTTGAGAGGGGCAATTTGCACTGAAGGAAAATGCGTCGGGGCTGGCAAGAAATGCGACGCTGCGCCCCCAACTTCCCCTCCCCCTCACCCCACCCGCACAAAATCGTAGCGCTCCATCATCTCGCGCGTCAGAAGCCCAACCCCGCAGCGGTCTCCCACCGTCTCGACGACCAGAACGACATCGGGGTCGTCGAAGTCGATTTCGGCCGTCCTGTTGCTCATCTGCAGCGTCTGCAGGATGAAGGCGTCGAGTTCGCGTTCCACCTCGGGGGAGACGATCCGCCCCTTGAGGCCGCGCCGCTCCAAGCGCACGTAGAAGCGCTTCCCCGCGAGGTCGTCGATGTAGGAGACGATCGACTCCTTGAGCCGCGCCGGAAAATCGACCGGTTGAAAGGTAAAGGTGCGGTCGACGGGAATGACCCGTCGCAGGTCGGTGAAGCCGCTCGCGTCGCTGCGCTTTTCGCGTATCTGTTCCAGAGCGCCCTTGCGGTCCGCGAGCTCCCCGAGGATCACCCCGAGGAATTCGGTCGGACGAAATTCGCCGAGGGCCGAGAGCTCCTCGATCAGGTTGCGGTAGCGCCCCTCGCTTGCCATGGTGACGACGGCGTTGAATTTCCACATGACTCGCACCCCCACACGCATCTTCACCACGAGTTTATCGGAGGCTGTGGAATGGTCAAAGGCTACCCCTTGCGGATGAAGATCTCCCGCGCAAGGTCCTCGTCGACGGCGAATTCGGAGTTGCCGACTTTGAAAATGAAGGAGGGGAAGGTGCGGCCGAGGGAAAGGTTGTTGCCGGGCAGAACCCCCATGCTCATGAGCTTCTGCATCTTCTGGGGATCGGAGGTGGCCAGGTAGGCGATCTCCCCTTGTTGTCCGGCCTTGAGCTCGGTCAGGGCGACGACGCCGACGGAGCCGGCGGCGCGGGCCTTGCGGCAGCATTCCCCAGGTGGGATCGGTTTGCCGTGGGGACAGGTGGTGGGGTGATTGAGAAGGGTGCAGATCTTGGTGTCGACGCCGTGATGCAGCAGGTGCTCGAGTTCGCAGGCGCGGGCGTTGCCGCTGGCTCCCTTGAGATCGAGGATATCCATCATCAGGCGCTCGGAGAGGCGATGGCGCCTCACCGTCATCTGTGCCTCCGGACGCCCTTCGGGACGCAGATAGACGCGCTCTCCCCGGGTCTCGACGTAGGCGAGGCGGGAGAGCTCGGCGAGCCCTTCGTCCTCCGGACCGACCCCCAGGGTCGAGAGATGGGCGGAATTTTCCCCTTCTTCCTCGGTGGCGATCCAGAGCGCTTCGAGGATTTCTTCGGCCTTGGGGGTCAGCTTCATGGGGGAGCCTCCTTTGGCTTCTTGCTGCGTCTCAGAAAGGCGGGGATCGCCGGATTGGCGTAGCCACAGCAAGGGCAGTGGATCTTGCGGCACGCGCCGCGGCAGGCGCCGCACGCCTTCTCCTTCAGATCGACCTCGTCAGGGATCTCTTTACCACAGAATCCGCATCTCATCCAAGAATCCCGGTGGCGTTCAGCACGAAATTGAGCGTGACTCCGGTCGTGAAGGCCAGAATCGTCACGAAGGCGAAGATCGCAAGGGAAACCTTCCACCCCCGCTCCTTCTTCATCATCAGAAACTGCGCGACGCAGGGGACGAAGAGGGTGAGGGTCACCGCGGCGACGGCGAGTTGCACCGGGGAAAGGAGACCGCCGGTGTGCAGGTCGTAGAGTCCCGCGGCGCCGAAGTCTCGGCGGAAAAAGCCGAAGATGAAGGCGGCCGAGGCCTCTTCGGGGAGGCCGAGCATCCGCATGACGGGGGTGAGCAGATCGACGAGCCCCTGGAGAAGTCCGGTCATCTTGCCGGCCCACAACACCACCGAGGCGATGATGAACAGGGGGAGGATCTCGAGAAAATACATCTGCATGCGGGTGTAGGTCTTCACCAGCACGTTGCGCGGCTGAGGCATGCGAAGCGGAGGGATCTCCATGTAGAACATGGGACGTTCGCCGGGGACGACCTGCGCCGCGAGGAATCCGACGAGAAGAAAGATCCCTGCGATGCAGAAGGTCCAGACGATCAGCGTCCCCGCCTCGCCGGAGAGAAGCCCCAGGATGACGCCGAGTTGGGCGCTGCAGGGGATGGCCAGCGCCAGCAGGACGGTGGCGATGATGCGCTCGCGGATCGTCTCGAGGGTGCGGGTGACCATCGTCGCCATGGTGTCGCAGCCGAAGCCCAGGACGATGGGGATCACCGCCCGCCCGTTGAGGCCGATCCTTTTGAAGATGCGATCGACCATCAGGGCGAGACGGGGGAAGTAGCCGGTGTCCTCGATGACGGAGAAGGCGAGAAAGAAGGTGCCGACGATGGGGAGAATGAGGGCGATGGCGTAGCGCATCGCCAGGGTGAAGATCCCGTACTCGCCCACGAGAAGCTCGTGCAGCCAGTACCATCGCAGATGCCGGTCGGCCGCCTCGACGAGCCAGGGGTTGATCCCCTCCTCGAAGATCGTCCCCTCGAGAAAGTCGACGACGGTGCCGGCGCCGAAGACGCCGACGAACTGGTAGAGCCCGAGATAAAGAATAAGGAGGAGGATCGGGATCCCCGTCCAGGGATTCATCGTGAGGTCCGAGAGGCGCTCGGCGAAGGTCTTCTCCCGCCCTTCGCGCTGAGTGACGACCCCCTCGAGGACCCCCTTGCAGACGCGGCGCCGCTCGAGGCTGATGCGCAGGTGAAGATCGGTGCGGCGTTCGAAGACGATCTCGTTCACGGCCTTTTCGACATGGACCGAGTGCTCGCCTTCGGTCAGCGCGACGAGGGAGCAGATCTCCTCGTCGCGCTGAAGCAGAAGAAGGGCAATGGCGCGGCTGTGAAGGCGGTATTCGCCATGCAGAAGAGAGGCGACCCGGGCGATATCCCTCTCGAGGTCCGAGTCGTAGCCGAAGACGGCCCTGCGCGGTTCGTATCCGGCGATGGCCTCGCGGACCTCCTTCAGCCCCCGTTTTCGGGCCATGGCGGCGCCGATCACGGGCAGACCGAGCTTCTCCTGCAGCAGGGGGATATCGATAGTCATCCCGAGGCGTTCGGCCTCGTCGAGGATGTTGACGACCAGGATCACGGGGAGCCCCGCCTCCACCAACTGCAGGGTCATCGGCAGCATGCGTTCGAGATTGCGCGCGTCGACCACGTGCAGGACGACCCGGCTCTCCTCGTGCAGGAGGATCTCGCGGGCGACGCGCTCCTCCTCGGTGATCGGCAGCATCGAGTACATCCCCGGCGTATCGAGGACCTCGTAGCGCACCCCGTCGATCTCGCAGTGTCCGCGCGAGACCTCCACCGAGGTCCCCGGGTAGTTGGAGACGGTGCTGTAGGCGCCGGTAAGGGCGTTGAAGAGAACGCTCTTGCCGACGTTGGGATTTCCGACCAGTGCGATGCGGGGGAGAGGCGATTCAGCAGACATGGGGCAACCTGGAGTCCTATACGATGACTGTCATTTTCATATCCGGGCCGGCATGTGCCAAAAAAAGAAGCGTGTCTCCGATCGAAACACGCTTCCAGTCAGTCGTTTATGGACTCACTCCTTGCCCGTGCATTTGCTGCATAGGCCGTAGAGTTCTAGGCGATGATTGAGGATCTTGAAATTATGGTCGCGGGCGACCTGCTGCTGCAGTTCCTCGATGCGCGGGTCCTCGAATTCGAGGATGGTGCTGCAGCCGGTGCACACGAGATGGT
Organism: Desulfuromonadales bacterium; assembly: GCA_029289095.1. Classification (GTDB taxonomy): domain Bacteria; phylum Desulfobacterota; class Desulfuromonadia; order Desulfuromonadales; family JACZKF01; genus JARFUG01. The sequence continues at coordinate 10,713 of JARFUG010000043.1, forward strand.
CGTGGTGCTCCTCGTCGCTGGTGCGCTCGTAGCGCGTCTGGCCATCGCCGAAGTGGCGCTCTTCAGCCAGGCCGCACTCGGCGAAAAGCTTGAGGGTGCGGTAGACCGTCGCATACCCGAGGTTGGGATTCTTCTTGCGAAGCTTCAGGTAGAGCTCTTCGGTGGAAAGATGGGAAGTCGACTTGAGGAACTCATCGAGGATGATCTCGCGCTGCTTGGTCGATTTCAGCCCCTTGCGGGCCATGAAGTCCCTGAAAACCTTATGTCCTTGCGCCATTCCGCTCCCCTTTATTGAAAAGAAAGCTCATTATTAACAGGGGAATGGGGGGGAAGTCAAGGGAAAGGCAGGAGCCAGAGGACGGAGGACGGAAGCTAAAAACCAAATGACGGCCGCGCAGCGGCCTGACGCCGCGAAGCGGTCGCTACCCCATAACCGGAATATAGCGGAAGAGAAAACCGGTCAGCAGGCCGAAGAGGTCGAAAAAGAGCATGATCCCGACGACCATGAGCAGCACGCCGGTGAGGATCTCGACCAGGCGGATGTATTTGCGGAAGCGGTTGAAAAAGGAGAGAAACCCGTGAAAGAGGACCCCGGCGATCAGAAAGGGAATTCCGAGACCGGCCGAGTAGGCGGTGAGCAGGATGATCCCCTGAGAGGCGCTCTGTGCGCTGGTGGCGGCCAGGGCGAGGATCGAGCCGAGGATCGGGCCGATGCAGGGGGTCCATCCTGCGGCGAAGGCGACTCCCACCAGGAAGGTTCCCGCGAAACCGGCGGGTTTGCTGGCAAGATGGATGCGCTTTTCACCCAGCAGAGCCCCGACCCTCAGAATGCCCGTCATATGCACGCCGAAGACGAAGATCAGCACGCCGCCGATCTTCTGAATCCACCCGAGCCAATCCCGCAATTGCGCCTGGAAGGAGTAGGACGCCAGTCCGGCGAGCCCTCCCAGAGCGATGAAGACGACAGAGAACCCGGCGACGAACAGAAACGAATGGAGCAGGACCGTCCGTCGCACCTTGAAGCCGGGATGCGCCTCTTTCAACTCGCCGAAGGTCAGCCCCGAGATGTAGGTCACATACGAGGGGACAAGCGGCAGGACGCATGGAGAGAAGAAGGAGAGTATCCCCGCGGTGAAGGCGATCCACAATGTCAGATCGGCACTTTCGAACACCTCGCGCTACCCCTTCAGCAAAGAAGAGACATAGCGAAGAAACTCGGTGGAGGACCAGTCCCGCGCCCCGATGTAGCGCTCCAGAATCATGCCGTCCTTGCCGATGAGAAACGATTCGGGAAAACGGAAAACGCCGTAGAGATTCTGAACCCGCCCCTCATTGTCCAGCAGCACGGGAAAGGAAAGAGGGTTTCTGCCGAGGTATTCTCGCACAGCCATCGGATCGTTTTCGGTATTGACGGCCAGGATGACGAAATCCTGACCTTCGAAGACGTGATGGAGCCGCTCCATCGTCGGCTTCTCCGCACGGCATGGGGGGCACCAGGTCGCCCAGAAGTTGACGAGAACGACCTTGCCGCGCAGCGACGAGAGGGTGACGGGGTCGCCGTTCATGTCACGCAGAGTGAAATCGGGTGCGGCGGTGCCGATGCGGACGTCCGCCGTGTGGACATCTTCGCGCTTGCACCCGGAGAGCAGGACCGCGAGAACGAGGGAGACGATCAGAATGACGGAACGGTGCATGGGTGAAAGAAACCTTTCAGAACGGCTGGTGGAGGTACATAACTACATCGAGAACCGGGAAATGTCAATGCGCGACCCCCCCGTTTTCAGACGGGAAATCGAACGTTTCGGAACAGATCATATGTGCAGACCGCTTCGCGGTGTCAGTGGTCAGCCGCCTTCGGCGGCGTCCGGCCGCTGCGCGGCCGTAATTGGTTGCTTGGGAGTTCGTAGTTGGCAGTTCGGGCCTTTGACCTTTGGCCTTTGGCCTTCTGTCTTCTGTCTTCCGTCTTCTGTCTTCCGTCTTCTGTCTTCTGGCTCCTGGCTTCTGAATTCTGCCTTACTGCTCCCCCCGCTGCGCCCACAGGGCTTCTATCTCGTCCATTTCCTCTTCGCTGAAGCCGAAGTAGTGGGCGAGTTCGTGAATGATCGTCTCTCGGACAACCTTGAAGACCGCCTCGCCGGTCTCCCGGACATAGTTCTCCACCGCTGCCTGGTAGACGACGATGACGTCGGGGAGTTCGGCATAGGCGACGGTGCGCTCGTCGAGGGGGCAGCCGCGATAGAACCCGAGGAGATCGCGCGGGTCGTCGAACCCGACCTCGGCCAGCGTCTCGTCGTCGGCCCAGTCCTCCACCTGAAAAGACAGATTGCTCACCTGATCGAGAAAGTCCTCAGGAATGGAGGCAATGGCGCGATCGACCATATTCTCGAAATCCTCGCGTTTCATTCGCCGTATCCCTGTCCGCGAGCGATGCGGAACACGCTGGTGAAGCGCGCGACTTCGCGACCGTCCTCGTCGGTGATCGTCGCCTCTCCGTGCAGAGTGCGCCCAAGGGGGAACGCGACGACGGCTGTGGCCCTGATCGCTCCCTTGCGCACCGGCGCCAGGAAACGGGTCGTCAGTTCGGTGGTGGCAAAGATCGTTCCTTCGGGCAGAAGCGACTTTATCGCCATCGCCACCGCCGTATCGGCCAGGGTGGTCAGGGCGCCGCCATGGGCCACCCCTCCTCCCTGGGCGAGTTTGACGACAAAGGGCATGGACAGCACCGCCCTGCCCTGTCCGGTTTCCTCGATAACAATCCCGCACAGGTCCTCGAAAGGAGCCGTGTCGATCCACCCCTTCAGTTCGAACTGCGCTTGCGAATCACTGCGTGGCGTATCACCATCGACAAACAAAATGGACATGAGTTAGAAACCCACTTTGAATTTTGAATGTTGAATTTTGAATTGAAAAATCAACCCTCTGGCTCCTGGATTCTGGATTCTTCCTCCCAACTCCTCACTCCTGCCTCTTGATCCCGTATTTCTCCATCCGATAGATCAGAGTGTGCCGGGGTATGCGCAGGAAGGCTGCGGCTTTCGTCTGGTTCCAGTCGTTGCGGCGCAGCGCTTCGGTTACCGCCTCGCGCTCCAGGTCTTCCAGGGAGTACCCCTCCTCGGGAAAGTTGAGGACGGCGCAGGAGATCTCCCGCCGTCCGCGAATCTTGGGCGGAAGATCGCGTTCTTCGAGGACTTCGCCGCGGCGCAGGATGATCATGCGCTCCACGGCATTCTCGAGTTCGCGCACGTTTCCCGGCCATTCGTAGCTTTCGAGCCGGGTCATCGTCTCCGGGGCGACGTTCAGCCCAATTCCGCCGTGCTTTTTCAAGAAATGCCGGACAAGCAGGGGGATATCGGAGCGCCGAGCCCGCAGAGGAGGAAGGTGAACGGGAATGACGGCGAGGCGATAGTAGAGGTCTTCCCGGAAAGTCCCTTCGTCCATCGCCGATTCGAGATCGCGATTGGTGGCCGCCACCACGCGCACGTCGATCTTGCGCGGCGCTCCGCCCACCGGCTCGATCTCGCGCTCCTGCAGCACGCGCAGAAGTTTGGGCTGCAACTCCACCGGGAGCTCTCCCACCTCGTCGAGAAAGAGGGTGCCCCCGTCGGCCATCTCGAACTTCCCCTTGCGATCCTTCACCGCTCCGGTGAAGGACCCCCTGGCATGGCCGAAGAGTTCGCTCTCGAGGAGTTCCTTGGGGATGGCGGCGCAGTTCACCGGGACGAACGGCCCGGAGCGGCGCTCGCTGCCGTGGTGAATGGCGCGAGCGATGAGCTCCTTGCCGGTGCCGCTCTCGCCTCCGATGAGGATCGTCGCCTCGCTCGCCGCCACTCTGCGCACGATGTCGAAGACTTCCTTCATCTCGTCGGAGATTCCAACGAGGTGGGAGAAGTCGGTGCGGTCCTCGAGTTCCTCGCGCAGGCGGACGTTCTCTTCCTGCAGGGTGCGGAACGAGAAGGCTTTGCCGACGACCATGCGCAGCTCGTCGCGGCTGAACGGTTTGGCGAGATAATCGTAGGCCCCGAGCTTCATCGCCTCGACCGCCTTTTCGACGGTTCCATAGGCGGTGATGACGATGACGAGCGTCTCGGGACGCTCGGCTTTGATGCGCTTGAGCACCTCGTACCCAGACATTCCCGGCATCTGGATGTCGGTCACGACGACGGAAGGCGTTTCCGCGAGGAAAAGCCGCACCCCCTCTTCCCCGTCCGTCGCGGTCAGAACGTGATACCCCGCCTCGGAGAGAGTGAACTCGGTCACCCGCCGCAGTGATTCGTCATCATCTATCAGGAGAACGGTTTTGTCGGTCATGGTTGTCATACCGCTT
>JARFUG010000043.1:15136-21169 GCA_029289095.1 Desulfuromonadales bacterium
CGCGGTGTCATTGGTCAGCCGCCTTCGGCGGCGTCAGGCCGCTTCGCGGCCGTCAGTTGTTATTTTGGTAGCAGGGAGTTGGGAGTTTGCCTTTGGCCACTCCTCACTCCTTGCCCGGCATCACGATCGTGAAGCGGGTTCCCTTTCCCCGGGTGCTCGAAACTTCGATCCGGCCTCCGTGATTCTGGATGATGCGGTGGGTGATGGCCAGGCCGAGCCCCGTCCCGTCGCGGCGCGTGGTGAAAAAGGGATTGAAGATCTTCTCCAGGTCCGCGGGACCGATGCCGATGCCGGTATCGGCAAAGACAATCCGGACCGAGCCGTTTCCAGCAGCGACTTCGATCGAAAGCGTTCCACCCCCCGGCATGGCCTGCTGGGCATTGAGCACCAGGTTGAGAAAAGCCTGTTTGAGCTGTTCCCGATCACCGGCAAGAGCCGGAGCCTCCCCTTCGAGCCGGGTCTCGACACCGGCCTTGGCAAGCTGCGGCGCGGTCAGCTTCAAAACGTCGCGCAGGACAGGGACGACATCAAAACTCTCGCGCTGCACCGGCGCGGGCCGGGCGAACTTGAGGAAGTCCTGCACGACACGGTTCAGCCGGTCGACCTCCTTGATCAGAATCCGGGTGAATTCGTAGCGCCGATCCGACGGGTCAATGCCGTCCTGAAGGATCTCGGCCGTTCCGCGAATGGCGCCGAGAGGGTTGCGGATTTCATGGGCCATGCCGGCCGACAGCTCCCCCAGGGCTGAAAGCCGGTCGGCGCGCCGCAACTGTTCCTCGATCTCGAGGATCATGTCGGCCTGGGCTTTGAGCTTGGCGTAGCTCTCCTCCAGACGTTCGGCCGCCCTCTGGTGACGAAGAGACTGGGTCCGCTCGCGCTCAGCCAGAAAGCCGGTGATAAAGCCGATGACGTTGTACAAGAGGATCTCGAGGTACTGTTCCGGCTCGGCCGCGGGGTGATGACCCCACTGGAAGACGACATGCGGCGCAAAGAGGATCGAAACGGCGATGGAGGTCCCCAGTCCTCCGCGAAGGGCGAACCACAGGCCGCCCAGAACGATGGGGATATAATAAAGGCGCCGGTAGATGTCGTGGAACTGGGACATCTGGATGGCAGTCGTGTAATGCAGTGCCGTGATGCCCGCCACCAGCACAACCAGTATTCCGATGCGGAGGGAGTTTTTGCTGCCCATAACATTTTGTAAACCAACCCCCCGAAGCCGTGCAAGTCTTTTCAACGGCTTACCCTTCAATAAAAAATCCCCCTCTTCTGGCGAAAGAGGGGGTAAAAGGAGGCAAAAGCGGATGACTATCGCCTTTGCTTGTTCGCAATACTATCATTTCTTAGAAAAATTTAAAGATAAAAATGAAATTTTTTTACTCCCCTTCGAAGGTCCTCCCTCAAGCGATCTGAAAGCGTCCTATCTCCTTCTGCAGCATGTCGATCTGCTTCCTGAGGGTAAGGACCGCTTCGTTCAGAACCGCCGCATTCTCCAGGTTCAGGGCGGCCGATGCACGGATCTCTTCGACGGCTCCGACGATCTCTTGCGACTCCCGGTTCTGGCCTTCACAGGCCGTCCGGGTGTCCTGAACCATGGCGTTGACCGCTTCGGCCGAGCGGGCGATCACTTTACCGGCCTTGTTCTGCTCCCGCGTCGAGTATCTGACCTGCAATGCGATCTCCTGCATCCGCTCGGCGGCGGTGACGATCAGGTCGCTCCCTTTTTTCTGCTGCGACGTTGCGGCGGCGATCTGATCGATCATCTGAACGACCTCTTCAATGGCCTTGCGGATCATGCGGCTCCCCTGGGTCTGCTCCAGAATCGCCCCCGCGATGCGTTCCATGTGGACCGAGGAGTTCTGCACGCTGGCGACGATCTTCTCCAGAGCCTGTCCGGACTGAACCGAAAGCTCCTCCCCCCCTGCGATGCTCTTTTCTGCAAGCTTCATGGCACTGACCGCACGTCCGGTTTCTTCCTGGACCCCCTGCACCATCGCGGCGATCTCCCGCGTCGACTTGCCGGTGCGCTCCGCAAGCTCACGAATCTCATCGGCGACCACCGCAAAGCCCTTCCCCTGTTCTCCGGCCTGGGCGGCAATGATGGCGGCGTTGAGAGCCAGAAGGTTGGTCTGGTCCGTGACGTCCTCGATGACCCCGAGAATGCGGCCGATATCCTGAGCCTTGCTCGACAGGGAATGGATCGCTTCGGCAGAGGTGCGGGTGACCCGACGGCTCTCTACGATCCCTGCGATCGTTGCTTCGACGGCATTGCGACCGTTTTCAGCGTCACCGCGCACGGCTTCCGAGATGACGGCCGTCTCCTTCGCGCGCCCCTCCACTTCCCGGATGGCGGCATCCATCTGGCTCATCGACGAGGCGGCCACCTCCATGGTCCCCTTCAGGTTCAGAATGCTGTCGGCGATCTGTCCGATGGAGGCGACCATTTCGGCGACGGACGAGTGCACTTCCTCCACCGAGCCGGCCAGGTGGTCCATGCTGGTATCGACTTCTTCGATATTGGCGCTCATCTCCAGCATCGTCGAACTCGTTTCGGCGGAAACCGCCGCCAGGCCTTCCACGCCCTGGCCCACTACATCGACCGACGATTTTATCTGAACAACAGCCTTCGAGGTCTTCTCCACTCCAAGGGCCTGTAGCCGCGCCGCCTCGTCGACTCCCGCGGCCGCCGCGCCGATCTTGCCGGAGAGCGCGGCGAGTTCACTGGAGGAACGCCCTATCCCGGACACCATGGCATTGAGCGTGTCGGCCATCTCATCCATCGCCCCGGCCATGCGCCCGATCTCGTCGCCCCGGGACATTTTGAGGCGCTGCTGGAGGCGGCCGTTCTTGATTTCTTCGGTCATGCGCACGACCATCCCGACGGGGCGGCTGATCCCCCTGGCGATGATAACCCCGATGGCGATGGCGATCAGAGCGCTGACGAAGGTTGTGATCAGGGTGACCGCCTGAACCCTTTCGAGCAGCACAAGGACCCGGCCGGCAGCCGGAACGACCACCGCCGCCTGGTAACTTTCCTCGATCTCCTGAAGAAGCGTCGACAGATCCTCGCCGCTGACAATGAAATTGAGGCGCGCAACGGCCAATTGATCGGCGGAATCGAACACGGCAGTAGCGCGGTCTTTGAACGTGAGATAATCGGCGCGAAATTGGGGGAAGCTCGGATGCGCTTCGATCAGCCTGCTGCGCTGCTCGAAGCGAAGAAGCTCGTCGGTGTTGCCGGTAATCATGAAGGTGTTGAACGTCATGACTGCATCCCAAAGGGCGTTCACCAGGAAAACATCCCCTGTTTGCGAAATGCTCGGCAGGAGGCGGTCGGCGGCCCGGTTGGCCTCCGCCGTCCACCACCGCGGCTCATTGGCGAGGAGAACCGGAAGCTCCAGCGTTTCGGTAAATTCGTCAAGCATTCGGTCGATACGAGCGATATCCTCGGCATCGAGGGGCGCCTCGAGCATCTTCTGATGGAATTCATGGATCGTCGCCCGCGCCGACTGGAGCAGATCCCCGCTGTCCATCGCCTCGGTGGTGACCATGCGCGTGATGCTTTCGGTCATCAGACGCGTTTCCTTGAGCAGATCGGCTGTCGGCCAGAATTCCGAAACGAACTGCGTCGACTGCTCGGCCACCCCCCGCACGGTATAGACAGAAAACGCCCCACCCAGGGCGAAGATGCCGACGATGCAAAGAAACGCTGTGATGAGTTTGGCCTGCATGGAATTTTTCATGAATCCTCCTGGTTTCCGGCAAAGCACAGCCGAAATGAGGAAATGCACCATTCGGGTTCAGCCCCCCGACCTACGAACCTGAATTTCGGAGCAAACAGGTAAGACAATTTAAGTTTGAAAAGTTCGACCAATCTACACGGGCACTGCTGCAATTGCAACATACAACAGTTCTACTATAGGAGGATACAAACGTTTTTGTCTTCGCTCGGGCTCGCGTTCAATGCCCTTTCATACCCATGTCTGAAAAACAATTAACAATGGACACCCGGCGCGCAGGTGGGGTATCCTTCGGCGTCGTCTCGAGGAGTGCTTTGTGTCCCTGTTCGCCGAAATCCTCACCATCGTCCTGCCCGTCTTCGTCGTCATCGCTCTGGGGTATGCTCTCAAGCGCACGGGGGTGATCAACGCCGATTTTCTTTACCAGACCAACCGCATCGTCTACTACATCGCCCTCCCCCTTCTCCTGTTTCATTCCATCGGCGCAGCGGATTTCTTCGCCAACTTCAACCCGAGACTGATTCTCGGGTCGGCGGCAGGCATCGCCGTCGGATTCGCCCTCTCCTACGCCTGGGCCGCCCTTCGCAGCTATCCTGCGCAGATTCGCGGCACCTTCAGCCAGGGGGCCTTTCGGGGCAATCTTGCCTATGTCGGTCTGGCAATCACCATGAGCGCCTACGGAGATGACGGCTTCACCCGGGCGGGGATCCTCATGGGCTTTCTCGTGCCGCTGCTCAACTTTTTCGCCATCGTCGCCCTGGTTCTCCCGCATCGGACGTCGAACGGCGGACAGGGATGGGGATTCTGGCTCAGACAACTCCTGTTGAACCCCCTGATCGTCGCCTCCTTCGCGGGGATCGCCTGGAGCTTCTTTGCGCTGCCGATGCCGACGGTTCTCGACCGCAGCCTCGATATCGCCACGGGAATGGCGCTGCCTCTGGCGCTGATCGCCATCGGAGGCTCCTTCTCCCTCGAAAAGCTAAAGGGCGACCTGCGGATGGCCGGCCTGGCCACCGGCTTCAAGCTGGTCTGGCTCCCTCTTCTCACTGCCGCGCTCCTCGCTCTGCTCGGAGTGCAAGGGATCGATCTCGGGATCGGCGTCCTGTTCGCCGCCACCCCTGCGGCCACGGCCAACTACATCATGGCTCACCAGATGAAGGGGGACGCCCCCCTGGCGGGCTCCATCATCATGATGAGCACCCTCGGCTCGGTCGCAACCTACACGGCCGCCCTGATCCTTCTTCGCATGGCGGGCGCATGAAAAAGCCGGCGCTCTCCATCGTCATGCCGGTGCGCAACGAAGCGAGACACCTGCCGGCCGCTCTGGCCTCTCTGGAACGTCAGAGTTTTCGCGACTGGGAACTGATCGCCGTGGACGACGGCTCCACGGACGCCACAGGCGACATCCTCACGGAGGCGGCGCGCCGCGACCCGCGCGTGCGCATCATCTCCATGGGCGCCCTCGGGCTCGTGGCGGCCCTCAACGCAGGGCTCGACGCCTGCCGCGCACCTCTGACGGCGCGCATGGACGCCGACGACATCTCCCATCCGCGCCGTCTGGAGCGCCAGGTCGCCTTCCTGGCCGAGCACCCGGAGGTGACAGTCCTCGGCTGTGCGGTGCGCCACTTTCCGCGTCCGGAGATCCCCGCAGGGATGCGGGCCTACGAAAAGTGGCAGAATACTCTTGTGTGCCATGATCAGATCCGCCGCGATCTCCTGGTGGAGTCGCCCCTGGTCCATCCGAGCGTCGTTTTCCGCAAAGATGCGGTCGTAGAGGCCGGCGGCTACCGGGAAGGACGATGGGCGGAGGATTACGACCTCTGGCTGCGTCTGGCCTCCCGGGGTGCGCGCTTCGCCAAGCTTCCCCAGATCCTCTTTTTCTGGCGAGACCGCCCTGAGCGGCTCACCAGAACCTCCCCGACCTGCAGCGCCGAGGCCTTTCGCGCCTGCAAGGTTCACCACCTGCGCAACGGCCTGCTGCGAGGGGCCGAATGCGTGACGCTCTGGGGCGCAGGCCGCGAAGGGAAAGCGTGGATGAAGGCGCTCGGCGAGGCGGGGATTCGGGTGATACGCTGGATCGAGGTCGACCCGCGCAAGATCGGCCAGACAATCCACGGCGCCCCCGTCGCCCCCATCGAGGCGCTCAGCCGTGACATCGCCCCGGTCCTCGTCACCATCGGCGCAAAGGGCGCCCGCGCCCAGGTGCGCGACTACGCCGCCCAGGCCGGACTGCAGGAAGGGCGTGACTTTGTCTGTGTAACTTGAGAGGCAGAATCCAGGAGCCAGGAGCCAG
>JARFUG010000043.1:21269-24434 GCA_029289095.1 Desulfuromonadales bacterium
GAAGACGGAAGACGGAAGCATAAAACCAACTGACGGCCGCGCAGCGGCCTGACGCCGCCGAAGGCGGCTGACCAATGACGCCGCGCAGCGGCTGACACCGCGCAGCGGTCCCCGGAGGAATTCGATGAACTACCACCATGACTACGCCCCGTTCGATATCGGAGACGCTTTTCGCATCGTCCCCCCCGGCGCCGCGCCATCCGAGGACGGACGCATCGATCTGGTGATCGCGAAGGGAGCTTTCGGATCGGGAGAGCACGAAACGACGGCAAGCTGCCTCGAGATCATGAGGACCCTCCCCCTCGAAGGCGCACGGGTTCTGGACCTGGGGAGCGGGACGGCGATTCTGGCTATTGCCGCCCTCAGGCTCGGAGCCGCTTCGGTCCAGTGCGTCGACATCAGCGAGCAGGCGGTGGAGACGGGGCGCCGCAACTGCACCCTGAATGGATTCGAGACCTCGGCGCAGCACCTCTGTGGAACCATTCAGGATATTCCGCAGACGAACTTCGACATCATCCTGGCCAATATTTACGGCGATCTGCTCCTCGACCTTTCAGGCGAGATCTTCTCTCGCATCGCCCCGGGGGGGCTCCTTCTCTTTTCCGGGATGCTCTGGGAATACAACTTCGACGTACGAAAACGATACGAAGGGCTCGGCTGCCGGGTCCTGATGAATCGGATGCTCCCCGATTTCAGCACCGTCCTGCTGCGAAGAGCGGTTGACAGCACCGTGCCAGAGGTGACACAATCAGTTCCGCCTCTGCGTCACGCAAGTTAGTGCGCCTGCTTCCGCCCCTCCGGGGGACTCTTTTACTTTTATCGCCTTCAGGACACCATGCCGTTCATCGACGAGGGAATCGGACCGATCCAGACGGTCAAGGAGCGCTGCCGCAAGTGCTACGCCTGCGTGAGAAACTGTCCCGTGAAGGCGATCAAGGTCAATCAGGACTTTGCCGAAGTCATCCACGACCGCTGCATCGGCTGCGGCAAATGCCTCAAGTTTTGCTCCCAGCAGGCAAAGGTAATCGCCGACTGCATCGGCGAAACACAGCGCCTGCTCGCCGGGCGGGAAGAAACGGTGGCCGTCCTGGGATGCTCCTTTCCCGCCTTCTTCAATGACGTGCGACCCGGCCAACTCGTCACCGGACTCAAGCGTCTCGGCTTCCGCGAGGTGCACGAGGGGACGAGCGGCGCAGAGCTTCTCATCGACGACTATGCGCACCTGGCCGAGAATCCTTCTGAGCTTCCGACGATCTCGACCCACTGCCCGACCATTGTCGACCTCATCGAGCGCCACTATCCACAGCTTTTGAAGAACCTGATGGGGATCGTCTCGCCGATGGTCGCCATCGGCCGCTTCATCAAGGCCCGCAGGGGGAGCAGGACGCGGGTCGTCTACATCAGCAGTTGCATCGCGGGGAAGTTCGAAATCGAGGCCGAGCAGGTAGCGGGCGCCATTGATACGGTCCTGACTTACAAGGAGCTCAGCAGCATGTTCCGGGAGCGCGCCATCGATCTCTCGCGTCTGAGCGACTCTCCCTTCGACGGCATCCCCCCCAGGCGCTCTCGACTTTTCCCCATCGCCGGCGGCCCTTTCCACACCTTCGGCATCCGCAACGACTTCTTTAACCCCGATTTCGTCTCGATTTCGGGGGAGGACGCAGCTCTGGAGGTCATCAAGGACCTCGCGGCCGGGCGCATCACTCCCAAGGTGGTCGACATACGCTTCTGCAGCGGCGGGTGCATCGGCGGCCCGGGAAAAAACAACCGTCTGACGACCTTCTCCAAGCGCAACCTTATCCTCAAGTATTATGAATCTCCGGCGGCTCCCTACGAAACGGCGCCCCACTACCTGGGTTCAGAGGCGAAACCTTCTCTGACCCGGCGCTTCAGAAACAAATACAAGCGCCTCGAACTCCCCAGCGGTGAAAGCATCCGGCAGATCCTGCAGTCGACCAACAAATTCGTCGAACGCGACGAGCTCAACTGCGACGCCTGCGGATATCCGACCTGCCGCGAGCACGCAGTCGCCGTCTACCAGGGGCTGGCGGAAAGAGAGATGTGCCTCCCTTTCTCCCTCAAGCGCCTCGAGGAAGACCGGGTGATCCTGAGCCAGAAATTCGAGCTCGCCCAGCGTGCGCTGGCCCAGGAATACGGGGGACTCATCATCGGGCAGGATGCCCGCACTCTCGACGTTCTGAAACTGATCCGACAGGTCGGCCCCACCCCCACGACCGTTCTGATCCGCGGTGAGAGCGGCACCGGCAAAGAGCTCACCGCCAGGGCCATTCACGAGCACAGCCATCGCGCCGACAAACCGCTGGTCACCGTGAACTGCACCACGCTGACGGACAGCCTGCTCGAAAGCGAACTCTTCGGCCACAAGAAAGGGGCCTTTACCGGCGCCGTCGCGGACAAGAAGGGGCTCTTCGAGGCCGCCAACGGCGGGACGATTTTTCTCGACGAAATCGGCGACATCACCCCCAAGCTTCAGGCCGAGCTTCTGCGCGTTCTTGACAGCGGGGAGATCCGGCCCGTCGGAGGAAACGCCTCGGTAAACGTCGATGTGCGCCTTATCGCCGCCACCAACCGCAACCTCGAGACAGGGGTCCAGGAGGGATGGTTCCGCGAAGATCTCTTCTACCGCCTCAACGTCTTCACCATCACCATGCCCCCCCTGCGCAGCCGCCTCGATGCACTGGAGGAACTCGTCCATTATTTTGTGAAGCGCGCCAGCCGCCGCGTCAACAAGAGCCTCACCGGGATCGAAGAGCGCGCCATCGCCGCCATGCGTCAGTACCACTGGCCCGGCAACATTCGCGAACTGCAGAACATCATCGAACGGGCCGCCGTCCTCACCCAGGACAGCGTCATCCGCCTGGAGAACCTTCCGGTGATCTTCGGCGAACTCCTGCTCGGCGCAAGCGCCGGAAAACCCGAAGTCGAAGGGAGTTTCCGAGGGCAGAGGGAAAAGCACCTGACGCATATCGAAAAAGGGCTTCTCAAGCGTTTTCTGCAGGAGAGCGAAGGGAACGTCTCCGAAGCGGCCCGCCGGGCCAACATCCCGCGAAGGACTTTCTACCGCATCCTGAACCGCCACGGACTGAGCGGCAAGGATTTTCAGTAGGAGGCAGAGCTGATAGCTCATGGTTCATTGGTTCATGG
>JARFUG010000043.1:24534-27431 GCA_029289095.1 Desulfuromonadales bacterium
TGGTTCATGGCTCATGGCTGACAGCCATGAGCAGGATACCAGCGCAAACTTCTTCCAGCAGCACAACTGTGCCATCTTAGACACAGTCTCTACCCCTACCGTGAGACAACTCAGACACACCCTGTCTGTCCGCTGATTTCGCGCACTTGCCAAGCTCCCCATCAAAAAAGCCCAAAATCTGTGTCAACCTTGACACAGATTTTGATTCAAGCACCCCTTCCCGATGCTCTAATCCTGCACTTTTTCGCCTCCACAAAGTTGGCCCATACCTTGCAATAAACTCTGAAAACAACTTTGGGGATTTTGAAGCAGATCCACGCCGAACGGATTCCTGCCCCCTTTCGCCGCTCGGGCACTCTCTCCCCCGAGCGGCGCTTTTTTTGTTCGCCAAACCGCCCTGTTTCCGCTATCCTGTCGTCATTCCCCCCGCCAAGCGATTTTCGAAAGCCCCTGAGCCATGCCCAAGAGAGCCGTCGAAAAACTCGGAATCACCACTCTTGAGGACATCAGCACCCTCATTCTCCAGTCTCACGATCTGAACGAAACGCTCAGCAACATCGTTACCCTCGTCTCCAGACGCATGGGGACGGAGGTCTGCTCGATCTACCTCCTCGAAGACGAAGGGCAGACGCTGTGCCTGCGGGCGACCCGGGGACTTTCCAGGCAGGCGATCGGGCGGGTCAGGCTCAGGATCGGCGAAGGGCTTACAGGGCTTGCCGCCGAGGAGCGCCGCGTCGTTTCGATCCAGGAGCCCCAGAGCCATCCGCGCTACCGTTATTTCAAGGAGACGGGAGAGGAGCGCTTCCATTCGTTTCTCGGCATCCCCCTTTTCGACCGCAAGACACCTATCGGCGTCATCGTTCTGCAGACCAAGGAGCCGCGCCAGTTCAGCGCCGAGGAGATCAGCGCCCTTTCGACCATCGCTTTTCAGATCTCATCCATCGTCATCAACGCCCGCCTTCTCGACTCCATCCGACAGAAGGAAGAGGAAACAACGCGGTTCGTGCGCGAGCTCGAAAGAACCCGAAAAACCCTCGCCGGACGGCCAGAGTCCGCAAACCATACGCACGAAGGGCCACTCAGGGGAACGATCGCCTACCCAGGAGTCGTCTCGGGCGGAGTGCACCTGCTGGAGCAGCGTCTCGGCCTCTCGGATCTGCTTGACGAACAGGTCGGGCAACCGCATGAGGAGACGCAACGTTTCGATGCGGCCGTCGAAAAGACCCGCATCCAGACGCTCTATCTCGAGAAGCGGGTGGCCGAGCGCCTCTCCCAGGGAGATGCGGCAATCTTTCACACCCACCTGATGATCCTGGAAGACCGCAGCTTTCTGAAAAAGATCCACCAGGAAATAGACCTCGGCCACAGCGCCTCGTTCGCCGTCAGGAAGACGGTGCGCGGATACGTGGAGGCCTTCAAGCGCATGGAGGACCCTTACCTGCGAGAGCGGGCCGCCGATATGGAAGATATCGGCCGGCGCATTCTGACCCATCTGGCGGGCTATGACGATCAGGGCCTGCAGCTCAAGTCTCCCGGTATCCTCGTTGCCAGAGAGATCCTCCCCTCGGACATGGCGGGGCTCGATCACGACCAGCTCCTGGGGATCGTGACCGAGGCCGGCGAAGGGAACTCGCACGCCGTCATCATGGCCAAGAGCCTCGGCATCCCGGCCCTCGTCGGAGTGGCGGGGGCGACCGACGCCCTCACCCCCGAGGACAAGGTGATTCTCGACGCGAACTCGGGCTATTTCTACATCAACCCACCGCAGCGCATCACGGAGGAGTACCGGCGCCTGGAGGAGGACTGCAGCCGCGAGCTCAGCCGCCTCGAAGAGTTCCGCAATATTCCGGCGCAGACCGCGGACGGTGAGCGTATCGTTCTGCGCGCCAATATCGGTCTGATCAGCGATGTGGATGTAGCGCTGCGCAACGGCGCCGAGGGGGTCGGTCTCTACCGAACCGAATTCCCCTACATGGCCCGCAGCGACTTCCCCGACCGAGACGACCAGTACCAGCTCTACCGCAGGATCGTCGAAGGGTTCGGCGGGCACCACGTCACGATCCGCACCCTCGACATCGGCGGCGACAAGGCCCTCCCCTACTTCAGGCCGCCTCAGGAGGACAATCCCTTCATGGGGTGGCGTTCGGTCCGGGTATCACTTGACAACCTCGACGTATTCCGCACCCAGATCGAGGCGATTCTCATGGCGGGAGTTCACGGCCCCGTCAAACTCCTCTTCCCGATGATCTCCGGCATGGACGAGGTGCATGCCTGCAAGAAGGTCGTTGCCCAGGCCCGGGAGAACCTGCGCCGGGAGGGAATACCGTGCGCCGGCGAGGTTCCGCTCGGCGTGATGATCGAAGTCCCGGCGGCCGTACGGCTCGCTCCGCGACTTGCCCGCGAGGTCGACTTCTTCGCCCTGGGCACCAACGATCTCATCCAGTACATGCTTGCAGCCGACCGGAACAATCCTCTCGTAAACAAATATTACGATCCCCTGCACCCGGCCGTCATCGAAGTTCTGCATGAAGTCTCCGCCCTGTGCCACAAGGAGGGAAAAGGGCTCTGCCTTTGCGGCGAGATGTCCACCGACCCCCTAAACCTGATCCTCCTCATCGGATTCGGTATTCGCGAATTCTCGATGCCCGCTCCGTTCATCCCTCGCACAAAGGCGTTTCTGGCCACTCTCTCGAGCCGCAGCGCTCAGCGCATGGCCCGAAGAGCCCTCACCCTGGAGAGCAGCACACAGATCCGCGCCTATCTGCAGGAGGAGCTGAAAAAAATCGAGATACGGGAGGCGGGAGACAGGAGCAGGGAGGCGGGAATCAGGAGATAGGTCGGGAGAGGCGGGAGCCAGGAGCCAACAAGACAGAAGACAGAAGACAGAAGACAGAAGA
>JARFUG010000044.1:0-22715 GCA_029289095.1 Desulfuromonadales bacterium
GAGGCGTTACGCTTTTCTCCTCACTCCTCACTCCTCACTCCTCACTCCTCACTCCCGACCTCACGCGTACCTATTCGGTTTCGGCCGTTTCGGGTTCCACGACCTTTTTGGGCATCGCTCGGCGGCGCTTCGGCGCAGGAGCCTCGGCGCCTTGCTCCTCGGCAGGCGAAGCCGTTTCCTCTTTTTTCTTCCTGGGCGCGTTTTTGCGCGGGCGCGTTGCGCGTTTCTTCGGTTGTGGCTCTTCTTTCACTGTGGACGGATCGGCCTTCTCTGGCTGAGCGTCGCTTTCGGTCTTCGCCGGCGTGGCGTTTTTTTTGCGCACAGTGCGCTTCTTCGGGGCGGCTGTGGAACTCGTTTCTAGCGATTTCGCAGGGCTATCCCCGGAGGGTGGGGGCGGGATCGAAGCGTCGATCGGCTGCTCCTGGGACGCCGGTTGCTGCGTCGCGCGCTGCTGCGGTTCCGAGACGGCTTCGGGCGCAATGACAGCCGGGGGTTTCTCATTCCCGGGCGACGGCGCCTCCTTGGGTTCTCCTGCTTCGGAGGGGGCCTGCTGTTCTGCGGTTCCGCCTTTTGATCCGGCGGCCTGCGTCTCGGGCTCCTTTTGCTTGCGTCGGGCAGGGCGGCGGCGCTTGCGCGGCGTCCTGGGCGCATCTTCCGATGGCGGCGGAGAATGCGCGGCGGCCGCTTCGTGCGCCTCGCCGGAAGCGGGGGAGATCTCCTGCGCAGCTTCGATGCCCGCCCCCCCCTCCGTCACTGCGGTGCTTTCCGGCTCGGAAGCAGCCGCTGCAGGCTCGGCATCCTCCCTCGGGGGCGCGGCCGTCGCTTCGGACATCCCGGCGGCAACCGGCTCTTCGAGGGAAGGAACTGGCTTTTTCCGTCGTCGTCGCCGCCGTCTCTTGCGTTTTTCCTCTCCTTCGGCGGGTGCTTCGGAGATCTCGGGGCTCTGGCCTTCCTCGGCCTCGACACCTTCCTCCTCTTCGCCCTCAGGCGCCTCCTCTTCGGCTTCCGACGTCCCCTCCTCCTCCATCTCCTCGTCGAGGTCTTCCTCTGCCTGGACCGAAACGCCGGGCTCATCGGACCTCTTCTTTTTGCGGCGGCGCTTGCGTTTCTTCCTGGCGCCTTCCTCGGTCGGGAGCGCCTGCGGGTCTGTGGCCTCGGCCGTTTCGGCGTCCTGCGTCACCTCCTCCTCGATGAGTGCCGGAGCCGGAAGGAGAACGAGCGGAGGAGTCGCAGTGCGCTCGGGCTGGTCGGGGATCTGGTCCTCCTTCTCCCGTTTGGCCACGGTGAGAGTGGCCTGCCCGGGGGTGAAGTCGGGACGCCCCTTGATGACGAGCACCATCTGGTGGCGCCGCTCCATGTCTACCAGCTCTTCTCTTTTGAGGTTCAGAAGGTAGGTGGCGACTTCGAGGGGGACTTCCCCTTCCACGCGACCGATCTGCCCTTTGGCGACGGTCGAGTGAACCTTACGCAAGAAGGCCACCGCCTGCGCCTCGGCGCTCTTGATCTTGCCGGTTCCGTCGCAGTGCGGGCAGGGGAGAAAGGACCCCTCGGCGAGGACCGCCTTGATGCGCTGACGACTCATCTCCAGGAGCCCGAACTGACTGATGCGTCCCACCGTCACCCGCGCCTTGTCGAACTTGAGGGCGTCCTTCAGGCACTTTTCGACCTCGCGGATATGCTTGCGGTCGCGCATGTCGATGAAGTCGATGACGATGAGCCCCCCCAGGTCGCGCAGGCGCAGTTGGCGGGCGACTTCCGCCGCTGCTTCGAGGTTGGTCTTGTAGGCCGTCGATTCAACTCCCTGCTCACCTGCCATCTTGCCGGAGTTGACGTCGATGGAGACGAGAGCTTCGGTGGGGTCGATGACGATGGAGCCTCCGGAAGGGAGTTGGACCTTGCTCTTGCTGATGGTGTCGATCTGCTCTTCGATCTGGTAGCGGGAGAAGATGGGGCGCCTCTCCTGGTGCAGTTTGACCAGTCGGGCGTATTCGGGCATGACCTGCTGGAAGAATTCGCGGGCCTCTTCGGCCACCTTGGGATCATCGACGAGGACCTCGTCCATGTCGGCGCTGAAATAGTCGCGCAGAGAGCGGATCGCCAGGTTCGACTCCTTGTAGATCAGGGCGGGGGCTCGGGTCCTTCCCGCCTGCTCCTGAATGCTCTGGTAGACCCGCACGAGATAGTCGAAGTCGCGTTTGAGCTCCTCCTTTTTCTGACCGATGCCGGCGGTTCGGACGATGTATCCCATCTGGGAGGGGAGATCGAGAGACGCCATCGCTTCCTTGATCTTCCGGCGCTGCGAATCGTCTTCGATCTTGCGCGAGACCCCCTTGGTGTCGCTGTCGGGCATCAGGACCATGTACCGGCCGGGGAGCGAAAGGAAGGTCGTCAGCGCGGCCCCCTTGGACCCCCGCTCTTCCTTGACGATCTGAACCAGCAGTTCCTGCCCCCGGCGCAAGACGTCGCTGATGCGGGGCCGGCGGTTTTCTCCGCCGTTCTCGTTTTTGGGGAAGTACAAGGGGTGGATCTCGCCCATCTGCAGAAAGCCGAAGCGCTCGGCGCCGTAATCGACGAAGGCGGCCTGCAGTCCGGGCTCGATCCTGACGACCGATGCCTTGTAGATGTTCCCTTTGGTTTGTTCCCTGCCGGCAATTTCGATATCGAGTTCGCAAAGAATGCCGTCCTCGACGATGGCCACCCGGTTCTCCTCGGGATGGGTGGCGTTGATCAACATTTTCTTGGACATGTAACTGAAATCCTTCCGGTCGCCCCGCGGGGGCGCCTGCAAATTGATGAGAGCGGAGGGGAACCCTCCGCCGCGCCTCGTCCCGGTTTCTTCGTGCACGTCCCGCTCCTCACCTTTGCGGCAAGAGGGTGTGCCGAAACGCCCGGAGACGGCGCCGTCGACGTTATTTCGAGCCGGCAGGGATCCGGGGGCCATCGCCCCGAAGACCGTCGCAGTCTTGCTGCGCTCGCCGGTTCTGGTTTTTTTCTATGTCCAGAACGTCCGCTTTCGCTTTCGGACGTCCGGAGATTCCTTGGTCCAGCCGTACAAGAGGGGGAGTATCATCGGCGGCGGCGCTGCGGACTCCCTGTGACGTGCGATCGGGCCTGCGCCGTCCGCGTCGAAGGGGGCCGGCGCCGTGGATCCGGAAGATCCCGGCCGCCCTGAACGTTTCAAAACAGACTAAACAGATGAACTATAACAGATCTCTTTAATTTTAGATAGTGGGAAGACATCGGCGATGGCTATTTGGTAGTTTAATGCACCTGGGCCTTTATGCTATAAACACCGCATGCTGCAATTGAAGAACGTCAAAAAGGATTTCGCGGGCCGCCCCATCTTCAATGGGATCAACTGGCACATCCGGCCGGGAGACCGGATCGGGCTCTGCGGCGAGAACGGGGCGGGAAAAACGACCCTTCTTCGCCTGCTCGCCGGGGATGTTTCCGCTGACGCGGGGGAGGTGCAGATTGCACGGGGGACGACCTTCGGGTATCTCCCCCAGGACGGTCTCGAACACCGGGGGCGGTCCCTTTTCGAGGAGATGCGCGGCGCTCTTGCCGAACTCCTCGATATGGAAGCGCGGATGCAGCGCCTCGAAGAGGCCATCGCCTCTCGGCACGATCCCGCGGATCTGCAGCGCTATGCGGCCCTGCAGGAGGAATTCCGCCATCGCGGCGGCTACACCATCGAAGCCGAGATCGGAAAGGTTCTCCGGGGGCTCGGGTTCGCCGAGGAAGACTGGGCAAAGCCGTGCGAGCACTTCTCCGGAGGATGGCAGATGCGCATCGCACTGGCGCGCCTTCTGCTTCAGCGCCCCAACCTGCTGCTGCTCGACGAGCCGACCAACCATCTTGATCTTCCGGCGCGCGATTGGCTCGAAGGCTATCTGAGCGCCTATCCTTTCGCCGTCGTTCTCGTCTCGCACGACCGTTTTTTTCTCGACCAGGTCGTCAGCCGCATCGTCGAGGTCTGGAACGGCACTCTCACCGAATATCCCGGCAACTACAGCCGATACCTGGAGGAGCGCGACAGGCGCGTCGCCGCCCTTCAGGAAGCGAAGAAGCGCCAGGACGAGGAGATCGAACGCATCGAGGCGTTCATCAGCCGCTTCCGCTACCAGGCCAACAAGGCCTCTCTTGTGCAGAGCCGGGTGAAACAGCTCGAGAAGATCGAGCGGATCGAGGTCCCTCCCGCCCGCAAACGCATCGCCTTTCGCTTTCCCGATCCCCCCAAAGGGGGACGCGTCGCACTCACCCTGAAAGGGGCGCAGCAGGGGTACGGCGACAAAACGATCCTTCGCGGCGTCGATCTGGAAATCGAGAAGGGGGAGCGCATCGCCCTGGTCGGCGCAAACGGTGCGGGCAAATCGACCCTCATGCGCCTTCTGGCAGGGGTGGAGCCCCCCAGGGGAGGCAGGCGCGAGGAGGGACACAACCTGCATCTGGCCTATTTCGCCCAGGACCAGGCCAAGGTCCTCAACCCCGAGCGCTCCGTCCTGGAGGAGATCACTTCCGCAGCGCCCTTCGACATGACGCCGCGTCTGCGCGACATTCTCGGAACGTTTCTGTTCACCGGAGACGATGTCCACAAGAAAGTCGCCGTCCTTTCCGGAGGGGAGCGCAACCGCCTTGCGCTCGCGATCCTTCTGCTGCGCCCGGCCAACCTCCTGCTCCTCGACGAGCCGACCAACCACCTCGACCTGCAGTCGAAGGCGGTCCTGCTCGATTCCCTCAGCACTTATCGGGGCACTCTCGTCTTCGTTTCCCACGACCGCTACTTTGTCGACGCCCTGGCCACCCGCGTCGTGGAGGTGGGGGGAGGGGAGGCGATTTCCTGGCTCGGCAATTACGAGGATTTTCTCCAGGCCAAATCGGCACAGGGGGACCAGAGCCATTCGGCGCTGCGGGTCGAGACCCTCGTCGAGGAGGGGACCGTTCCCTCCGTCGCCAAGGAGGAACGGCGGCGGCGCCACGAGGAGCGAAAAGATCAGCAGCGCCTTGAAAAGAAGCGGCAAAAGGAACTCGCCGAGGTGGAAGAGGAGATCGGCCGCATGGAGGAGACGCAAGGAGGCCTGGAGCAGCAGATGGCCGATCCCGAACTCTACCAGGATCCCGATCGCTGGCGGGAGATTTCCGCCCGCTATGACGAGGTGCGCGAGAAAGTTGACGGCCTCTATCGGCGATGGGAAGAACTCCAGGCGATTGAAGCTGAAGGATGAAGGATGAAGGATGAAGGATGATGATCTTTTCGTCGTAACGGTGGCGAGTGAGAAAGGGGGGGTCGGAAAAACGACCGTCGCCACCAATCTCGCCGTCTACCTGAAGGCCCTCAGGGAAGATCTTCCCGTCGCCATCGCCTCGTTCGACAACCACTTCACCGTGGAGAGCATGTTCGCCATCGGGGGGCGTCGGGGCGCCACCGTCGCCGATCTCTTCCGCGGGACTCCGGCTGAGGATCTGCTGCTGCTGGGCGAATACGGCGTGCAGTTCATCTCTTCAGACCACGGGCTCACCCCTCCCGATGACGATCCGATGCGCCTCTGCCGAATACTGGACGAATCGCGGATGAGCGGCATCCTGATCCTCGACACCCGACCCGTTCTCGATTACTTCACCCGCAACGCTCTTCTGGCTGCCGATCTCGTTCTCGTTCCGGTAAAGGACCGCCCCTCGCTGGTGAACGCCTCCTCCATCCATCACGTCCTCGGCGAAGCCGGCGCCGACCGGGCGCGGATCTGGATTCTCCCCAGCATCATCGACCGGCGGCTGCGCCTGCGCGCCGATATCGGAATGGCCGATTTTCTCACCTTCAGCGCGCGCGAGAGAGGATATCAGGTTCTCGACATCGCCCTTTCCAAGAGCCCGAGCGTCGAAAGGCTCACGACGAATTTCACCAGCCGCGTCCACCCGGTGATCACCCATGCCGGCGGCACGGCGGTTCACCTCCAACTGCGCGACCTGGCCGAATTCGTCCTGCGCCAGGCCGACGCCGCGGAGTCCAGAATCAGGGTGACGAAAAAAAGCGCTACAAGGGGAATGCACCGGTTCACCCCTGTTTGCCCTCTGTGCGCAAAGGAGACCGACGCAGCGGCGCACTTTTACCAAGCCCTCTCTCGGCGCGGTTACGGGGCGATCCACCCGGCCTGCCTCGCCCCCCTGCTTGAAGAGGTCTCCGACCTGACCCCGGAAGCTGTCCTGCTCGCCTTTTTCGCCGAAGGAGCCTCATTCAATGGCCTGGAGAGGTGCGGCTGGGTCGTCTACGACGATGAGGGGAGAAGGATTTCCGAAGACGCGGGGGCGGGGGGCGCCTCCCCCGCCTGGCGCATGCTGCTGGAGGGGGTGCGTGGGGCATCCTGTTCCGATATGGCCCGGGAATGTCTTCTGGTCTCGCTCCATCCCGATCTTCCGGAACGATTTCTGCGTGGGGAGCGCAAGAAGGCTTTCAGCTCCCTGCGTCGCACCGTGCTCAGCGAACTGAGCCTTTCGTGATGCCGTACACTCTTATTCGACAGAGACAACCATGATTTTTCTGCCAAAAGGGATTTCCGTAAAAGAAAATATCAATCCGGCCCGGGTGAATCTCCCCGAATCGCTGAAAAAGCTCCAGAAGGCGGGTTTTTCAGGCTACCTCCGGTTCGCTTCCTCCGCCGGAAACGGGGTCGTCCTGTTCGACGCAGGGCGGATGGTCAGCGTCCTGCGTCAGGAGGGCGCCGGCGTGAAACGCGGCGCCGAGGCGCTGACCGATCTGTTCGAGTTCTCCATGGAAGGGCGCATGGCCCTCCACATCTATCGGCTTTCCTCCCCTCTGGTTGCCCGGATCAACGGCCTGCTGCAGGCTCCCGCGCGCTACAGGGACCAGGAGGTCAAGCTAATCGATTTCCGGGGTCTGCTCACCAAACTCAAAAGCGAGAGTTTCTCGGGTGGAATCCTCGTCTATGCCGATGAGCGCGTCGCGCTGATCTTTTACGAAAAGGGAGAGCCTCTCGGCTTTTTCAACGACGGTTCCGGCGAGATCGAGACCACGGCAGACCTGTCCATGTCGGTGGCCCGCCTGCCGGGGGCGAGGATCACTTTGCTGAATGCTCCCGCCCAACCGGAGGCGGCGCCGTCCGATCTTCTCGAAACGGTCGACCCTGGCGCCCTGTGGCTTGAGGCCCGCTCGCGGGTCGCCCGTCGGATGAAAGCCCGCCAAAGCGAAATAGAACGAAAAAAGGCGCTCCAGGAGGAGGAAATCCGTCAGAAGGTCCTCGCCTTTCTGAAGGATGTCGCCTCGCGCCACCTCGGTAAAATGGGGGTCGCTCTGGCGGAAAAAGAGTTCGAAAAGGCCCTGGGGGAGGGGAGGAAAGTCAGTGCGGAAGTGGTTGAGGAGTTCTGCCGCGGCATCGCCCGCACGGCAAAGCTGGTGGCCGGTCCTTCGACCGTGAACGCCATGCTCCTGGAGATAAGAAGCGGCGCCGCTAAATTGCTCTGAATGAATGTGGTTTGAAATCTGAACGATTTTTTTGACTGAATCGGAGGAATGGAATGGAATGGAAAGTTATTCAGCTCATCTTATGGCTGATCGCCGGAATCGTCTCGTTCTACTTCAGCCTGGGAAACGCCAGGGTCTGGACGAGTATCGCCCTGGGGTTCTTCCTTATCCTGATCGGGGAGTTCATCCCCCAGGCGATCCCCTTTCTCCCCGGGATCGAAGTGCCTTACATCATGGCGATGTCGATGGTCGTCGGCACAATCGCCATTCTCCTGCTGAGCCACGGGTTCCAGGAGTACTACGTCTTTTCGCGCACCCTTGAGCTCGAGGGAAGAAGGCGCAACGTCTATTTCGTCACCGCTGCGGTGATCGCCGCCTCTCTTGTTTTTCTCCTGATCAACCCCACTCCCACCGAGCGGACATTGGAGATCATCCGGGTTGTGGAGAACGCCAACTGGGTCTTTCTTTCTCTCATCAACATCGACCTGATTCGCAAAATCTACCTCAACGTCCAGGACAGCCCCATATCAAAGGGGTTTCTCGCTTTCCTGGCCGTCTTCTTCTTCATCGTCCTGTGGAAGGGGTCCGAGCTCTACATCCAGGTCTACGCCCTGCAGGAGCTCGCCATGGAATACCCCTTCCGCTACCACTTCTCGCTTCTGGTTCACAATGTCGGAAGCGTACTGGCGAGCATCACCGTCGGGGCGACGTTCATTTATCTTGCTCGGGTGCTGCGCTAGTATTTTGATGCTCTCGCGAAAATTCAGAATCCACCACCAAGACGCCAAGACACAAAGAGAGCGCATTGATCTCTAAAGAGATTTTCTTGGTGCGCTTGGCGCCTTGGTGGTGAAACAATGATTTTTCCGCCTATCGCGCCGCTTCGACGGCGCGCCCTTCCATGGGGACGAGGATGATCTGAATGCGGCGGTTCAGCGCCCGCCCTTCGGGAGTGTCGTTGGGGGCGACAGGCCGATAGGGGCCCAGGCCGACCGAAGAGAGGCGCTCGCCGGGAATGCCGGCTCTGCCCTGCAGATAATGCACGACGTTGATGGCGCGGGCTGCCGAGAGCTCCCAGTTGGTGGGGAACGTTTCGCGCAGTCGGGCGCTGATCGGGACGTTGTCGGTGTGCCCTTCGATGACAATCTCCTTGTCCTGTTCCTGTTTCAGGATGTCGCCTACCCGCTTGAGGACCTCCAGCCCCGCGGGCTTGATCTCGGCCTTGCCGGTATCGAAGAGAATCCGATCGACCAGATTGACGGTCAGTCTCCCCTGCAGTTCGGAGATGGTGATCTCGCCGCGCTGGATCTCCGACTCCATCTTGTTCACCAGTTCGTCGAAAGTGCTCTTCATCTGTGCAATGCGGGCTTCACGGGCGATGCGCTCCTGCTCGACGAGCATGGAAAGATTGCGGTTCTCATCCTGGAGACGGTCGATGGTCCGACGCATCTCTGAGAGGGCCGCTCCCGCCTCGGCGCTGCGGGCCGACAGGACGGTCTCAAGGCGATCCAGGTCGGCTCTCGCCCTGCGGAGATCCTGCTGCAGGGCCGTGTTTCTCTCCCCGGCCTCGGCCAGTTCACTGCGAAGATGCGTCCTTTCATTCGAGAGGGCAGCGATCTGCCCCTGCAACTCCGCGCTGAGGTGCTCGAGGTCGGCAACCCTTTCTCCGAGATGAGCGGCCTCGTCGACCTTCATCTGATAATTCGATTTGCTCACGCAGCCCGAAAGCCACATGGATGCCAACAATCCGATAATAATGACGGTAAAGCGCACAGCAGGACTCCTAACAGGTGCAGAGGGGAAGGGGGGTGGAGGGGCGCCGTTCAGGCGCGCCCCCCTTTGGGGTTCACTTCATTGCCGCAGCGAATGCAGAGCAGTTTCTGCGTCTGGCGAAGTTTCTTTTCGCTCAGGCCCGATCCCTTCAGATAGAGGGGCGGCTCGTTGAGGTCTTGGTTGCGGGAGATTTCGGTCGTGAGGATCTGGCGGCAACTGTTTCCGAAGCAGTTGGGGCAGACAACTTCCTTTTGCGGTTTCATCTCAGGCCTTTCATCTCGAAGGAACACTCGCCCCAATTCTTAGCAAAACGCCTAAAATTGTAAAGTGGAAACGCCTCCAGGGCGCCACCGGCTTTTCGGTTGCGGGTTTTTTCTCCCGTATGCTATAAATATAAGCCATTTTTCAGCCTCTCATTCGGCCACCGGCCGACCTTCCGGCGCCCGTCTCACGCCTGCGGACCGAAGAGGAAACGGCGCCTTATCCTTTGTGCAGAAAGAATCTTCGATGATCGAGATCGACCGCATCATCCAGAACGCTCTCCAGGAAGATATCGGTTCGGGAGACATTACCACCGCTGCGACGATCGACCCCGGAACCGTCATGCGCGCCGAACTGGTGGCCAAGGAGGATTTCGTCCTGGCCGGAATTGACGTCGCCCGGCGGGTCTTCTATCGTTTAGACAGTCAGGTGGCGTTCGAAAGTCTGAGCTGCGACGGACGCCTCGTGCGGCGCGGCGAAGTCTTCGCCTGGATCAAGGGGGAGGCGATCACGCTCCTGCAGGGCGAGCGCGTCGCTCTGAATCTTTTGCAGCGCATGTGCGGCATCGCCTCTCTGACCGCGCAGTTCGTCAAAGCGGTCGAGGGAACGGGAGCCGTCATCGTCGATACCCGAAAAACGACCCCCGGGCTCAGAATTCTCGAAAAGTACGCAGTGCGCATGGGCGGAGGGCGCAACCACCGCACCTCCCTGTACGACGGCGTGCTGATCAAGGAGAACCACATCGCGGCCGCCGGCGGCATTGCCACGGCCGTCGAGAGAGCCCGCGCCAAGGTTCCCCACGTCCTCAAGATCGAAATCGAGACGCAGAACCTCAAGGAGGTCGGCGAGGCGCTGGCGGCTGGCGCCGATATCATCCTTCTCGACAACATGGATCTTGCGACTTTGCGCCAGGCGGTGGAGAAGGTCGACGGCCGGGCGCTGACGGAAGCCTCCGGAGGGGTCAACCTCGAGACGGTGCGGGAGATCGCCGAGACCGGGGTCGATTTCATCTCGGTGGGGGCGCTGACCCACTCGTTCCGGGCCATGGACATTTCCATGCTCTTTCGCTGACAGGGGCGAAGCCGCATGACGACCCAGCAGCAGATCGTCAGACTTTTCCAGGAACGAGGCGACGAGTGCATCTCCGGCGAGGAGATCAGCCGAATCCTGGGCGTGACGCGAAGCGCCGTCTGGAAGCAAATCGGGCTGCTGCGCGAACGCGGTTTCCGTATCGAGGCGCACCCCTCCAAGGGGTATCGCCTGATCGATTCGCCGGACTCGCTCCTTCCCGCCGATTTACAGGCCGGGTTTGAGACGGCGGTGATCGGACGGGAGTTCGTCTATTTCGAAAAGACCGAATCGACCAACACCCGTGCCCACGAAATCGCAACGCAAGGGGGCGCCGAGGGGACGGTCGTCATTGCCGAGTGCCAGAGCGCGGGAAAAGGGCGCCTGGGGCGCCGCTGGGTTTCTCCCCCCGGGGTCAATCTGTATACATCGGTGATTCTGCGACCGCCGATCCTCCCCCAGGCCGCTCCGCAGCTCACCTTTCTTTCGGCGGTGGCGGTCGCCCGGGCGGTGCGCGACGTCTGCTCCGCCGATGCCAGGGTCAAGTGGCCCAACGACATCCTTCTGAACGGCCGAAAGGTGGCAGGGCTCCTCAACGAGATGAGCGCCGAGAGCGAAAAGGTTCATTTCGTCGTGCTGGGGATCGGAATCAATCTCAACATGGAACGCGAGCAGTTTCCCCCCGATCTGCGCTATCCCGCCACTTCCGTGGCGATCGAGACGGGGGAGGGGGTGCGGCGGCGCCTTTTTGCCCAAACCCTCTTTCGCCACCTCGATCAGCTCTACAATCGGTACCTTGCCGACGGAGTCGCCCCCATTCTGAAGGAATGGGAGACCCTCTTCGATCTGAATGGTCGCATGGTGGAGGTCGATTTCCAGCACAGCCGCATCGAGGGGCGGGTCGAGGGGCTCGATGAAGACGGCGCCCTCCTGCTGCGCCTTGCAAACGGCGCCCTCGAAAGGGTGCTGGCCGGGGATGTCAGGCCGATTTAGGCGCGAAGCGCGAGGCCAAAGGCTAAAGGCCAAAGGCCCGAGTAAGACAGGCGCCCTGCAGGGGGAATGTGCGGGACGTTGTCTCAGAATTAAAAAAATTTTTGACTTTACCTTTGGCCCTTGGCCTCGAGCCTGTGGCCTCTTCTCACATAGGTTTCCCATGCTCCTCGTCATCGATCTCGGCAATACCAATACCGTCCTCGGCATGTACCGGGGAGAGGAGCTTGTGCGCTCCTGGCGGGTCACCACCGACAAGTCCCGCACCGTCGACGAATACGGGATTCTGATCCACGAACTCTTCCGGCTTTCGGATATTCACTTCCACGACATCAGGGACGTCATCATCTCCTGCGTCGTTCCTCCCATGCTCAACACCCTTGAAGGGCTCTGCCGCGACTACTTCAAGCTGAAGCCCTATATCGTCGGACCGGGGATCAAGACGGGGATGCCGATTCACTACGACAATCCCAGGGAAGTCGGCGCCGACCGCATCGTCAATGCCGTCGCGGCCTATGAGAAATACCGCCGAAGCCTCATCATCGTCGATTTCGGCACAGCCACCACCTTCGACTTCATCTCCCCCCGGGGAGAGTACCAGGGGGGAGCCATAGCGCCCGGACTCGTCATTTCGGCCGACGCCCTCTTCCAGCGGGCGAGCAAGCTTCCCCGCGTCGAGCTGAGTCGCCCTCCCCAGGTGATCGCGAAGAACACCGTCAACAGCATGCAGTCCGGGATCGTCTACGGATACGCCGGTCTTGTCGATGGCATCGTGCAGCGCATGAAGCACGAGTCGAAAGAGGATTCTCTGGTCGTGGCCACGGGGGGGCTCTCCGTCCTGATCGCTCCGGTCGCCCAGACGATCGACGAGATCGATCCGAACCTGACCCTGGAGGGTCTTCGTATTATCTACTCGCGAAACAAGGGGGTATGATCGGCACGCATCCGCCCGCAAGCGGAGATTGTGCGCAGCAGTTCTCAACCACTTAAACAGCCGGCAGGACTGAAAGGAGAGGTGAGACGCATGGGAAAATACGACACGCAGAAGATCCGCAACCTGGGCATTGTGGCACACGGCGGGGCTGGAAAGACCTCGCTGACCGAGGCGATTCTCTTCAACGCCGGCATGATCGACCGGCTCGGCAGGGTCGATGACGGCACCTCCAGCATGGACTATGAGCCGGAAGAGCTCAAGCGGCACATCACCATCAACTCCCACCTCAACCACTGCGACTGGAACACCTTCAGTCTGCACATCGTCGACACTCCCGGCTACACCAACTTTCTGCACGACACCCGCAACTGCCTGCGCATCCTCGGCGGAGGGGTCCTGCTCGTCTCGGCCATCTCGGGGGTGAAGGCCCAGACCCAGAAGATCTGGGAATGGTCACAACAGTTTCAGGTCCCTCTCATCGCCTTCGTCAACAAGATGGACCGCGAGCGGGCCGATTTCCTCAGGGCCGTCGACGACATGTCCAAGAGCCTCGGGACCCGTGCGGTGGTCGTCAACATGCCGATCGGGGCTGAAGAGAGCTTCCGCGGCGTCATCGACCTGGTGACGATGAAGGCATGCCTGTATGGCGACGATCTCTCGGGCGCCTGCCGGGTGGAGGAGATTCCGGAAGACCATCTCCCCGAAGCCCAGCGGCTGCGCGCCCTGCTGATGGAGGCGGTGTCCGATGCCGACGACGCCCTCATGGAGAAGTATCTCGAGACCGAGGACCTCAGCGAGGACGAGATCCTGCTCGGCCTTCGCGAGGGGACGCTCACCGGCGTCTTCACCCCGGTCCTGTGCGGCAGTGCGCTGCAGAATATCGGCGTGCGCCAGCTCCTCGACTACATCTGCCATTGCCTGCCCTCTCCCATCGACAAGGGGACCCAGTACGGGGTCAACCCCAAGACCGAGGAGCCTGAAGCGCGCGAGCCGAAAGAGGACGGCCCCTTCTCGGCCATGGTCTTCAAGACGATCAGCGACCCCTATGCCGGCAAGCTGACCCTCTTTCGCGTCTACTCCGGTACGCTCAAGTCCGACTCCTCCATCTACAACCCGAACAAGGATGCCATGGAGCGCATCGGCCAGATCTTCGAGATGGAGGGGAAGAAGCAGCATCCGATCGAAATGGCGGTGGCGGGCGACATCGTCGCGGTGGCCAAACTCAAGGTGACGGCGACGGGCGACACCCTGTGCGACGGAGCGCGTCCCATCGTCTACGAGAGCCCCATGCCCCTCAAGCCTGTCATCTCCTTCGCCCTTCAGGCCAAGAGCAAGGGGGACGAGGACAAGATTCACAGCGCCCTGCAGCGTCTCATCGAGGAAGACCCCACCATCCAGATCCAGAGAGACGAGGATACGCACGAACTCATTCTCTCGGGGATGGGCCAGGTTCACCTGGAAGTGGCCGTCGAGAGACTCAAGCGCAAGTTCGGGGTGGAGGTGGAGCTCAAGGAGCCCAAGGTCCCCTATCGTGAAACGATCCGCGGAAAAGCGAAGGTGCAGGGCAAATACAAGAAGCAGTCGGGTGGGCGCGGCCAGTTCGGCGACACCTGGATCGAGGTCGAGCCGCTCCCCCGGGGCGCCGGATACGAATTCGTCGACAAGATCGTCGGCGGGGTCATCCCGCGCCAGTACATCCCCGCCGTTGACAAGGGGATCCAGGAGGCGATGCACCACGGCATCCTCGGCGGGTTCCCCGTGGTCGACCTCAAGGTCACCCTCTTTGACGGCTCCCATCACAGCGTCGATTCGTCGGAAATGGCCTTCAAGATCGCCGGTTCCATGGGATTCAAGAAGGCGATGGAACAGTGCTCCCCGGTGCTGCTCGAGCCGATCATGACGATGGAGATCAGCGTCCCCGACGACTGCATCGGAGACGTCATCGGGGATATGAACTCACGGCGCGGGAAGGTTCTGGGCGTCGAGCCCAAGGCCGGATCCCAGGTGATCCGGGTGCAGGTTCCCATGTCGGAAGTTCTTAAATACGCGCCGGAGCTGCGCTCCATGACGTCGGACCGGGGGCTCTTCACCATGGAGTTCTCCCATTACGACGAGGTCCCCCCTCATATGACATCCAGGATTCTGGCTGAACTGAAGAAGGCGGAGTAACCCGCCGCCCGAGAATGTTATAGAAAGAGAGCTTTGCGTATGCTGAGAAAGAAGAAGGAAACCCCGCCGGAACAGGAGCCCGGCGGGCAGATGCGAGAGACGCTGGAAGCGCCTGAGCCCCGCTCGGGCTCAGGGCGCAGGCGTCTGCTCCTGCTCGTGCTTCTGCTCGTGGTCGCAGGCGGCGCCCTCTATTTCCAGTTCGGCGTCCAGGAGCCCGAGCCTCCTCCTCCCGCCAGGCCGGCGGCGGTCTCCCAACCGATCGCCATGCCCGTACCGACGCCTCCACCCGTCCCTGTCGAAGGTTCGCGAGAAAAGCCAGCAGAGGCGCAACCCTCAGTCGCTGCGGCCGAGAAAGGGGTTGCGCCTGCCGTAACGGCCACGGCGGCCGAAAAGGCGCCTGCGGAAGCCCCAGCTCCGGCAGCTACGGCCCCGGTTGCGGCCGTGGCTCCCCAGGCGACGGCCGCTCGGGCGGCATTCGCCCTCCAGGCCGGTCCGTTTCTGCTCCCGGGACAGCTCGCCGAGGCCGAAAGGACGGTTCGCGCCCTCGGCCATGAGCCCGCGCGCGCCAAGGTCTCCGAGCCGGTGACCCTGACACGTCTCCTGCTGGGGGTTTACCCCTCGGGTGAAGCTCCGGAGCGCCTCAGGGAGGCAAAAGCCCGTATCCCCGACGCCTTCCCCCTGCGTTTCGGAGACGATGTGGCCCTCTACGCCGGCTCCTTCCACGATGTCGACCGGGCGCGCATCTTTGCCGACCTGCTCTACGAGCAGGGGATCGAAGTCGAGGAACAGAGCGCCCAGGTCGTCCTCGATGTCGATGTCCTTCGCTTCGGCGCCTTCGCCGATGAGCGCGAAGCGCAGGCGGCGCTCAAGGCCGTGCAGCAGGCCGGTCTCCAGGGCCGCCTTGTCCCGTTGCGGTAACATGAGCCGAAATGAAAGCGTACGCCTGAAGGTCTCTGCCCGCGTCGCCGCACTTTTGCGGCAGGAGGGGAGAGAGGAGCGGCTTCGCGCCGCGCGGGGAGAACTGCCGCTTTCCGGAGAGGAGCTCCTGACGGCCCTGGCCTTTCTCGTCCACGGCGGCGACGAAGAGTTGCGTAAAGCAGCGCTGCAGACATTGAAGGGACTCCCGCGGGCCTCCGTGCTCCCCCTCGTCGCCGATGCGCAACTCCATCCGCAGCTTCTCGATCTTGTGGAGCGCGTCAGGGGGAGCGATGCCGCACTGATGGAAGCCCTTGTCGTCAACCCCGGCGCCGATGCGAAGACCATTGCCCGCATCGCCTCCCGCGCCGAGGGGAGACTCCTCGATCTCATCGCCACGGGAGAGCGCGCCGGGGAGCCGGAAATCGCCGTCGTCCTAAGTGCCAGGGCGGCGGCCGAGGTCGAAACCGAGGCGCAGGTCGGCACTGCGGACGAGGATGACGAAGAGCTTTTTTCTGAGGAAGGGGGGGAGGAGGAAGAGGAGGTCGACGCTTCCAAATACCGTATGGCTCTTCAGATGTCGGTTTCGGTGAAGATCAAGACGGCCCTGACCGGTGACAAGGAATGGCGCAGCATCTTTTTGAAGGACCCAAACAAGCTCGTCAGTTCGGCGGCGCTGAAGAACCCCCGCATCACCGACGGAGAGGTTCTGGCCATAGCGAAAAACAAGAGCAGCAGCGACGAGCTCATCCGGATCATCACCCTGAACCCCGAGTGGGTCAAGAACTACGAGATCCAGAAGGCCCTCGTCCTTCATCCGCGCACCCCCTTGCCCAAGGCGCTGCGCTACATGAATGTCCTCACCCCCAAGGATCTGAAGCATCTGGCCAAAAGCCGGGGGGTGAGCCAGGTCGTCGTCAACAATGCCCGAAGGCTCCTTCTTGCCAAGGACAAGAATCGCTGAACACGGGCTTATCGAAGGAGATTCTCCATGGAAAAAGGGACGGTCACCGCCGTCTGCACCAGCCCCGGCAAAGGCGAGCGCAAGCGCGACGTGGGGCGCGGCATACTGGTTGAAAATTTCGGGCTCGAAGGGGACGGTCACGGCGGCGACTGGCACCGCCAGGTCAGTCTCCTCGGGACCGAGAGCATCGCCAAGATGAAAGCCGCCGGGCTCGACGTGGGCCCCGGAGACTTTGCGGAAAATCTCACAACCACCGGCGTCGACCTGTGCAGGCTTCCTCTCGGGACCAAGCTGAGGGTCGGCAAGAGCGCTCTGCTCGAGATCACCCAGATCGGCAAGATCTGCCATGAGCGCTGCGCCATCTACTACCAGGCGGGGGACTGCGTCATGCCCAAGGAAGGGATCTTTGCCAAGGTCCTTGAGGGGGGAGAGGTGGCCAACGGAGACGAGATCGCAGTCGTCTTCCGCCCTGCCGCGGGGGAGAAGAGCGAATGACGGGGATATTCGCCATCGGCGTCCTCACCCTCTCCGACAAGGGAGCGCGGGGGGAGCGCGAAGACCTGAGCGGGCAGATCCTGCGGGAAATGGTCGCCCCTCTCGGCGAGGTGACGCACTATGTCGTCATCCCCGACGACGAGGAGACGATCGTCGATACCCTGGTCGACTGGGTCGATACGGAAAAGCTCGATCTGATCCTCACCACCGGCGGAACGGGGCTCACCTCCCGGGACGTCACCCCGGACGCCACCGCTCGCGTCATCGAAAAGGAGATACCCGGCATGGCCGAGGCGATGCGCGCGGCCAGCCTGCAGAAAACCCCCCACGCCATGCTTTCCCGGGCGCTGGTCGGCGTGCGGCGCCAGACCATGATCGTCAACCTCCCCGGAAGCCCCAAGGGGGTGCGCGAAAACCTCGAGGTGATCCTCCCCGCTCTCGAGCACGGCCTGCTCAAACTCAAGGGGGATCCCTCCGAGTGCGCGCGCTGAGGGAAAAGGACAAATGTCATGGCCAAAACCTTGATTCTGGAAAATCTCGCCGCCGACATCAAAACCATCGCTCGGCGCCATGGCGCTGAGAACCTGCGGGTGTTTGGTTCCTTTGCCAAGGGAGTCGAAACCGCGTCGAGCGACCTCGACCTGCTGGTCGATTTCGAACCCGGCCGCGATTTGCTCGATCTCGTCGGTTTGAAGCAGGACCTTGAAGAGCGCTTGGGCCTGCGTGTCGACGTCGTTACCGAGCAGGGGATGAGTCCCTATCTTCGTTCCCGAATTCTGGAGGAGGCCCGTCCCCTATGAGGGATGACCGGGTTTATCTCCAGCATATCCGCGATGCCATTGATTCAATTGCGGAATACACAGCCGGCAACAAAGAGCTGTTTTATCAAAACAAGGTGATTCAGGATGCCGTTGTCCGCAACCTGGAGATCATCGGTGAAGCGGTCAAAAACCTCTCCCGGGGATTGCGCTCCCGTTACTCCACAGTGCCCTGGCAGCAGATGCCGGGCTGCGTGATGTGCTGATTCACCAGTATTTCGGCGTTAACCTGGAGTTGGTCTGGCAAATGTGGAGCACCGTCTGCCGGAACTCAGAAAGCAGGTGGTATGCTTGATCGAAGATGACGAGGAGGATGGCTCCACTTGAGCCTGGGGATTCCTCGGAGCTCGCGCGCTGAGGGGAAAATTGTTTGATCAAATTGGAGCTCAGATGCTTTCGAGATACTTCATTCCTTTTTTCATTTTTCTTCTGGCGCTCTCCGGCTGTGCGGGAAAGGGCGCTCAAACCGATCTGAACGATGCCGACGCCGCAAGGCGTGCGCTGATCTTCGATGCGCCGACCGGGGCTCAGTGGTCCCACGAGATGGCCATGGGATTCCAGACGCGCGGATTCGAGGTCCACCGTCAGAGTGCGCCCCTCCCCTGGCTGCAAAACGGACGAGCCCGCTACGTCGTCGTCGCCCACGCGTACGATCCACCCAAAAACTGCCTGCAGAACTGCGACCCCGGCCGCTTCGAGGTCGATATCTACGACTCGAAGACCGGCAAGATCGTGCAGAGCTTCCACCGCTCCATGGCCACCGACTCCATCAACCTTCTGGTTCTCGAGATTTCAAATGTTCTGATCAGCCTTCCGGAGTAGTCGGCCTCCGGAAATAAATAAGCCTTATTTCACTGCCAAGGCGCCAATGCACCAAGAAACACGTTATATCAATAGGTTTGCGTTGGGTCTTGGAGTCTTTGGCGGTAGATTCTGAATTGCGAGGGTAACCCGCGAACCTGGATCGAAAGGACGGACGGAAGCAGCTTATTTTAATGCCTTTCTATCAGCGCGTATTCAACATTCGCCGGGAAGAGATCCTCCCCGTCACTCTCTCGGTCCTCTTTTTCTTCTGTGTGCTGACCGCCCTGATGATGCTGCGCCCTGCGCGTGAGGCGCTGGGGGTGCGCGGCGGGATCGATGCGGTGCGCTGGCTCTTCATGGGCACCGCCGTGATTACGCTGCTGGTCAACCCCGTCTTCGGTCTGCTCGTCAGCCGCCTCCCCCGCCTGCACTTCATCACTGCCACCTACCTCTTTTTCGCCGCCAGCCTCCTTGCCTTCTATCTCCTTCTGGCATTCACTCCCGAGGCGATCGGCGTCACCACCGGGCAGGTCTTCTACATCTGGTTCAGCGTCTTCAACCTCTTCTCCACCATGCTCTTCTGGGCGCTGATGGCCGATCGCTTCTCGCTGGAGCAGGGGAAGCGCTTCTTCGGCATGATCGCGGTGGGGGGGACGTGCGGCGCCATCTTCGGACCGTGGCTTGCCTCCGTTCTGGCGCGGCCACTTGGGACTCCGGCCCTGCTCCTGGTCTCGAGCGGATTTCTGGTGCTGGCCCTGTGCGCCGCCTGGGGGGTCGCACGATTCCGGCCCGCGCGCGCCCGCGGCGACTCCGGCGATCCCCAGGAGCCGCCCGCCGTCGACGAGCGCGAGCTCGTCGGAGGGAGCGCCTGGGAGGGGCTCCGCGCCGTTTTTCGCTCACGCTACCTCCTCGGCATCGCCGCCTATGTCGTCATCCTCGCCATCATGGCTACCCTCATCTACTTCACCCGCCTGCAGATGGTCGCCGCCCTGGGGGACGATCTCGATCTGCGCACCACGATATTCGCGCGCATCGACCTGATCACGCAGGTGGCTACGCTGGTGATGCAGGCGCTCATCGCCGGCCATCTGATGAAGCGCATCGGCGTCCCCGTCACGCTCGCACTGCTGCCGCTCACCACCGCTCTCGGTTTTGCAGGGCTGGCGATCGTCGGTTCGCTGGCCGCCCTGATCGCCTTCGAGGCGACGTTCCGGGCGGTGCAGCGCGCCCTCATGCGTCCCGCCCGCGAGACGCTCTACACGGTGACGAGCCGCGAGGACAAGTACAAATCCAAGGCCTTCATCGACACCTTCGTCTACCGCAGCGGCGACGTCGTCGGCGCTCAGCTCGAGGGTCTTCTGGGTCGGCTCGGCATGGGACTGGCGGCTGTCGCCAGCGTCGCCGTCCCCCTCGCCCTGGTTTGGGCCGTTCTGGCCCTGTGGCTCGGGGGCGTTCAGCAGCGCATCGCCCTGGGGAGATTCCCCGGGTAGCGATCAATTAATTGCCGGGCGGATAACGATCAAACAAAGGAGTCATTATGATCTCTCGTCGCGCCTACCTGAAGCTCGCTCTGACCGCCGGAGCGGCCATCGTCATCAAGCCGAGCCTGTTGTGGGCCGGAGACAAGAAGCTCCCCCTGATCACCCGGGCCATTCCTGCCTCCGGTGAGCGTCTCCCCGCCGTCGGTCTCGGCAGTAGCGCCACCTTCGCGAGCGTGGCCACCAGCGGCGATGTTGCCGCCCTGCGCGAGGTTCTGCAGGCAATGGTCGATCACGGCGGGAGCGTCTTCGATACCGCACCGAGCTACGGCGCCTCCGAGGAGGTGGCGGGAGCCGTCGCCAACGAACTCGGCATCGTCGACCGGCTCTTCTGGGCCACCAAGGTGAATGTCGCGGGGCGCGGCGGCGGCAAAGCCGATCCGAAGGCAGCCCGCGAGCAGATCGAGAGGTCCTTCGCCCGGGTGAGGAAGAGGCAAATCGACCTGATCCAGGTCCACAACCTCGGCGATGTCCCCACGCAGTTCGGCATTCTCAAGGAACTGCGCGAAGAGGGGCGCGTGCGCTACATCGGCGTCACCACCACCTTTCCCCACCAATACGGCGAACTCGAGCGGATCATGCAGCGCGAGCCCCTGGACTTCATCGGCATCGATTACGCCATCGACAATCTCACCATGGAAGAGCGCATCCTCCCCCTGGCCCAGGACCGCGGCATCGGCGTCCTGGTCTACGCACCCTTCGGGCGCACCCGGCTGTGGGACCGCGTCCGCGGACACGAGGTGCCCGGGTGGGCGACGGAGTTCGACGCCCACTCGTGGGCGCAGTTCTTCCTCAAGTTCGTCCTGGCGCACCCCACCGTCACCGCCGCCACCCCCGCCACCAGCCGCCCCCGCCACATGATCGACAACATGGGCGCCGCCCTCGGAGCGCTGCCCGACGAAGAGATGCGCAAACGCATGATCCGGCATATCGAGGCGCTGTGATCGGGAAATGAGCTATGTGTGGTCCGAGAGGGTGCCGGTTTGCTCATTCTGAGTTGCCGGGGCAAGAGTTTTGTCGATAGGAGCAGGCACCTGAAGACGGGGCGCTGAACCGGGCACTCATTCTGCGCATGAAACTTACCAGGAGCGAAGAAATTTATGGATGAATTTTACAATCCCAAGGAACCCCTGATGCAGCATTTACGCGCGATCATCCGATGGTCCGTGCGTGTTCTGGCCGTGTTGATGACCATCGTCATCCTTTTGGGTGTGGTCGATGTGTGCTGGGTGCTTTACAAGAAACTCAGCCAGCCTCCCTTTATGTTGCTCACCATCAGCGATATTCTTGCAACCTTCGGGGCATTCATGGCTGTGTTGATCGCTATCGAGATTTTCGTAAACATCATTATTTACCTGCGCGACGATGTGATCCATGTCAAAATCGTATTGGCAACAGCGCTTATGGCCATTGCCCGTAAGGTTATCATTCTCGATTATTCGGTTATCGAGCCTGAATATGTTTGGGCGACGGCAGGCGTGACTCTGGCCATGGCGATTGCCTACTGGTTGGTAGTTTCGCGCGGCGAGCCCCAGACTTTCAGCGAGGGTCGCGTGCAATGGCGCTCCATGCTGCAGAACGGTCAGCCCTCTGCTGACCCGCACGAGCATTCCGAGAGACCTGTGTCCAAGGAGCGTGGGGCGGGGGGAGTTGATCATGGATGAGTCCGTCTCAGCAGGGGCCGTGTCCACCGCCCCGGGGGAGATGCTCATGGTGCGTATTTTGTGGGGGGCGTTGGCGAGGGCCGCCGACCGGGTCACTTCCAGTACGCCGTGCTTGCTCGCCGTATAGGCGCCCCATTTGCCGGGCCCTTCGTGGGCGAGGCTCGAGGCGGTGTTGATGATGACCCTCCACCGGCAGCTCGCATGACCGGCAGCTCGCATGACCGGCAGCTCGTAGCGCAGCGCGAAAAAGACGCCGTCGAGATTGGTGCGCAGAACGTCGCTGTACCCGGACTGCGGAATCTCATCCAGAGCTCCCTCCGGCCCTTCGATGCCGGCGTTGTTGAAAGCGATGTCGAATGCGGCCGTAGGTTCGCACGCAGGCCTCCACGAAGGCGCGCACATCCGCCTCCTCCCGCACGTGGGCACGATGGTATCTCACCGGGGGGCCGGCTTCCCGAATGCTCTTGGCGACCGACTCCCCGAGATCCCTTCGGCGTCCGCAGAAAAAGACCCGCGCCCCTTCCGCGGCGAAGGCGCGTGCGGTGGCTCCCCCGATGCCGGAAGTGGCTCCGGTGATCAGAACCACCTTGTTGCCGTAGCGTTTTCCGTCGGTCCTTTCCCAGGGCCAATTCTCGGGCAACTCCGTGGCGCCGAAGGCGCTCCCTGCGGTAGCCGTGGCCAGGGTGGCCATGGCGCCCGTGACGATGCGTCGCCGAGCAAGATCCGTCCCTCCTCAGAGCCGGTCGTATCTTTTCCCGTGTCCATGTTCCAGATCTCCAGCAAGGAGGTGCATTCGAAGTCCGTCATTCTCAAGTGACTTGGGTGCGCAATGAGAAATCGTTGAC
>JARFUG010000044.1:22815-27155 GCA_029289095.1 Desulfuromonadales bacterium
CATTCGAAGTCCGTCATTCTCAAGTGACTTGGGTGCGCAATGAGAAATCGTTGACATTTCTGTGGACGAAAGTTTACAAAGAGGACCGGATTATATTGCGCATGGGGGGGAGTCGATGAGGGCAGGACCGGAGTAGAAATCCCAAACGCCGCCGCACACAGCCGAAAAGCTGGGCGGCGGCGTTGCTGTTTGGGAGTCTGGTAACCGGCATTTCTACCGAGACAACACCCTCTGCTCGATTTACCCACAAATCTGCGGAAGAACTATTTCTAGATCGATGGAGGAATAAAATGCGTCACCGATCAGCCATTTGGGGGCTGTGTGCTCTTGCTCTTCTGCTTGCGGGTTGTGATGGAGGGAATGGGGGATCATCAGAGGCGGCGCTCTCTTACTCCGGCGTCAGGACTCAGGCAGTATTAGATCCGACAACGGTTCAGGGTTTGGTGCTGGATGGGTTTCTCACCAGCGAAATGAGTGCAGGAGTCGGCAGGCTTTCCGCCGAGGATGACGGGACAGGGGCGCTGACAGCAGGTTCTGCAGGCATTTTCCTGTTGACAAATGTTTTTAAGCAATCCGTTCAGAATATCAGTATTTTGCCAGATCATCCACAGACGACGGTCATGGCATTGAGAATTGAAACGGAAGAGATCCACGGGGATTGCGGAGGACAGGCTTCTTATCGGATTAACATCGTGGAGGAAAGCGGTGTATTCCATGGAACCTACACCTATGCCGATTTTTGCTCAAACGGAGTGATTCTCTCCGGTACTTTTGAAGTAAACGGGCTTTTAAATCCCGGAACAGGATTTTTGAAGAATTACCGGATGGTATTCAACAGTATACGATATGAAACCAGCGAAGCGGTAGCGCTCCTCAGTGGTTCTATGACAGTTGTATTGGGTGATGATTGGATAGATACGACTGTTCTGGATATGGTGATACTCGATGAAGCGACCCAGAAGAATTATTGGCTGAACAATTACAAAATATCAGGCAATGCGTTCTACAGAGATGAATTTTCAGGCCGCTATTACGATTCCGATCTAGGCTATGTCGATTTCAACTTGCTGAGCCCGATAAGGCACTCTCGCTCTTCCGATCTTTGGCCGAGCGGTGGCAGTTTGCGATATCGAGGAGCGAATTCGAGCGGAGCACAGGTGATATTCCACCCGGGATACCTCGAATTGAATCTGGACGAGGATGGTGACGGTTCCTGGGAATGGCAGAAGTTGATCTATACCGGAAGCGGCGGGTCTTGGCAGAACCGAGATCCATTCGTTGAGCTCACCTTTGATTCGGTGGTCAATCAATGGGATATGGTTCAGATCGATGCATCCGAAAGTTGGGATCCCGATGGAGATACGCTGAGATTTCTCTGGTTCTTTCAAAGTTGTCCGGGAAATTGCCCGAACATGCAGGGGGCCCAGAGCGCATTGGCGAAGTTTCGCCCCGTTATCCCAGGCGAATACATTATTCGGTTAACGGTCGATGACAACAGGGGTGGTCGAAAAACTGAGGAAATAGCCATCACTGTTCACAGTGTCACCCAATCGATGCCACAATTATTTGCCAGACCTTGGGAGTATGCGCTTTCGGGGCCGATTGCCTATGGGAGTGATGCCATCGCCGTTGGCGATACCGATGGAGACGGCAACCACGAGATTGTGCTGACCCATCGCGATCACAATGGGGCGTATTGGTATGTTTTGAAAAAATCCTCCTCCGGCTATTTGCCGGTTCATTTCAGTCCATTGCGGGGCCATAGCGAACTCGTCAGCCAGCTTATGATCGCTGATGTCAATGGAAATGGGAAAAACGAAATCATTGCAGCGTTCCACGGTGGAACGATTCGTTTTTACAACGGACAAACTTATGAGGAAATTTATACCCAATCAACCCAGTTCACATATCCAAGGTTTCTTCTGGGCGATGTGGACGGAAATGGTCGGCTTGAGCTGATTGTCGACGAGGGGGGAGAGCTCCACGCCTTCGAGCCGATGACATCCAACCTGCTCTGGGCTGTCCAGGGAGGAGGAATTCTCCTCGCAGACGTGGATGACGATCCGGCCCTCGAGATCATAGGCGCCGGAACGGTAATCGATGGGGCGACCCGCATCAGAGAGTGGGACTATCCGGAACGGTTCGGTTCTTTAAACAGGATTGCAGCAGGGGATCTGAACGGGAACGGGCGCGATGAAATCATCGGCACCTTTGGGTATGGAAAAATATTTATTTTCGATGCCACTACTCAGGCCATTGTGGGAGAGGTCGCGACCCCGGGTTGGATTCGCAGTGTTGCAGCCTTTGACGTCAACGGCAACGGACGGGCAGAAATCCTCTATGGTGACGACTATAACGGGGGGGTCCATTGCGTTGACGGAGTCACCTTGAATGAGATCTGGAATATCCCTAACCCCGGCTCAAGTGTCGTCAGCATAGCTTTTGGTGATGTGGATAATGATGGTGTCGACGATTTGTTGTGGAGCGCCCTAACGCCCGGCATCGGTGGCAACAGTGCGAACTTCTTTGTCGCCGATCCTGATTCTGGAACAATCAAGTGGAGGAATAAGGTAAACAACGGTCCTTTGAGTGCTGTTACCGTAGGCGATGTGGATGGCGACGGGCGTGATGACATCCTCATGGTCACCGCGTCCGGTGCAAACGGCAATGCACCGGGAACGGTCTTTATCTTTGACGCTCTCACCCACGGTCTCAAACGGGAGGTATCCCTTGAGGGGAGTGGTGCATTCACTGTTCGCTCGGTACGACTGGAAGATATTAACGGCAATGGCAAAAGAGAGTACGTTGTGGCTGCAGGTACGGCCGATGGAGCACTTATCCAGGTCTATGATGGAGCGACAAGTACTTTGAAAACGCAAACGGTACTGTCTGGGAGTGGCGGCTACTCATCTACACTGGAGATTGCCGATCTCAACGGGGACGGCCGAAAAGAGATTATCGTCGGATTAGGCAAGGAGTCTGGTGCGATCACGGAGGGAGGTTTAGTCGTTTTAGATGGTGCAACATTGGCTCCGAAGTGGAGGAGCTCATCTCTTTGGGCCAACCGGGGCGAAGTATATGACATTGCCTTCGCCGAAGGTGACGATGGAAAAAAGGAGATCATCGTCTCTCTTCTGACTGATGGTTCACGAAAGATTTACGTCTATGAAGGGATGACTTTCGAGCAGAAAGGAACCATCGATACAGGAGGCTTTGCGCTGATTGTCGATGATGTGGACGGGACGGGCAAGTCGGATATTGTAGTAGGGAAAAAAGATGGTTTCCTGGAGATCTATGATGGAATCAACAGAGCATTGAAAAGAACCTTGTATGTCCCTACGAACCAGCCGATCATGGGGTTGCAGCGGCACGATTTCAATGGCGACGGGATCGCCGACTGGATCGTCTCCGGCGATTCACTCCTGATGGTCATCTGCGGGGACAGCGAGAGCCTCCTCTGGCAAACGGGTCTTGATTTCAAACTGGCAGGATACAATCAAATTGCCGTCAAAGATATCAATGGAGATGGCAAAGGAGAGATCGTTATCGGCGCAAACTCGAGGCTCTACCATTTCAGGTGAGAAACGGGAGGCGCGGGATGTGGCTTCTAGAGGCGGCAAGCGGCTTGGTGTCCAGATCCTGAACTTGCCGAGACATCCTTGTCCATATCTTGGCAGGGCAGGTTGACTTTTATCCCCCGCAGGGCTACCGTTGTAGAACAAGGTTTGTTTTCTTGCGGGGAGGAACTTATGCGAACTGTACGGGATATTCTGGAAGCCAAGGGGCAGAAGGTCTGGACGATCGGACCGGAGCACAGGGTGTTTGCCGCCCTGGAGCTCATGGCCGAAAAAGATGTCGGAGCTCTCGTCGTCGTAGTGAACGGAGGGCGCGTGGCGGGCATCCTGTCGGAAAGAGACTATGCACGCAAAGTCATCCTCAAGGGGGCGTCGTCGCGGGAGATCCAGGTGAAGGATATCATGGCTTCCCAGGTGGTCTGTATCGATCCGGAACGGAGCATTGAGGATTGCATGGCCCTCATGACGGAAAAACGTATTCGCCATTTGCCAGTGATAGAGAGAGAACGATTGGCCGGCCTCATCTCCATTGGTGATGTCGTCAAGGCGGTGCTGGAGGAAAAGGAATTCACCATCAATCAGTTGGAAAACTATATCCTCAGGGGTTAATAAGCCTCCCTTGAGCCCATGGACATAAGCCCTGCTGAAACGCAGGGCTTTTTTGTAAACAGTGAGCCGGCCAAGGGGAGAAATAGGGGCAGTGTCCCGAGTGGCGCTAGTTTAAGGAAACGGATGTCAGCAAAACCGGGACTGTCCCCGCAGGGG
>JARFUG010000131.1 GCA_029289095.1 Desulfuromonadales bacterium
GCGATCCGCAAGCTCCTCACCCTGGGGGCCAAGACGGCGCGGGTCGAGCGCGACGAAGAGGAGACAGAGGTGCCGATCAATGAGCTGCGGCAGGGGGATATCATGGTTGTTCGGCCGGGAGAGAAGATCCCCACCGACGGAGAGATCATCGAAGGAAACAGCCATATCGACGAATCGATGGCCACGGGTGAATCGGTGCCGGTGGAGAAGGGTCCCGACGACAAGGTCATCGGCGCCACCATCAACAAGGAGGGGCTGCTGAAGGTTCGGGCCACAAAGGTCGGGTCGGAGACGTTCCTCTCCCAGATGATCCGTCTCGTCGAAGAGGCGCAGAGCTCCAAGGTGCCGATCCAGGAGTTCGCCGACCGGGTGACGGGGCGCTTCGTCCCTGCGGTGATCGGGATCGCCGCCTTCAGCTTCTTTCTCTGGTTCTTCTTCGCCGAGTCTCTTCGCCCCATCCTGGAGTGGGGGGCCGGTTTTCTCCCCTGGGTCAATCCCGAGCTCTCCCCCCTGATGGTGGCGATCCTTGCCGCCATTGCCGTCCTCGTCATTGCCTGCCCCTGCGCCCTCGGCCTGGCGACCCCCACCGCACTGATGGTCGGATCGGGGATCGGCGCAGAAAGGGGGGTGCTGATCCAATCCGGAGAGGCGATCCAGAGCTTCAAGGACATCCGCATCATCGTTCTGGACAAGACCGGGACGATCACCAAGGGAGAGCCGTCCCTGACCGACGTCGTTGCGGCGGAAGGCTTTGAAGAAGATGACGTCCTCGCCTATGCGGCGGGGGTCGAGGCGGGCTCGGAGCATCCCCTCGGGGAGGCGGTCGTTGAAGGCGCCCGCGAACGGGGTCTGAAGATCGCCAAGGTCGAGGGATTCGAGGCGATCACCGCCCGGGGCGTCCAGGGGACGATCGACGGCAGGAAAGTCCAGGTCGGCAGCCGAAGGCTCCTCGATGAGGAGAAGATCCCCCTGGACGGCCTCGAGGAGACGATGACGCGTCTGGAGAAAGAGGGAAAGACGGCGATGCTCGTTGTGGTGGACGGGCGCCCCGCAGGGGTGGTGGCGGTGGCCGACACCCTCAAGGAGGACTCGAAAGAGGCGATTTTGCAGCTCAGGAAGATGGAGATCCGCCCGATCATGATCACCGGCGACAACGAACGCACCGCCCGCGCCATCGCCGCGCAGGTCGGGATCGACGAGGTCATGGCGGACATTCTCCCCGAGGGAAAGGTCGATGCCGTGCGCCGGCTGCAGAAAGAGCACGGAAACGTGGTCGCCATGGTAGGAGACGGCATAAACGACGCGCCAGCGCTGAAGCAAGCCGACATCGGCGTCGCTATCGGCGCCGGAGCGGACATCGCCATCGAAGCGGCCGACGTCACTCTT
The DNA here is from genome assembly GCA_029289095.1 of Desulfuromonadales bacterium. GTDB lineage: Bacteria > Desulfobacterota > Desulfuromonadia > Desulfuromonadales > JACZKF01 > JARFUG01. The sequence goes on from JARFUG010000131.1 coordinate 1,387, forward strand.
GTGCGTGGCGAACTGACCAAAGTGGTGGAGGCGGTGCATCTGTCACGAAGCACCTTCCGAAAGATCGTACAGAACCTCTTCTGGGCCTTCTTCTATAACGTCGTCGCCATCCCGATCGCCGCCCTGGGGCTTCTCCATCCGATGATCGGTGTCGTCGCCATGACGGCGAGCTCGCTGAGCGTCATCGGCAACTCCATTCTGCTGCGCCGAACGGCAGTTTAGTCAATCCGATTAGATGATGAACGGCAGCATGGGGGGCTGGCAGCGGATTAGGAAGGAAAAGCCCCCAGGCGTTGTCATGGATGCCTGGGGGCTAGTGTCAGAAATTAAGGGAGGCAAACGGCTTGGGATTTCATCCACGGCCGTTTTTGTTGTTCCGGGATTTTTAGTCGATCGACTCGACCGGAGGAATCTCCTTGATCTCCGGGATCGCCGCCTGAGCAGTCGGGGCGACGAACCGGATGCCATCGCCGCTAAGCTGAACCTCCCCATAGGCCTTGACAGATGCAGCGGAGCCCCTTGCCTGATCGACGCTCTGCGCCATGGCCAGTCCGGTCACCGACAGGGAGAGGGATACGAGAAGGGCGGTAAGTACGCTGATCTTTTTCATGTTTGGTTCTCCTTGTTATAGGTTTGCGGCCGTTTGTCTCGTGAAAGGCCGGTTTTGGAAAAAGGTGAATTGTTTCCTATGCGTTCTTCGCACCATCGAAATGAAACCGGTGGAGAGGGGCGGATTTCGGGGTGGAAGATGTTTTTCATGCGTTCCTCCTTGATTTGTCTCGTGTTTGTCTATCCATATAGCAGGGAAGGCGCCAACTCTTGGAGCGGCCAAAAAACGACATAAAAACAGAAACTTGGCATCAGGAGCCCTGCGACCCCATACTCCTTGGCATGAGAATTAATGAATATTCTACGGCGGGGTTGAACAATATTGTTGAATTCCGGGGGTGATCTGAGGGCTCCGGAAGGGGGCGGCTCTGCTCCTTTGAACAAGCCGCCCGTCGGCGGTCTCAAGAGTGGACTTTCAACAGCACATGAGCGTATGATCTTTGTCTAAGCAGAAACCATCGGGACATCATGCGAGAACATTTCACAAGCACCGCAACCATCTCCCGCCGCAATGGACTCGCCTTGAGGCTCCTTGGAGCATGGGTCTGGATTCTGCTGGCGACCTTCCTGACGGTCGGTCAGGTGGACACTGTTGCCGGGGAATTCGGCCGCAGCGCCGACACACTCGCCGCACCAGACGTCAGTCCGGATCTGGTGGTTGCCACCCATCATGAAGCCCAGATCAGCGGCTCTTCTGAGGCCCCACCTTTAATCTCATCGGCGGCATCGCCGACCGCCTGTCCAACTTCGCGACCTCTGCCGAAGCATGATTCGGTTTTCTTTGCGCCTTCGGCTGAATACCCCACGTATTCCCTCCCCCGCCCGCCACCGCTTGCCTGAGTTTTCCGGATAGCCTTATCGCCGTCCCTTTGCGGGACACTTCCTGCTGCCATACGACACCGCTCCGTCGCGCATTTTGCGCTTCTCTGACGAGTGTTCGTCGACAGCTATGGCAAGCGCTCTATCCGCATTTCACAGGTGAGTTCATATGGAAATTGTCAGACCAAACAGCTCGTTCGACTTCGTCGGTAAAAACCGTATCGCCGTAACGCTTTCCGTTCTGGTGATCCTGGCCGGGCTCGTCTCTCTCATTGCCAAGGGAGGTCCCGAGCTCGGCATCGATTTCGCGGGGGGAACCCTGATTCAGATTCAATTCGCCAGCCCTGCCCAGCCTGGCGATATCAGGGACGCCTTGAAGGGGCTGAACCTGGGGACCGTCACGGTTCAGCAGCTCGGCGAGGGCGCCAACGAATTTCTGATCCGCACGCAGGAGACGAATGTTGAGCTGAAACAACTGTCGCACCAGATCAGGGAGGCCCTGGAAGGTCGATTCGGCAAGGAGGGGCTGGAGGTCCGCCGGACCGAGATGGTCGGACCGCAGGTCGGGATGGAGCTGCGAGAAAAGGGCCTGCTCTCAATACTGTACGCGATACTCGGCGTTCTGGTTTACGTCTCATGGCGCTTCGAATTCCGCTTCGCCGTCGGCGCCGTCGTCGCCCTCGCGCACGACGTCCTAGTAACGCTCGGCTTCTTCTCCCTCTTCGGCAAGGAGATCGACCTGCCGATCATCGCAGCCTTTCTGGCGATCATCGGCTATTCGCTCAACGACACGATCATCATCTACGACCGGATTCGCGAGAACACCGGCAGGCGCCCGAACGAGGGGTTCGCCGCCACCGTCAACCGCAGCATCAACGAGACCCTCTCCCGCACCCTCCTCACCTCGGGCACCACCCTCATCGTCGTTGCGGCACTTTTCTTCCTGGGCGGGTCGGTCATCCACAACTTCGCCTTTGCGATGCTCGTCGGGATCATTGCAGGGACGTATTCGACCATCTTCGTTGCGAGCGCGATCGTCCTTTTCTGGGAAAAACGTTACCCCGCCAGGAAGCAGGTACTGCCCCAGACATCTTGAGACCTGCATGCTGCTGAGACTCTGAGAGGAGGAGCAACCGTACTCGTCGTCGGGGTCGCGTTTTCGCACCATTCCAGGCGGGCCTGATCGAAGTCGGCCACTTCGTCGACGTCCTTCAATTTTGCCGAGCCCCGAGCGCGCCGCGTCGATCTGCTCGGGCGTTCCGAGCAGCAGAAGCTTCTATTGAAGCAATCCCTAAGGAGAATTTTCCGGAAACAGTTATAATCCCAGCCAACCTTTGTTAACAGTCACTTTTCGCTGTCAAACTAAATCCTGAATCCGTGAGGAGTGAGGGGTTAGGAGTGAGGAGAAACTTCTTAAAGTATTTGTTTTGGCATTGGAATTTACTCTCACCCTTCACGCCTCACTCCTCACCTGTCGGTATCTGCAAATAGGGCTTGAATCTGCATTGATAAATCATTCTCACGGATTCAGGTAAATAGAAAGGAGTGGGCGATGAGCCGAATGGTTTTAGGCATCGTCGGTAGTTATCGCAAAAGCGGGACGATCGACCAGGCGGTCTCGACCGTTCTGGCTGCCGCGAAAGAGAGGGGCGCCGCCACCGAAAAGATCTATCTGCTCGAATCCAAAATTGAGTTCTGCACCAACTGCCGCCGTTGCACCCAACAGCCCGGCCCCCACCCGGGGGAGTGCTTCCTCGAAGACGACATGGCCGGACTCATCGAGCGGATCGAAGCCGCCGACGCCC
>JARFUG010000045.1:0-22153 GCA_029289095.1 Desulfuromonadales bacterium
GTGAGGAGTGAGGAGTCGCAATGACAGACAAATCCCCTCCCATGCAAGCGAAAAGCTGATGAGTAATCGTAGGGCGAACCTTTTGTTCGCCCTGCCGGGGTGCGAACCGGGTTTTGATTTTGATGGTCAGGGAATATCCTGAGTTTGTAAGATACGCATGGCCCACCTGTCCAGGTGGGCCATGCGCGTTCGGGCTATCTGGAGTAGAGCTCGACGATGAGCTGCTCCTGGAAGGCGGCGCCCGCGATTTCTTCTCTGATGGGGAGCGATTTGACCTCTCCCCTGTAGTGCGGGCGGTCGAGTTCCAGCCAGGAGGGGCTCCCCCTTCGGACTGCGCCGTCGAGCGCCTCGTTGATGCGCTCCATGGGACGGCTTTTCTGGCGCAGCTCGATGACGTCGCCGGGCCGTACGAGGTAGGAAGGGATGTCGATCTTGCGACCGTTGATCCGCAGGTGGCCGTGAGTGATCAACTGGCGCGCCTCGGCGCGCGTGACGCCGAAGCCCAGACGATAGACGATGGTGTCGAGACGACGCTCCAGGAGGATGAGAAGGTTTTCCCCGGTAACCCCTTTCATCCGATCGGCCATATCGAAATATTTGCGGAACTGCTTCTCCCGCAGACCGTAGGTGCGCTTGGTACGCTGCTTCTCCCGAAGCTGCAGACCGTAGACGGAGATCTTCTTCCGGCTCTGGCCGTGCTGCCCCGGTGGGTAGTTGCGGCGCACGACGCCGCATTTATCCGTCGCTGACCGGTCCCCCTTGAGGGACAGGCACATCCCTTCCCTGCGGCACAGCCGGCACACAGGGCCAATATATCGTCCCAAGGACTTTCTCCTTTCCGTGTCTATAGATGACCTTTACAGTCTTCTTTTTTAGCACGTTCAGAGGAAAATTGCCATGTGGGAAAACGGTCACTTCTGGCAAAAAGAGGTGGACTAAAGGAAATTAGATCCCCCCGGACGCTCTCGGGGGGACCTCTCCCCGGGGGTCAGATCATGCCGCTTTTCGATGGAAACTCGTCCATTATCGCCAGGCAGACCTCTTCGCATTCGCGGCAGACCTCGGCGCAGATCCGGCAGTGCTCGTGCATCTGCGCATGACGGTCGCACTCATCGGCGCAGCGACGACAAGCGACGATGCATGCCTGGAGCTGAGCGCGAAGGAGTTCGGGATCGGCTTCGGTCTGACGCGAAAGGATCTTCCCCGTCGTCTCGCAGATCTCCGCACAGTCGAGATTCAGCCGGATGCAGCGCACCAGGTTCTGCACCTGCTCTTCGGCGAGGCAGGCGTCGGCGCAGCTCAAGCATGCGTCCGCACATTCGAAGATAGCGGCGATCGTCGAGGGGATGGCTGGCTTCATCTGCTGCTTCAGAGGGTGAGTGGACAACATCTCTTCGATTCTCATCGGTTCGCCTCCTTGACGCGGATTGAGTGCTTTTTCCTTGTAGCAGAGCGCGATGCACTGTCAATCACCTCAAAAAGCCTGGCAGCAGCCTCGTTTCCCGTCTATACTCCATAGACCGTATTGACGAATCGGCCTCTCGAGTTTCGAGAGTCTCTTGAAAGGAAAAGCTGGAATGACGAAGGATCTTTACGTGCGCAATATTTCGGCCGAAGCCACCGAAGACGATCTGCGAAAGCTCTTTTCCGTGGTCGGGAAGGTGTCCTATATCCACCTCGTCACCGATGCGAAAACGGGCCAGTTCAAGGGGTGCGCCTATGTGAAGATGTCGACCGAGGCCGAGGCCAGAGAGGCGATTCCGACCCTCGACGGCGCTCATCTGATCAACCGCACGATCTCCGTGCGCGAAGCGCTGCCGCAAAGACCGAAGGGAGAGGCAGGCGCCAAACCCCCTTCCGCGGCGCGCCCTGCGCCGAAACCCGCCCGGCCGGAAAAAGCGAGCCGCCCGGGCGGGGCCCCCCAGCCCGGATCGGGGAAGAAGCGCAAGCCGCGCCCATGACAAAAGGAATTCTCCGGCTATCCTTTAGGTGAACATGAGCGGTCCATGTCTTTTTTTTATACCGCCTTTCGATCGGGGGCCGTGTTTGCGAAGGAGTGACAGATGTCGAAAACGATCCTCATCACCGGTGCGACATCGGGGTTCGGTGCCGCCTGCGCCCGGCGTTTCGCCCGCGACGGGTGGAAACTGATTCTGACGGGACGCAGGAGCTCTCGCCTTGAAAGCATGCAGGCGGAACTTGGAGATGCCGTTGCGCTCGTTCTCATGCTTGATGTACGCGAACGCCAGAAGGTCCAGGCTGCGGTCCAGGACCTCCCCCAGGTCGATGTCCTGCTCAACAATGCCGGCCTCGCCCTCGGCCTTGAGACTGCCTGGACGGCGGACATGGACGACTGGGAGACGATGATCGACACCAACATCAAGGGGGTTCTCTACTTCACCCGCGCTCTCCTGCCCTCCATGGTTGCGCGAAACAGCGGTCATATCATCACGATCGGCTCCACCGCGGCGAGCTGGCCCTACCCCGGCGGCAACGTCTACGGAGGAACCAAAGCCTTCATCCAGCAGTTCTCCCGCAACCTGCGCGCCGACCTGCTCGGCACCCGCGTGCGGGTCACCAATATCGAGCCCGGCATGGCCGAGAGCGAATTCTCCCAGGTTCGATTCAAAGGCGACGAGCAACTTGCCGCCAAGGTCTACGAAGGGACCGAGCCCCTCAAACCCGAGGACATCGCGGACATCGTCTACTTTACCGTCAACCTTCCGCCACACGTCAACGTCAACACCCTTGAAGTGATGTCGATCGCCCAATCCTGGGCGTCCCTGGCAGTCCATCGCGAGAAACCCTGATTTTCGCCTCCGACACCGAAAGCGCCGAAAACGCGACGCTCATCCCGTTTTCGTACTGAACCTTTGCGAGCTCACAGGAGGAAATAAATGGCGACGAACAAGGAACTCTATGTACGCAATATCTCCCCTGATGCCACCGAAGACGATCTGCGCAGGCTCTTCTCGGTGATCGGCGCCGTTTCGGACGTGAGGCTCGTCACCGATTCGCGCACGGGTAGCTTCATGGGGAGCGGATATGTCGAGATGGAGAGCGAGATGGAGGCCAAGGCGGCCGTCGCTTCGCTGAACGGCGCCCGGCTGCGTCAGCGGGTCATTTCCGTCACTGAAGCCCGCCCCAGGGAGACGAACGAGCAGCGCTCGAGACGAAGTTCTCCTGCCGTCCGCTCCGATCGAAAACGAAAGAACATACATTGAGAAAAGCGACTCGCCCCGGCATCATCCGGGGCGACGGCAGACGAGGACGATCTGGTTGCGTGGGTGAAAAGACGTGAACAACCCCGTCTCCGGTGCGTACCGGCTCCTCAGGCTGAGCGGTTCGAGCCCGCATGCCTGCGCCAGGTGCACAAGCTGCTGCGGCCGGAAAATCTGCTTGTGCCCGAAAGGAAGGGTGGAGTAGAAGGTATCCAGGAACAGGGGCGCCCTGCCGCCGGACAGACGGTACGCCGCCTCGCTGACCCGATAGGAAAGAGCGTCGCGGGAGGGGGTGTCGAGAAAGAGGATCCCTCCCGGCCTCAGCATCAGGGCGGCGGCGCCGAGCACTTCAGCAGGAAAGTTGACGTGCTCGATGACATCCCAGAGAGTCACGATGTCGAAACGGCCGGTGAACGCGTTGCGTCGGCTGAGCTCTTCGACCGTTTCCCCCCGCAGTTCCAGACCGAATCGCCGCAGGGCGAACCTGCGCCGCAGCGGGCTCGGTTCGACGCCGCTGACCGCTGACCCTTCAGTGGCGAGAAGCGCGGCGAAATCCCCGGCGCCGGCGCCGATGTCGAGGCAGGCGGACCCGGGAATCGAGGCGTGCTCCCGGATCAGATTCAGGCGCCGCAGCGCATGGCTCGCATTTCCTCTCAGCCGCGTCTCGATATAGTCCCAGGCCCTCGCGTCGAGGTTCCCACCCGCATCATCCGCGCTCCGTGACAGATCATCGAGAAAATCGATGTAGTGGAAATCGCAACGAGAACATGCATAAACCGTCGCCTTGGAAAGAAAATAGCGCGGAGAAGCGGCGTGTTCCCTGCAAAGTTTGCATTGATGAAAATCGTACGCCGCCTCAGCCATCGGAATCACCGTGGAGCCGAACCGGCGCCTGCCCCCTCCCCTGCTGCGCAGACGCGGCCGGACTCTTCAAGTAAATCATCACAGAGGGCTTCTTGCCATTGCCTGCCCCCTCCGGGTGTGATAGGTTTCGTCTCCCGCCGAAGGTAACCGAAATCGGGAGCTATTTGAATTGAAAACTTCAGGTGTCAGAGAATGATGGAAGGGCTGGAAAATGCTTCGTGCAGGTGAGAAAAAATGAGGGATCATACAATTCGCGCCAGCCAGCTCGGCGATCCCGTCGTGAACTACCTGAGGCGCGATTTCACCACTCTGAGCCCCCATCAGACGGTGAACGAAGCCCTGGAATCCCTTCGCTCCAGGGAACTGGCAGAGGAAATCATCTATTTCTACGTGACGGACGATTCCGGACGACTCCAGGGGGTTGTTCCTACGAGGCGCCTTCTCATGAGCCCCTCTCACGTGACGATTGCCTCCATCATGGTGCGCCAGATCGTCACGATCCCTCACTCGGCGACCGTCTCCGAAGCCTGTGAGTTCTTCATCCTCTACCGTTTTCTCGCCTTCCCGGTGGTGGACGAGGAAAAACGCCTCCTGGGGATCATGGACGTCAATCTCTTTACCGAAGGGGTTTTCGACGTCGCCGAAACCCACTCCTTCGACTCCATCTTCCAGTTGATCGGGGTTCATGCCGCCCGGGGGCGCCGCGAATCTTCGTGGACGAGCTTTCGCCGCCGCTTCCCCTGGCTTCTGGCCAATATCGCGGGGGGGCTTTTGTGTGCGGCCGTCGCCGGCTTCTACCAGGGGCTTCTGGAAGTCCTCGTCATCCTGAGCCTCTTCATCCCCATCGTCCTCGCCCTGGCCGAGAGCGTCAGCATCCAGTCGATGACGTTGACTCTGCAGAGTTTCCAGGACCGCTTTCACTGGCCGACCTTCGGCAAGGCCATGGGACGAGAATTTCTCACCGCTTCACTTCTCGGCCTTTTCAGCGGAGCCATCGTCGCGGCGGTCATCTGGGGATGGAAGGGGGCGGCGCTGGTGAGCATCGCGGTCTGGGGGAGCATCTTTTTGTCGATGGTGACGGCGTGTCTGCTGGGGGTGCTCCTTCCGACGGTCATCCATGCCTTCAAGGGAGATCCGAAGATCGCCGCAGGTCCCATCGTCCTCGCCCTCACCGATACGGCAACCCTTATCTTCTACTTCAACATCGCCGGAATTCTGCTGACGAACTTCAACTGACTGAAAGGATCATGAGGGTTCCTGCGGCGCTGGGTTTGCCGGGGCTTTCTCCTGCCGCCCCCCCGCCCGCGCGAAGATCTCCCCGTCGACTGAACGCAGATGGAGATCGCGTTGCGGGAAGGGGATTTCCACCCCTTCTTCCCGAAAACGCCGGTCGATGAACTGCCCGAGTTCGCTGCGCACCCCCAGTCGTCCATTCACATCGGCGATCCACGCACGTAATTCGAAATCAAGGGAACTGTCGCCGAAGCCGACGAACAGCGCCCGCGGCGCCGGATCGGTCATGACGAGGGAGTGGGATTCCGCCGCTTCCAGCAGAATCCGCAGGACCTTTTCGATGTCGCTGCCATAGGCGACCCCCACGGGGAGCACCACCCTCGCCTTGGTGGTGGTCAGGGTCCAGTTCGTCACCTTCTGCGAAATGAGAGTCGAATTCGGTACGATCAGTTCCGAGCCGTCAAAGGTCTCGACGACGGTCGAGCGCAGTCCGATGGAGATCACCTTCCCCCAGTCCCCTTCCACCACGACCATGTCCCCCACCTTGATCGGTCTCTCGAAGAGAAGGATGAGCCCGCTGACGAAATTGTTGACGATGTTCTGCAGACCGAAGCCGATACCGATCCCCAGCGCCCCGGCCAGAACAGCGAAGTTGCGCATTTCAATCCCGGCCAGGCTGATGGCGAGGAGAAAACCGATCAGAATGAAGAAGTAGTGCAGCAGTTTCTTGATCGAGTCGCTCACCCCCCGGTCGACCTGGCTGTAGGGAAAAACCTGCGTGTCGAGCGCCGCGCGCAGCAGCCACGAGACCTGGATCGAGAGATAGATCACGAGCAGAGCAAGAAGGATCATGGCCATCGTCAGATGCACCTGCCCGACCGACACGCCGAGACTCGTCAGATCGTCCCATGCCTGTGCGAAACTGCTGTAGATTCCGACGACGACGAGAATCTGGAAAAAAGCTCCCGCCACGACGGCGACCTTGAAGATCATCTTGAGACGGACGACCAGTTCTCCTCCGAAGCTCTGTACGAATTTGCGCTGACTCATCAGCGGATGCGCAAATAAGTAATCGATCCCCCCCTGCCCAAGGTGCAGAGTCATATTTGCGAATATGCCGATGAAGACCGATCGGATCGCCGCATCGATCAGGTGGGCCGACAAGGTGCTGTATCCGGCCGCCTGCGCCAGAAAAGAGACGAGACAGACCAGGGCGCCGAAGTAGAGTCCCATGGAAAAAAACTTGATTCGCCCCAAGTGGCGTTGAATGTTATAGCGCGCCAGCAGCACAAAAACTGGGACGCCCGCCAGGGAAACGAAGGTGATGTAGAGGCGATAAAGGGGCGCGGGGAAACTGACGAGTTGCAGCACCATCGAGACGAGAAGGATGACGACCAGGAAATAGACTGTAATCCGTTTGAGGGGGTTGCGCACCAGGGCTGAGATGAGCACGGCTGACGAGAGAGCGAAAAGGAGCCATATCACCAGATTCCACACGGGCGGAAGAGCCGCGAAGAATGGGGTGAAGGACGCCATGGCGATGAAGATGCCGGTCGCCCAGGGGTGGTCGAGAATGAAATCCCATTCTTTGGACTTCTCCGCAGCCGAGCGGCGATGGCGCAGAATGAAAAGGGCCGCGCCGAAGGCAAGGAGCACCTGTGAGATGAGAATCCAGACCTGCCCCTGAAAAGCGCGCATATCGACGTGCAGCGCCTCTCCGACCCCCTGCCGCAGTTCGAGCCACAGTTGCTGCTCGGTAAACTGCCGGAAGAAATCCGAATGAAGCAGGGGACGCCCTGTGCGCTGGAAGATCTGCGCCCGCAACTGCCTCAGACCGGCGTCGATAGCGGCGAGGAGGGTGAGATTCTCTCCGAGCAGCGCCACAAGCTCTTGCTGCACGCTGGAAAGTCTGCCGGAGAGCGGCTCCAAATCTGCGAGCACCTCCTGATGAAGCTGCCTCACCTGTGCAAAGGTTTCGACGGGGTAGGGAACTTCGTCGGTCTGCAGGGCGGCTTCCCAACTGCGCCAGAACTCCTGGCGTCCCTGCCAGCTCAGGCGTATCCTTTCGAGCTCTTCGTGCCGCTCAGTCGTCTCCTGCTGGAGGCGTTGCAGCCGAATGCGCTCGCCCTGCAGGATCGAGCGCGACTCGAGAAGGCGCTCGATGCTCCAGGTTGCCGGATCACCATACAGTTCGACGCGCTCACTCGTCTGTCTGAGACGCTCCTGCGAAACGTTGATCTGCGCCTGGAGCGGAGCGAGGTCGGAGAGGACCTCGATGCGCGAGCGCACCTGCACGGCTTCGGCGGCGATCTCTCCGGCGCGGGGAGGAACCTGGGTCAGAGAGGGAAATTCTTCGGCGAGGGCATAAGAACAAAAAAGTTGCAGAGTCAGAAGAAACAGCGCGATCAGAAGGGAGGCAGAACGATTCATAAAGTACCTGACGAGGGAAATTTTTCAATCAAAGGTGGGACAGGGGTGTTCAAACATTCATTTCAAGTATACTTGTTGCATCGACCTTTTTCATCCGTTTTGCCGCTTTGTGCGTTCACTGCGCAATCGTGTTTCTGCTAGAATGGCCTGCGCATCCATCTCAACCTCTCCCTACTGCCGAAAAAGAGTCCATGAAGACAGCTTCCGGGGGAAAATCCTTTCAGTTGCCCGAGCGCCAGCGCCTCAAGGAACTCTACGAGAGCCTGCTTCCGCGCCATGAGGAACAGTTGCACGGAATTTACCGCCTCATCCGCACCTTGCTCGAGCGGCATGGCTTTACGCCCACCATCAAGTACCGGATCAAGCGCTTCGAAGACTATTACGAGAAGCTACTGCGAAGCGCCCGAAAGAGGCAGGGAAATCCCAACGTCACCGATCTGCTCGGACTGCGGATCATCTGCCCCTTTCTCGAAGATGTCGACATGGTCGAGCATCTCCTCAAAAACCATTTCGAAGTCGTGGAAACCGTGCGCAAGGCGGCCGGGAATTCCTTCCGCGAATTCGGCTACGACTCGGTCCACCTGCTGGTGAAACTGGATCGGTCCGAGAGCGGGACCCAGCTCCCCCATACCCGCAACGTCTGTGAAATCCAGCTTCGCACCACCCTACAGGACGCCTGGGCCGAGGTGGAACACGAGTTGATCTACAAATCGCGCCTCTCCCTTCCCAACGAGTCGATTCGCCGCAAGCTGGCGGCCCTCAATGCCACGCTCACCCTCTCCGATCTGACCTTTCAGGAAATACGCGACTACCAGAAGGGAATCCTCGCGCTGAACCTCAAGAGGCGCAAAGCTCTTGAAGAATCCATTCAAATTCCCGACATCGAACTGATCCCCGAACCGTCCCGATCCGATCTTCCGGATGAACCGCCCCTGTCGCCCATTCACGGCAGCGCGCTGGAGAAGACGATGCTGGAGGCCCTTTCCGCCCATAGCCGTCATCGTTTCGACAGGGCTGTCGAGCTTTACTCCAGAATTCTCGCCATGCGCATGAGCCGCAAGAACCGGGCGCTCATCTACAACCATCGGGGGATGGCCTACTTCGCCCTCTCGCGTTCCGGTGAAGCGCTTCGGGATTTTTCAAGGGCCATCGACTACGATGGGGAGTATCTGCGGGCCTACTGCAACCGCGGACTCGTTCACAGGGCGATGAAGCGTCTGCCAAAAGCCCTCGAGGACTATAATCGGGCACTGGAGCTCGACTCTTCCTACAGCGAGGCCTTGATCGGTCGAGCCCAGACATGGCTGCGGATGCACTTTCCGGACCAGGCCCTGACCGACTGCGAAAAGGCGCTGGAGATCGATCCCAATCTGCCCTCCGCCAAAAGCCTGCATGAGAAGATACGCCGCGATTTCTTCGGCAGTTGATAATTTTCTGCAATCAGTCCGATCAAGAGAGGAGAGATACGTATGCGATCCGCCATTTTCATGGTCACAGCGACCCTGCTCTACCTGACGTTCCCGGGACCTGCACCGGCTGAGACATGGACTGAGGCCACTGCCGTCTTTCAGGAGCGATGCATCGAGTGTCACCAGTTTTCCATCCGCTCGGCGGGGCTTCGCCTCGACACTTTTGAAGGGGTTCTTGCAGGCAGCAGTCTTGGCAGGGTGGTCATCCCGGGTGAACCTGAGGCGAGCGAACTGATCAACCGGGTGCGGGGGAGAAGCCAGCCCCGCATGCCGCTGACCGGACCGCCTCTCACGGAGGATCAGATCCTCGTTCTTGAACGTTGGATTGCGGCAGGCCTTCCCGGTCCGGAGGGAGGCGCCGAAAGCGCCCGTTAATCGCCGCAGCCACTCACGCCCTCTTTCCTTCCTGTATCTAGAAAAAAAAGAGCGGCCCTCTTTTTCAGGAGGGCCGCTTTTGACAAGAAGCGATAAGGATTCTATTCCTCGATGACTACAGGAAGGACAAGGCGGAATCCGAGGTTCCCCTCCGCTTTGAAGTCGGGACCTTGAAAATCGCGCAACGATGCGCGAAGGAGCCTGGAGGTATCGGAGAAGCTACTGCCGCGAAAGATTTTGAACTCCCCGGCCTCCGGCCCGCTTGGATTCAACGAAGTGCCCCCCGCCTCCGGGTAGGGCCCGTAATAATCTTCCACCCATTCCAGCACATTGCCGCTGAGATCGTACAGACCGAGTTCGCTGGGAAGCTTCAGCCCCACAGGGTGTGTCACGATTCCCGAATTCTCCCGGTACCAAGCGTATTCGCCTAGAGCCGCCTCCCCGACATCCTGCCCGATACCGGCATATTTCTGCACCTTTCCTCCGTTGCGGGCAGCATATTCCCATTCCGCTTCCGTGGGGAGGCGATAATTCATCTCGCCGATCGCATTGAGCTCTCTCAGATAATTCTGAACATCGTTCCAGGAGACGTTCTCTACGGGACAATCGGATCCACATTCTTGGAAGAATGCTGGATTCTCACCCGTGATGATCTCCCATTCACTCTGGGTAACCGGATACCTCCCCATATAGAATGAATCGATGCAGACGTGGTGTACAGGGAGTTCATCCTGGATTTCGTGAAGAAAATAATCGGAACTGAAGTTGTTTCCCATGTTGAAACATCCGCCCTGAACGAGAACGAATTCCATTCCAGTTGTGGGATCGATAAAGGCAGTCGGAACGGGCTCTTTATCACCAGGAGGCTCGGTTTCACTTGGGGGAGCCGAATGTGCAGTGTCTCCCCCTCCTCCACCACAACCATACAAAAACCACTGCAGCATTACAAAAACTGCAAGAATTCCCATGAGTTTCATGCCCTGCCGTCTCTTCATCATTTTCCTCCCGCTCAATATGGATTCCCGCCGCCGATTCGGGATCGGGTTGTGGAGATGAGCTTATCATGAGATTAGCAACTCTCAATGAAAAGAGGATTTTTGTTCCTAGCGAACCGGTTTTGACAAGAGGGGGCTTCACGATAGTTGTTGCTTTCGCGGGGAGGAGATGATAGCTAGGAAAATGTTTGTGAAAGATTGAACACTGGAATTTTCTGAATGACTTCAGCATCTGACGAAAAAGCCCTTTTCGCGCTCTGGCCCGTTGCGGCCGTTTTCGCCTTGTGGTCCCTGCTCTCGCTGGGGATCCGCGCACTCGGCGCAGCACCGCTCGATTTCTCGGCTCTTCACCATCTCCTCGTCCCCGGTTTCTCCGTCTTCTTCATCGTCCTGATCGCTTGGGGCTGCGCCTTCTTCACACTCGTCCAGGAACCTTTTTTCGAACGAATCCCGGGACTGCGGCGCATCATGATTCTGGGCTCGCTGGCTCTCGCCTTTGGCCTTGCGATCGCCATCCGTCACGAGGCGGTTCCCAGAGATCCGGCCTTCGTCCTCGCCTCGGCCAATCTGGTCGTTTTTGCCCTTCTCGTCGGCAATTACCTGGTGTCGGCGCTGAACAGACCTTCAGAAATCATCCCGGTATGCGTGGTGATGTCGGTAGCGGACCTTTTCAGCGTTTATGCCGGGCCGAGTAAAAAGATTGCGGCGACCGTGGAAACCTACTACCTGTCGGGGCAGGTCGGCCCGGCGCCTTGGTCCGATTTTCTCCTCGTCAAGATCGCCGTTCCCGGGGTGGAGTACATGCTTCCGGTTTTCGGCGTCGCCGACGTCATCATTCTCGCGTTTCTCACCGCTGCGGCGAAAAAGTTCCTGCTTGACGACAACGTCGCCGGTCTGGGAATCGGGAGTCGCGGTCCTTCGAAGCGCCCCGCCCTCTATCTGCCCATCGCAGGCGTCGGCCTCGCCGCCGCCCTTCTGACGGCACAGTTCCTGAACGTCTTTCTCCCGGCCCTGCCGCTGATGGCGCTCTTCTTTCTCGTCTATACCCTCCCCCGTCATCCCGAAATGCGTCGGATGCAGCAGACGGAGTGGACGGCGACCCTCATAGGGTGCGCTTTTCTCTTCGGGCTGGCGGCATCCGGAATGATCGGCTTTGCATGATGAAAATGGCCCGAAGGGACCTGTTCCCTTCGGGCCGATTGTCATAACCCCTCCCAACCTCCTCTTATCATAAGGGGAGGGGAAAAGCTTCCTCTTCTTAAGTTAAGAGGGGGCTAGGGGGAGTTAGGATGCGCATCTGAGTAGTTACAGGAATTTTTATCGCCTCACGCTGAACGTCTCCTCCTTGTCGGCAATATCGAGGATGGGAAGCAGAGGCACTTCCTCCAGTCCGTAGATCGCCATCAGGTCCATGTCATCCGGCGCCATGCCTAGAACGGCCTCGGCGACCGCCTGGTCGGCCTGACGATAGCGCAATGTCGCTTCAACCGTGATATTCTCGACTCCCTCCGGTGCACTCAGTCCATAATAGACCTCACGATACCCGCGCGGCGGAATCGTATCGTGGCGCGAGAAGGCGGTCACCACCCAGGGGTCTATGGCGAAGTGGAAGTCGTCCCCCATCCCTTCGGAATTGAACATGCGCGTATCTTCCGGCAGTTTTCCCCGCGCATCGGGGCTTCCCGACGTCATCAGGACCCGTCCGTTTTCATCTTTTGCCGTCAACTCCAGCCATAACTGCCGCACGTTGGTCAAAGAGGTGGGGAGGTTGTGCCCGGCGCGGACGTTGACCACCCTCACCTTGACTTCGGCGAGATCCCCGTTGCGGTAGACGGGTGTGACTTCCAGTTCGGCGGCCGCCATGAGACGGGCGACGGCCATATTGTATTTCTCTCTTACATTGTCGGCAAACGCCTCGTCCCCTGCTCTCAGCGCCGCTCCCTGGACCAGGGAATAGAGGAGGTAGTTCGCCCCGTTGAAGAAATGGCGATATTCGCCGCGCTCAGGCTTGCGGAAGTCTTCAGCCGCACGCATGAAGACGTCGATTCCCACCATGTGGCAGTCCTGGCAGAGGATCGAGTTCTGCGCATAGGGGCCGGCCTTCCACTCGTTGTAGGTCGCCTCCAGAGGGAAGTGCCGATCGTAGTGATAGACCTGGTGGCAGGAGGCGCACAGATCGGCGCGCAGGTGCAGGGGAGACTCGACGCACTCGTGAAAGCCGCCGCCGCAGTTCTCCACGGGGGTCGAGGGGCCCCTCTTCACCAGCACCGTTCCCTCCAGAGTCTCGTAACCGGGGGTGAGGATCATGGAGGCGTTCTGAGGCTGGCGGGAAGGGGTGCGGGTGTGGGTCGTCCCGCTGATGGAGTGGCAGACGTCGCACGAAACCCCCGCCAGAGCCAAGGGGCTCAGACCCGTCAGCCCCGGACCGGTGACTTCTCCGGTGACGACCCCGATGGGCGTGTGGCACCCCTCGCACTGACGGGTGAGATTCGGCCCCATTTCCTGAAAACCTTTGTTGAGCTCCCCCTGATAGACCGGATCCTGGAAGGCGAGAGAATGAACCGATCCGGTCCACTCCTCGTATTGACGCGGATGGCAGGCGCCGCAGGTCGCCGGATCAGTGAACTCGGCGGAGGACTTGTTCCATTTGACCAGCGACGGGTAGTAGGGATAGAACTCGTGATCAACTTCGAAGACCGGGGGCGCCGCATTGAGCCCGAGAGGCAGTGCGACCAGAGCGAAGAAGAGCAGAGGCAAAACAAATGATCGTCTCATTGATTCTCCTCCTTGGGCTGTCACATTAAAAACTTATCACACTCTAACTCTCTCCTCCCCGTTGTCAATCTTGACGACTGGATGGCCCTAAAAATAGGGCTTTTGTCTTTTCTCCTGACTCCAAACTCCTCACCGAAGAATGGTGACGCAGAGACAATCCGCCTCGGCATACACGGCTTCACCGCCGTCGGTAAGACGCCCCCGCACGAGGACTTTTCGACCTTTTGCCGAGACGATCTGCGTTTCGACCCGCGCCACCATTTGCAGCGGCAGGAGCCTGCGAAAATGGATGTTGATGTTGCCGACGACGATCGGGTGTCCCGCCGCCCAGGCCGCCAGCCCCAGAACCTCGTCGAGCACCGCCGCCATGGCGCCGCCGTGAGCGTGCCCGGGCGGCCCTTCGGTTTCAGGCCCGAACCAGGCCAGCGCCACCAGAGCCTGGTTTTCATCGCGAAAATAACGCATCCGAAAGCGCTCTCCTTCGGGGTCGCCGCTCACGAAGCGCAGCGATTTGCCTATCAGAGAGGGTGCGTCGAAGGGGACCCAGCGAGACTCGGCCACCTTTTCGAAATCGGGATCTTTCATCTCTTGCCCTTCCTTTCACGCCGGCCTTTGGCAAACCCTGGGCAGGATGCCCGCGGCCAGAGCGGACTCATAGACATGTTCGGCGAAGCCGGCGCCGGCTTCCGCATAGAAGTTGAAGGCCGCGTGGACACCGGCTGCCTTGAGTTCCTGAAGCTGGTCCTCATACATGGCGATGGCGGCGATCGTGCCGCCGTAACCAGCTTTTCGGAGCTGCTGCACAGCCGACATGTTGGCGCGATGCTTGGGCATGGCCAGGAGCACGAGTTCGAGCCGATCGAAACCGCCTCCCGTCTTAACCGATTCCCAGAAATCGGGGTCTGTGGCGTCACCCAGGACCACGTCGCGTCCGGCGTCTTTCTGCTCCTGAGCGACTTTGGTGTTGAGATCAACCCCACGCACATTGGCTCCGCAGCGCTCCTTGAGATATTCGTAGGCGCCGATCCCGATGCGTCCCATGCCGAATACGGCGATGTTGGCGCGCCAGGGTTCAGCTAGGTCGTCGGGATGGCGCCCTCTTCTCTCGTACTTCAGCAGCAGTTTCTGATAGCGGCTGTAGATGCCATCTCCCCTGCTGTTGAGAGGAGAGGCGAGCACGAATGTCAGAGAGAGGGCAACGGCAATGATGACGAGCCAGTCGGGAGCGATCCAGCCGTTGGCCACTCCGACGGCGCCGACGATCAGACCGAACTCGCTGTAATTGGCCAGACTGAAGGAGGACAGCAGAGACGATCTTGCCCGCAGCTTGAATCCGCACAGAAGGACAAAGAAAAGTGCAACCTTCACCGGAATCAGCAGGCATAGCAGCACCGCGATACCCAGGGTCTCAAGGGTGGGAATTCCGGCAAGGCCGATGCTGAGAAAAAACCCGATGAGAAAGATCTCCTTGAAGCCGAGAAGACTCTTGGCAAGCTCTTTCGCCTTGGGGTGTTTGGCGACGAGCATGCCGATGATCAGGGCGCCGAGATCGGATTTCATCGCCACCGCTTCGAAACTCTCGGCGCCGACCACAAGAGCCAGAAAAAAACCGAAGAGGATCGTCAGTTCGCCGTGATCACAGCGATCCATGATCCGGAAGAGATAGGGACGGACCAGAATCAATCCCGCGACAAGGACGATGGCCCAGGGTGAGGGAAGCTTGCCGGTGGAGGCGGTCAGAAATACGACGGCAAGGACATCCTGCATGATGAGGATGCCGATGGCCACACTTCCGTGCACCGAGGCCATTTCTCCTTTTTCCTCAAGAATCTTTACCGCGAAGACGGTACTGGAGAAGCTCAGGGCAAAAGCGATGAGAAGAATGCTTGTGGTATCGAGATCAGTGAAGTGGGCCAGACCCAGATGGGCAAACCCGGCAAAAGCAAGCCCGAGAAAACCCACAGTGACAAGCATGTGAAGAGAAGCGCCTGCCCAGATCCGGGGTTTGAAAAGGCTGCCGAGCTCCAGCTTGAGGCCAATGGTGAACAGGAGCAGCGTGACGCCGAGATCGGCCGCGACCTGCAGAGTCGTCCCACCCTCGATCCCCATGGCGTTGAGAATGAATCCTGCCATGAGAAATCCGACGAGAGGGGGAAGTCCGACCTGCCGAACAAGAAAGCCGCAAAGAAACGCGACCGTCAACCAGAGGGGGTCCATGAACCGTTGCTCCTTTCACAGAAAACGAACCTTCCGGTGCAGATTCCAAGCGAAAAAATTCGATTGTCAGTGCTGAATCGTGTCAGAATGATGCGGGAGTAATATCCTGGTCCTTGCGCAGCGAGGGATCGCCTCATTCCTCCTGCCGACCCATGCAAACCGGCAGCGCATCGGCGCTGATGGATCAACTCACGATTTCAGGCAAGGCAATGGCTGGGATTTTGCCTCGAATCGCCTTTCGGGGCAAGTAGGGAATCGATTCGTAAGGAATCCGTTGTCATGGAATGCTGGAGCGACCGATGCAGGAAAAAGCCATCAGATTCACTCTTGTGGCTGTAATCGCAACGCTGGTCACCGCGTTTTTCGTCCTCGACCTCGGCCAGTATTTCACCCTCGACTACCTCAAGGCGCGCCAGCTCGACTTCCAGCAGTTCCATGCGCAGAACAGGGCTCTGACCCTCGGCGGCTATTTTCTGATCTACGTCCTCGTCACCGCGCTTTCCCTCCCCGGCGCCACCATCATGACCCTTGCCGGCGGAGCTCTCTTCGGGTTTCTTCCCGCTCTCCTCGTCGTCTCCTTCGCCTCGACCATCGGCGCGACACTGGCCTTTCTCGTCAGCCGCTTTGTGCTGCGCGACTGGGTGCAGGCGCGCTTCGGAGAGCGGTTAAAAGCGGTGAACGCGGGTGTCGAGAAAGAGGGGGCCTTCTATCTCTTTACTCTTCGCCTCGTCCCGCTTTTCCCCTTCTGGGTCATCAACCTGGTCATGGGGCTCTCTCCCATGCGCACCTTGACCTTCTATCTGGTCAGCCAGATCGGAATGCTCCCGGGGACAGCGGTCTACATCAACGCCGGCACCCAGCTCGGCCTCATCGAACGCGTCGGTGACATCCTTTCTCCAGAGCTGATCCTTTCCTTCGTCCTGCTGGGGGTTTTCCCCCTGCTCGCCCGTAAAGGAGTCGACTTCATGAAATCGCGCCGCGTCTTCAAGGATTTCGAGAAGCCGAAGACGTTCGACTACAATCTCGTAGTGATCGGCGCCGGCTCGGCGGGGCTGGTGACGTCCTACATCGCTGCGACGGTCAAGGCGAAGGTGGCCCTCATCGAGAAAAACAAGATGGGGGGCGACTGCCTGAACACCGGCTGCGTGCCGAGCAAGGCACTTATACGCTCGGCGCGCATGCTCTCGTACTTTCGCCGCGCCGAAGAGTTCGGCATCCGCCGCATGGACACCGACTTCGAGTTCGCCGACGTCATGGACCGGGTCCACCGGATCATCAGCAAGATTGAGCCCCACGATTCGGTGGAGCGCTACACCTCTCTGGGGGTGGACGTCATCCAGGGGAGCGCGAAGATCGTTTCTCCCTGGAGCGTCGAGGTCGACGGGCGCACCGTGACGACCCGCGCCATTGTCGTCGCCACCGGCGCCTCCCCTCTAGTGCCGCCGATCGAGGGACTGGAGAAGGTCGACACCCTGACCTCGGAGAACTTCTGGACGCTGCGGGAGCTTCCGAGGCGGCTGGTGGTGCTGGGCGGCGGACCCATCGGCTGCGAGATGACCCAGGCCTTCGCCCGCTTCGGCGCGAAGGTCACGCAGGTGGAGATGGGGCCGCGGATCATGCCCCGCGAGGACGAGGAAGTCTCCGCCTTCGTCAAGAGCCGCTTCGAAGCCGAGGGGGTGCGGGTCCTCACCGATCATGCGGCCAAGAAAGTGGAGAGCGACGGCGAACGCAAGGTGCTCGTCTGCGAACATGATGGAAACCCCGTGGAGGTGGAGTTCGACGCCATCCTGGTCGCCGTAGGGCGCAAGGCCAACGTCAAGGGGTTTGGCCTGGAGGAACTCGGGGTGCGCCTCGATCCGAAGGGGACCATCGAGACCGACCCTTTTCTGCGCACCAACTTCCCGAACATCTTCTGCGCGGGGGACGTGGCCGGTCCCTTCCAGTTCACCCACACCGCCGCCCACCAGGCGTGGTTCGCGTCGGTCAACGCCCTCTTCGGCCAGATCAAGAAATTCCGGGCCGACTACCGCGTCATCCCCTGGTGCACCTTCACCGATCCGGAGGTGGCTCGCGTCGGCTTAAGCGAAGCCGAGGCCAAAGATAAAAAAATCGACTACGAGGTCGCCCGCTTCGAGCTCGGAGAGCTCGACCGGGCCATCGCCGAGGGGGAGGAGCACGGCTGGGTCAAGGTCCTCACGCCACCCGGCAAGGACAAGATCCTCGGCGTCGCCATCGTCGGCACTCATGCCGGCGATCTGCTCGCCGAGTTCGTCCTGGCAATGAAGCACGGCATCGGCCTCAACAAGATCCTCGGCACCATCCACGCCTACCCCACCCTGGCCGAGGCCAACAAGATGGCGGCCGGCGCCTGGAAAAAGCAGCACGTGCCGAAGAAGCTTCTCGGATGGGTCGAGCGCTATCACGCATGGAGAAGAGGATAGGTGACTCCGCATCTCCCTCGAAGAGGGGGCGAGCCGTTGAGACAGTAGGAGTCGAAATATTAATCCATTCCCGGGTGGCGCCCGAGCGTTGCGAGGGAGATGGCGGGTGGAGGCAACAGGATTTCGCCCAAGTTGCTCAATTGATTCCACGGTGCTATAACTGAGCTCTTCTTTTCAAACTCCTTTCTGACTCGCTTGATTGCCGCCGAACCGTGAAACGTTACGACTGGAACGACGACACCCATCTGACACGACGCTTCGTCGGAATCTTCCGCTACAGCCGTCGCGCCCTCGAACTCGTCTGGTCGACCCGGCGCGATCTCACCATCGTCCTGGCCCTGCTCACCCTCATCGCCGGGGTCCTGCCGGCGGCGGCGGCCTGGGTCGGACAGCTCATCGTCGACGGCGTCGTAGCGGCCATCGATGTGCACCGCCGGCTCGGCATCACCGAGACGTCGCAGGTCCTCGCCTTCGTCGCTCTGGAGGCAGCCATCATCGCGGCGATCGCCGCCTCGCAGCGCGGCATCTCGGTCTGTCAGTCTCTTCTTCGCGCCCTGCTGGGACAGCGCATCAACGTGATGATCCTGCAGAAGGCCCTCACCCTGCGCCTGGCGCATTTCGAAGACTCCGAGTTCTACGACAAGCTCACCCGCGCCCGACGCGAGGCGTCGACCCGTCCCCTGAGCCTCGTCAACCGCACCTTCGGCCTGGTGCAGAACGGCATCTCCCTCATAAGTTACGGGGTGCTGCTGGTGCAGTTTTCGCCGTGGGCGGTGGTGATCCTCGTGCTGGGAGGCGTCCCCGCCTTTGCGGCCGAGGCGAAGTTCTCCGGCGACAAGTTCCGGCTCTTTCGCTGGCGCTCCCCGGAATCGCGGATGCAGATGTATCTGGAGACGGTCCTCGCCCGGGAGGACTACGCCAAGGAGGTCAAGCTCTACCGGCTGGGGCCGAAGCTTCTCGATCGCTATCAACAGATCTTCGAACAGCTCTACGCAGAAGATCGCATCCTGACCCTGAAGCGCGACTTCTGGGGATTTCTCCTCGGTCTCATCGGCACAGCGGCCTTCTACGGCGCCTATGCCTGGATCGCCGTCTCGGCCATCCAGGGGACGATCACCCTCGGGCAGATGACGATGTACCTGCTCCTTTTCCGGCAGGGACAGGCGGCCGTTTCGGCGAGCCTCTCGTCGATCAGCGGCATGTACGAGGACAATCTCTATCTCTCCAACCTCTACGAGTACCTGGAGCAGGAGGTCCCCGCCCCTTCCGGATTGCTCACTGCCGGTCCCCGACCGGGGGACGGCGTGCGCTTCGAGAACGTCTCGTTCACCTATCCCGGCAGCCCGGAGCCGGCTCTTCGCGACATCACCCTGCACCTGAAACCGGGAGAGAGTCTGGCTCTTGTGGGGGAGAACGGTTCGGGCAAGACAACCCTGATCAAGCTGCTGACGCGCCTTTATACCCCCGATTCGGGACGCATCACTCTGGACGGGCTCGACCTGCAGGAGTGGAACACCGAGTCGCTGCGGGCCCGTATCGGCGTCATTTTCCAGGATTTCGGCCGCTACCAGCTCCGGGTCGGCGAGAATATCGGCGCCGGCGACATGACGAGCTTCGAAGACCGCAACCGATGGAAGGAAGCGGCCGAGAAGGGAATGGCCGCCTCCTTCATCGAGGCGATGCCCGAAGGGTACGACACGCAGCTCGGGAAATGGTTCAAGGGGGGTCGGGAACTCTCGGGAGGGCAGTGGCAGAAGGTCGCCCTTTCCCGGGCCTTCATGCGCACAGGCGCCGACATCCTGGTTCTCGATGAGCCGACGGCCACCATGGACGCCCGGGCAGAGGCGATGCTCTTCGAGCATTTCAGGGAGCTTTGTCGCGGAAAGATGACGATCCTCATCTCGCACCGCTTCTCCACCGTGCGCATGGCGGACCAGATCGCCGTCATCCACAACGGCGCCATCACCGAGCACGGGGCGCACAGTGAGCTGATGGCCCGCGCAGGACAGTATGCCGAACTCTTCACCCTGCAGGCGAAAGGGTACAGTTGAAAAGCCAGGAGCCAGATGAGAATAACCGCCTCCGACGTTTCTGTGGAAGAATATATCCCCCGTTTCGGCCGGATATGTTACTAATGGGACACCCCTTCAGGCCCCGGATCTCGAACGAACCTCCCCGGGCTGATCAAAAATGCTCAGATGCAAGGCGCCTGAAGTCCTTCGGAATAAGGCGCACCTGAAGGTACGTCGTTGACGAAGGGCGAAGGCAACGCCGCAGATGGGCGTTTTTCATCAGCCTTCTGAAAAGGAACATCCATGCCGATAGAATGGTACCCGGGCCACATGACCAAGGCGCGGCGGGAGATCGCCGCCGTCATCCAGGGCTTCGATGTGATCATCGAGGTTCTTGACGCCCGCCTGCCCGCCTCCAGCGCCAACCCGATGCTGCAGCAGCTCAGGCGCAACAAGCCGTGCATCAAGGTCCTGAACAAGGAGGACCTCGCCGACCCGTCGGTCACCCGGAAGTGGGTCCGTCATTTCGACAGGGAATCGGGGATCCGCGCCCTACCCCTGAACGCCACCAATCGCCAGATCGCCGGCCAGATCACCAAACTCTGCCGTCAGCTCGCACCGCACCGAGGCCAACCGGGCAAGTCGCTGCGCGCTATGGTCATCGGCATCCCCAACGTCGGCAAGTCGACCCTGATCAACACCCTGGCTGGAAAACGCATCGCCAAGGTGGGCGACAAACCGGCCATCACCACCGCGCAGCAGCAGATCAACCTGCGAAACGGCATCTTTGTCTCCGACACCCCGGGGCTTCTCTGGCCCGACATGCGAAACCAGCTTTCGGCCTACCGCCTTGCCACCAGCGGCGCCATCGGCGACAATGCCATCGACCCGCCGGACGTGGCGCTCTTCGCCCTCGACTACATGATGAGACGATACCCGCAGGCGCTCGCAGAGCGCTACAAGTTCGAAGAACTCCCGCCGTCTCCCGCCGACATTCTCGCCGAGATCGGCAGACGCCGGGGGTGCCTCGTCAGTGGTGGGGAGGTCGATCCTTACCGGGCAGCGGAACTTTTTCTGCGGGAGCTGCGCGGAGGGGTGCTCGGCCGCATCAGCCTCGAGGAGCCGGGCGCGGATGTTGCCGAAGGGAGTGTCGAAGAGAGTGAGCGCAATGAAGCGCCGGGGATTTAGCTGCCGCAGATGCGGGCACTGCTGCCTTAATCTCGTCGACGCCTATCGGGGGTGCGTCAGCGATGCGGATCTGGAACGCTGGCGAAAAGAGGGGCGTGACGATATCCTGGCGTGGATCAGCACCCTGGATCTCGGACACGGCAATCTGCTGCACCTGGCGTGGATCGATCCGCAGACGCAGGAAGAAGTCGACAGGTGCCCCTGGCTCGTCGATGTGGGGGCGCAAGGGTTTCTCTGCGGCATCAACGACGTGAAGCCGCAATTTTGCCGGGACTATCCGGAAAACAAAAAACACGGGCAGGATTCGGGGTGCTGCGGTTTCGACCCCCCTCGGGAAAAAACAGTCGGCAGCCCTCCGAAGAAAACCTGACAATGTACCCATCATCGCCCTTGGACCACGACGATCTCGTGACCTTCGAAGGCGACGCACTGCCCTTTACGTATCTTGCAGCGCTTGCGCAGTTCGACCTCGCCGTCGACCCTGATCCTCCCCTGCGCGATCAGCGCCTTGGCCGCCCCGCCGCTGGCACAGACTCCGGTCACCTTGAGAAGATCGTTGAGTTCGATAAATTCGGAGTTCCTCAGCTCAAACTCTTCCATGGCGCCGACTACCTTCTCCCGAACTGTTTCCGCCTTCAGCCCTTGCCTCTTGCCTTTGGCTCCTGGCTCCTGACTCCTGACTCCCAACTCCTACCTCTTCGGCGGCCCCTTGCGGCTGAAGGGCGGCTTCTTTCCTGCGGCCTTGAAGGGGCGACTCTCCCCTTTCCTGCCGTAAGGCTGCCGTTTGGGGGGTCTCCCCTGGGAAGCTCCGCCCTCCTTGAAGAGCGGGGTGAGCTGCAGGCGCTGGCCGCAGACCCAGACCCCCTGCAGGTGGCGTAAAACCTCGGGGGAGATGTCGTCCTGCAGATCGACGGTGCTGTAGGTGTCGTAAAT
>JARFUG010000045.1:22253-26889 GCA_029289095.1 Desulfuromonadales bacterium
AAACCTCGGGGGAGATGTCGTCCTGCAGATCGACGGTGCTGTAGGTGTCGTAAATTTTGATCTGTCCGATACCGCGACTCGTGATCCCCGCTTCGTTGCTGATGGCGCCGACGATGTGCTTGGGCTCCACCCCGTGCACGCGGCCGACTTCGATGCGGTAGCTCTGCATCCCGGCCTCGCCCCCTGCGCCCCGGCCCGCGGGCCGCTGAGGGGAGCGGGGAGGCGCCTCCGGCGCGACGGCCTCTTCAGCGAAGCGCTCCTCGGGCTGCAGGGGGCGATCCTTTTGCACCAGGTAGGCCAGAGTGGCGGCGATCCTTCGCAGACCGACATCGTATTCGCTCTGGTAGCTGTCGATCAGTTCCTCGAAGAATTCGAGATCCTGCGACTCCATCGCCTCAGCGATCTGCTCCTTGAAGAGCCCGATGCGCCGGTCGCTGATATCCTTGCGGGTCGGCAGGTTCATCTGCGTAATCGGCTGCCTCGTCGCCTGCTCGATGGCGGCGAGCATGCGCCTCTCGCGCGGCGCGACGAAAAGGATCGCCTTTCCCTCGCGCCCCGCCCGTCCCGTACGGCCGATACGGTGGACGTAGGCTTCGGTGTCGGTGGGGATGTCGTAATTGACGACATGGCTGATGCGCTTGACGTCGAGACCGCGGGCGGCCACGTCGGTGGCGACGACGATGTCGAGGTTTCCATTCTTGAGGCGCTCGATCGTCTTCTCCCGCAGCGCCTGCGTCATGTCTCCGTTGAGGGGAGCGCTGGAGAAGCCGCGCGCCTCCAACTTCTCCACCAGTTCCACGGTGGCGACCTTGGTGCGCACGAAGATGAGCATGGCGTCGAAATCCTCGGCATCGAGGATGCGGGTCAGGGCATCGAGCTTGTGCAGTCCCTTGACCTGCCAGTAGCGCTGGGTGATGGCGGCGACGGTGGCCGTCTTGGTCTGGATGCGGATCTCGACGGGATCACGCAGATGGCGAAGGGCGACCTGCAGCACCTCCTTCGGCATGGTGGCCGAGAAAAGGGCCGTCTGCCGCCCCTGCGGAGTGTGTCGCAGGATCTCTTCCACCTCATCGACAAACCCCATGCGCAGCATCTCGTCCGCCTCGTCGAGCACAACGCACGTGAGCTTGTCGAGCTTCAGGGTGCCGCGGTCCAGGTGGTCCTGAATGCGCCCCGGCGTTCCGACCACGGCATGGACGCCGCGCTGCAACTGGCGCAATTGCTGCCCCATGTTCTGCCCCCCGTAGACCGGAAGGATCTGGAATCCCGGCAGGTGACGCGCATAGGTCTGCATCGCCTCGGCGACCTGCAGCGCCAGCTCCCGTGTGGGGGTCAGGACAAGGATCTGAGGACTCCTGATCGTCGGGTCGAGGCGACTGAGGAGCGGCAAGGCAAAGGCAGCCGTCTTGCCGGTGCCGGTCTGGGCCTGGCCGAGCAGGTCGCGTCCTGCCAGCAGCGGAGGAATGCTGCGGGCCTGGATCGGAGAAGGGACTTCGTAGCCGACCTCGTCGACGGCCTTTTGGACCGCCTCGGCGAGAGCCAGCTCGGCGAAAGTGGGAACAGCGTCGGTGTTCATGTGACAACCTATGGGAAGGAATCGGGCAGGGAATCGAGCAAGGGTTCTTGCGGAAGCACAGTCGTATGCAATCGAGCGATGATACACCGGATCCGGAAAGTTTTGGGAATAAATGTTGTGCGGACTCTGTGGTGTCCGGTTAGGATTCATGCAGTCCGCTCGTTTACCCCCTCTCCCTAACCCTCTCCCACCTGGGGAGAGGGGAATTTAAGCCCCCCTCCCTTCGATGGGAGGGGAAGGAAGAGGGTGCAAAGAGTGCCCGGAGTCCTCCTGACGGGAAACGAAACAACCGTTTCCTCGGGCCAGAGGGACCGCCTGCCGCAATGTGCTTTTTATCTGAACCAATTCCCCCTGCTCGTGCCATGGCAGGCCGCGGCGCAGGTGGCGTTGGCGTTGTAGGTAGTCACCCTGGTGCCGGCGCCTCCGATCGTTTTCCAGGCGATCCCTTCAGCGTTCGGATTGCCGAGGTCGGCGAAGTGGATCTCGGCAAGCTTCGAGAGGCTGTGGCAATCGGTGCAGGAGATCTTCTCGTCAACCACATGCAGTTTGTGCTTGCCGGAAAAAAAGCTGTTGAGCTCCGGAATTGCTGCATTGACGCCGTTCTGGTGGCAGCTCAGGCAGTTGCCTGCAGTGCTCAGAGAACCGTTCGCCCATGCGGGGGTGGTGACGCCGCCGTGGCAACTGACATTGGAGCAGGTGGTCTGGTCGTTTCCTGCGTTGTAGGTGGCCGTCGCCGGCCCCGCGAGGGCATCGAAACCTGCGATGTCGACATCGATCACTCCGTTCATGTGCAGCTCGGTCCGGCTGTGACAGGAAAGGCAGGAAATCCCTGGGAGGGCGAGGTGCTTGGCGTGGGCTCCGGCAGTGGAGCCATCGGGCGGTATGCCGTGGCAGGCGCCACAGGCAATTTCAGGCAAAGCTCCCGGCGAGGAAGAGGGGGAAGACCACGTAGCGTCGACAAACTCCGCCAGATCGGCGATCTGATCGGCAGTAAGCGTTCTGCCGTTGTGGCTGGCGCCGCCTGCGAATTTACTCTCGATCCTTGTTCCCCCCCCGGCCAGATCGAAGAAGTTCCCGGTGACGCCGATGTTGTGGCAGCCGGCGCACTGGGCGCTGAAGAGCTCCTGCGCCTCGCTGGAACCCAATTCGAGGGAGGGTTCGCCTCCAGTTCCGTCGAAGACGACGCCGGTGTCATTGAACGAAAGGTTGTTGTAATCCGATCCGCAGGCGGCCAGAAATAGTGACGCAGCCGCAAAAGCCAGCCATTTTTTCATCATTTCTCTCCTTGTCCATTTTTTTGCCTCCTCACCGGATCGTCAAGATATTCACCAAAAGATTGATCTGGAGCATAGACGAAGGGATGAGAATGGGTCAAGTAGGTGAAAAATCGTTTTTTTCCCTTAACGGCGCGTCGAAGGGAGGAAATGAGTCGAATGTGGCTGTCATTTCAGGAAGATGAAGTCAGGGGAGGAGCGGAAAAAAATTCGGCCCTGCGTCAGGCTTCCCAGGAAGACAAGTAGAGGCGCAGAGCCTCTTTCCCCTCCTGAATGATCGGTTTTCCATGGGCGAGAAGAAGATGGCGAAAGTCCCTCTCGAGGAGGAGCCTTCCAAGGCTCATCCGCAGGCCTCGCTTCACCCCATCGGGATCGTCCCCCATGAAGGCGTCGGGGACGAAGCAGAGCTCTGATCCGCTTCGGATGAGGGAGTCTCCGAGCGAGACAATCCCCCCGTGGCGGGGGATGAAAAGGGCCGTTTCCTCCGGACACAGGGCGCCCACCTCGAGGGCGGTCAATCCCCCAGGGAGTTCGTCGCCGTGCTCGAAAGGGCGAACGACCTCTCCCTGCCTGAACTCATGCAGCCCTTCCCGATGGCACCAGACCACGGTGTTGAAGGCCCTGGCGAAGCGGTCGCTGTGACGGAAGTGATGGCGGTTGGTGAGATAGGCGTGGGCGGGGGGGCCATGATCAAGGAACCAGTCAAGCCCTTCGGAGGGCTCTCGCGGATCGATGAGAAAGGCGGCCTCGTTTCCAGTCAGGAGATACGAGTGAACCTTCTCCCCGATCCCCTCGTGGAAGCTCGTCCAATGGAAAACGCCCGGCAGGATCTCTTGCATCGCGCACTCTCCTCGGTTCCGGTTCACTATCAGCGTACCCCCTGGCAGATCCCGATGCAAGCCCGGCAGCCGGCGAGATTCTATCGACCAGAATCAGCGCTGGTTCCGCCCTCCCGGACCGTACAGCTTTTCGCAGAGCTCTTTTGACCTCGCAAGCCCCTTGGGGGTGAGAACGACGGATCGGCTCTTGTTCTTGGGAACGAGAATATATCCACGCTCGTAAAGCCGGTCCATTACATCGAAATCGAATCCATTCCAGGCACGGTTCCCCTCGTGCAGCGTCAGTTGAAACAGAGCGAGCACGCTCTAATCGATTTTGTCCTCATCCAAATCCCCCTGATGCTCTCCGAAACGATACGCAGTTGTTCTGGAGCAAGTTGGCAGACACCACCAAGGGGCCTGTTCGCGAAGTCCGAGAGCAGTTCGAAGATACTGACGTGGAGAGCTACTCTCTGAGACGAATAGTCGACGAGGCTCCCGCAATCGCCCAAATCGATGTTGGGATAATCGATGCTGGGACCAACTCAAGAGCAAACTGTTGGACGTTTCGCCTAATACGCGAGGATGAGGACGGCAATCCGGTTCCGGCCGGCCTTGCTGGGGGGGCACTGGCAGATTGTGTGGATTCGCCGCAAGAGAAACGAAGCGTGAATTCGGAGGGTGAACAAGGGCATTCAGTCTGACCGCCCTTCCGCTGCGCTCCAAAGCGGCAACTGATGGTCGGCGTTATGCGGATTTAACAGAGTGATTGCAAAATGGAGGTTGGTAGATGAAATGGGCGATCCAGATCGAGCGGACGACCTTGGAGCCCCGTAACCTGCGAGACCTCAGGAAAACCAGCAGGAAAACCAGGGACATTCCCCCTATTTCCGAAAGCCCTTTTTCAGAACCAGATTGTCCGGCTTGTAGAGGCGCATTCGCCCGTACTTGTCCCCCTCGGCTGGGCG
>JARFUG010000046.1 GCA_029289095.1 Desulfuromonadales bacterium
CTGGCTCCTGGCTCCTGCCTTACCTACCCACAGACACCGCAGCGGCGGCAGCCGGGAGCGCACCGGGGGGTCGGCAGACCGGCGAGGGCACGGCGATATTCTTGCCGTAGGTGCTGCCGCGAGACGCCGCTGTCGAGCACTTCCCAGGGAAAGATTTCGTTCTCGTCGCGCTCGCGGTGGATGTAGAAAGAGGAATCGATCCCTTCCTCCCGGCAGGCGGCGGCCATATTGAGGCCGCGCGCCAGGTGCGGCAGGAGCGCCCCGGTGCGCCGGTCTCCCCGGGAGAGGAGGGCCTGCAGGAGAGCCGAGCGCACCGACTCGAAATGGATCTCCGTATTGGGGAGGCGACCGATTTCCGAGCGCAGAGAATTCATCTTCCTTTTGAGCTCCTTCTCGGACGGCATCGCCGCCCACTGAAGCGGGGTGAAGGGTTTGGGGATGAAGGGGTTGACCGAGAGGGAAATCGTCCCGAGGCGCCCTAACGTTTTCTGACGCGCAAGCCACCCCTCTCTGATCTGTTTTGTGAGATCGAGCATCTCCTTCAGATCGTCGTCGGTCTCGGTCGGCAGTCCGATGAGAAAGTAGAGCTTGAGATTGAGTATTCCCTCCTCGGCCAGCAGGTTGGCGGCCCGGATGATCTGGGCGGCGTCGATCCCCTTGTTGATCAGGTCGCGAAGGCGTTGGCTTCCGGCCTCGGGAGCCAGCGCTACGGTGCGGTGACCGGATGCCTTGAGGATGCGCACCTCGTCGGCCTCCAGGGCATCGAGACGCAGGCTGGAGACGGAGACCTCTCCGCCATGGTCAAGGATATAGGCTCCCAGGGCGCCGATTTCGGAATGATCCGAGACGGCCGCCCCCACCAGACCGATTTTCCTTCTGTGACAGAGGCCCTCGTCGATGTCGGCCGAAAGGCGCTCCAGGCTGCGCTCGCGCGGGGGAAGGTAGAGATAGCCAGCAGCGCAGAAGCGACATCCCCGGGAGCAGCCGCGGGAGACCTCCGTGAGCGCCATCCCGGAAAACTCGGTCTCTTCCGTCAGGATGAATGAGCGGGTGGAAACCTCGTCGATCTGCCGGAGCCACTGCCGGGCAACCCTCGAAGGCGCCCCCTCCTGGGCGTCGCTGGAGGCGATCGTGCCGTCCTCGGCGTAATGAACCGTGTAGAGGGAGGGGATATAAATGCCGGGAAGGGAAGCCAGGCAGCGCAGAAGCGTCTGCCGGGACTCGGAACGCTCGTGCAGGGCGTCGACGAGAGGGGGCAGGATCGGTTCTGCTTCCCCTACGGCGAACAGATCCATGATCTGCGCCAGCGGCTCGGGATTGAGAAAGGCGCAGACCCCGCCGCAAAGGACGAGCGGGAAGCGATCGCCGCGGTCCGATGCGAGAAGGGGGATTCGAGCGAGTTCGAAGATCGTCGGCAGGTTGAGATAATCGTTCTCGAAGCAGATGGAGAAGGCGACGACGTCGAAGTCGCCGAGAAAGGTTCCCGATTCCAGGGAGAAGAGGGGATAGCCGGTCTTGCGATGCTCCGAAAGATCTTCGGAGTCTGGGAGGAAGAAGCGCTCGCAGAGGGTGTCGGCGCGGGCGTTGAGTTGCTGGTAGACCGACAGGAACCCGAGATTGCTCATCGCCTGCCGGTAGGTGTTCGGGTAGACGAGGGCGATGGAGAGCCTCCCTCCCCAGGGGCCGGAGGTGCAACCGGTTTCGGCGGCGAGACGGCCTCGGGCCTTGTCGAGAAGTTTTCGCGACATTGCGTCTTTCAGATCAATGGCTGAACGGAGAAGACGAGAAAAGCCGCGCGGCGAACCACGCGGCTTTTCCCACCTGTACGGCGCCGTGTCCGCCCCGGCTACTTCTTCTCGTCTTCTTCTTTTTTCTCGCCTTCGGTCGGCGTCACGTCGATGGCGTCACGCTCCTGCTCCTTGCGGAAGTTGCGAATCCCTTTTCCGAGCGCTCCGCCGATCTCCGGCAGTTTTCCGGCGCCGAAGATGACCAGGACGAGAACGAGAATGATGATGAGCTCTGTCGTACCGAGTCCGAACATGGATACCTCCTGTTCCCCCCTCGGAGGAACGGGTCAATAGGTGATCAGTTGATCCCGTTCAGGGAGCCTTGATGGCATCGACGGGGCAGGAATCGAGACAGGCGCCGCAATCCGTGCAAGTGGCGGCGTCGATGATGCGGGCATCGCCCTGTTCGCTGATGGCGTCTACGGGGCAAGTGGGATCGCAGGCGCCGCAATTGATACAGTCTTCAGTGATAGTATGAGCCATTGTCTCCTCCATTTGTTCGAGATGATGTTTTATGAAACCTGCGGCATCTTATCCCAATTTACTCCCTTTTGTCCACCCTCAACGCAACTCAAGGGGCTGATTGTGAACAGAAAAATTCTTGCAATTCAAATGTTCGTACTATACGATTCATAACATTTTCCCATTTCCTGGGGTCCGCCGGCGACCGGTTTCGGGGAAAACCGAGCCCTCAGGCCCTGCAATCAGAAGAGAACATCGTTTTATTTCAGGCCTTGCGGCCAATCTATTCTTCGGAGGAGGTCAGATGGATATTCTTGCATTGAACTGCGGCAGCTCTTCACTGAAGTACCAGTTGTTCGACTGGAAAAAGAAAGAAATCATCGCCAAGGGGATGGTGGAGCGTGTGACCATCGGCGATTCCTACATCATCCACGAGGTCCCTGGACGCGAGACGTATCGCGAAGAATACGAGTGCCACGATCACCATGTGGCGATTCATCTCATCATCAAGACTCTCGTCAGCAAGGAATACGGGGTCGTCAAAGACATGAGCCAGATCTCGGCCGTGGGGCACCGGGTCGTTCACGGCGGAGAGAGGTTCACCCGCTCGGTCCTGATCGACGACGGCGTTCTGCAGGCCATCAAGGACGTCCAGCACCTGGCCCCTCTTCACAACCCGCCCAACATCGCAGGGATCGAAGCGGCCAAGGCGGTCCTTCCCGACGTCCCCCACGTGGCCATCTTCGACACCGCCTTTCATCAGACGATGCCTCCGCACGCCTTCACCTACGCCCTTCCCCACGAGTGGTATGAGAAACATGGGGTGCGACGCTACGGTTTCCACGGCACCAGCCATCTCTACGTCTCGAAGCGCGCCGCTGTCATGCTGGGGAAAGACTCCAAGGACTGCAATATCGTTACCATGCACATCGGCAACGGCGTCTCGCACTGCGCCATCAAGGGCGGGGTCTCCGTCGACACTTCCATGGGACTGACCCCCCTCGAAGGGGCGGTCATGGGAACGCGCTGCGGCGATATCGATCCGGCCATCCCCGCCTTCATCATGGAGCGCGAAGGGTATACCCCCAAGGAAATCGATGCCATCCTCAACAAGAAATCCGGGATGCTTGGGATCACCGGACAATACACCGACCGGCGCGACATCATTGAGAGCGCCGACAACGAGTGCCCTCGCTGCCGGCTCGCCCTGGAGATCGAGGCCTACCGCCTGAAAAAATACATCGGCTCCTACGCCGCCGCCATCGGCGGGATCGATGCCGTCGTCTTTACCGCGGGGGTCGGTGAGATGGCCTGGCTGATCCGTGAAAAAACCCTTGAGGGGCTGGAGTTCATGGGAATCGTTCTCGATAAGGAGAAAAACCGCAACACCATGACCCGCAAGAAGGAGAGCGTGATCAGCACCCCCGACTCCAAGGTCAAGGTCTTCGTCATCCCCACCGACGAGGAACTCGTCTTCACCGAAGACGTGGTCGCCATCCTCGAAGGGACCTACGCCGACCACATGAACTTCCAGTACGGATTCGCGAAGTCGGATTTTCAGAGGAAGTGATCCCAGAAGACAGAAGACAGAGGACAGAGGACGGAAGACAGAAGGGGCCGGTGGAATTCCACCGGCCCCTATTTTGTTTCCGTTTTTTTCTGTCCTCTGCCCTCAGTCCTCCGTCCTCGCTTTCAACACCGTCCTCTGGAACTACGCGCTTTGCGCCTGGACGGCGGTGATGGCGGCGACGCTGACGATGTCGTCGACGGAGCAACCGCGGGAGAGGTCGTTCACCGGCTTTGCGAGTCCCTGGATGATCGGGCCGACCGCCTCGGCGCCGGCGAGGCGCTCGACGAGCTTGTAGCCGATATTTCCGGCGTCGAGGGTGGGGAAGATGAGGGTGTTGGCCTTGCCGGCCACAGGCGAGCCGGGCGCCTTCTTGGCGCCGACCTTGGGGAGCAGGGCCGCATCGGCCTGCAGCTCCCCGTCGATCTGAAGGGAGGGGTCGAGCTGACGCGCGATCTCGAGAGCCTTGAGAACCTTGTCGACGTCCTCGTGACTGGCGCTCCCCTTGGTGGAGAAGGAGAGCATCCCCACCCGGGCGTCCACGCCCAAAAAGCTCTTGCAACTGCGCGCCGTGGCGACGGCGATCTCCGCCAGAGCCTGGGCGTCGGGGTTGGGGTTGACGGCGCAGTCGGCGAAGAGGATCGTCCCGTTCTCGCCGAATTCCGGGGTTTTGGTCACCATGAGGAAGACCGAGGAGACCGTCTTCATTCCGGGTGCGGTGCCGATCACCTGGAAGGCGGCTCGCAGCACGTCGCCGGTGGTGTTGTAGGCCCCGGCGACGGCGCCGCCGGCATCACCCCGGCGCACCATCATGGCGCCGAAATAGAGGTTGTCCCGGGCGGTAAGAAGCCCTTTCGCATCCTCGCGCGAAAGCCCTTTCTTTTTCCGGATCTCCACCAACTCATCGACATACGATTCAAGCTGGGGCGCCGCAGCCGGATCGAGAAGCGTCACCCCCTCGAGGGAGGCGTTCAACTCCCGCGCCCTGGCCCTGAGTGCTTCCGGGTCTCCCAGCAGCACGACGCGGGCGAGCCCGTCGGCGACGATCCTGCCGGCGGCTTCGACCATCCGATCATCGTACCCTTCCGGAAGAACGACTGTCTGAAGGCTTTCCCGGGCCTTCGCCTTGATCTGATCCACCAAATGCATCGTAAGTCCTCCTCACTAGAACATGGTTTGAACTGGCAACTATAGCCAACGCCGCGGCGATGGTCAAACTCTTTCAGGTCCTGCGCGGACGAAAAATGGCGCCGACGGGTAGCGTCGGGCGCGACCCTTCGGGTATAATTGCGGCAATTTGCCATTTGGACGAAACAAAAGAGAAATGCGCAGCACCCCCCGTCAATTTTCCCTGCTGCTGGGATTTTTCATCTTCTCGCTCCTGGTTCACGTACTCATCATGTACCTGGTGCCGGAGCGTCCATTCATCCCACCCCGCTCCGAGCGGGAACCGGTGGTGGTAGAGGTGCGGCCACCTCAGCCGTCTCCCCGGCCGCAGGAGCGCGAGCTCGATGTACCCCCAAGACCCGACCAGCGCAGGGAAACCCCTGCGAGACGACTCGGTCCGAGCGACAGCGTCGCGGAACGGGAGACGGCGCCCCCTGGGGAAGATCACGAAGACTTCGTCGCGGCCCCTCCGGCGCCGGCATCTCCGGCTCCCGCAGAACCTCCTCCCCCCGAAGTCGCCAGGCGGCCCGAACCCCGCCCCCCGGCGCCGGCGGCGCCGAGGGAGCCACAGGTGCGCCCCGAGCCCAGAGCCGATGCGCCGCAGCGGCAGGAAAGGTCCGACGCACCCGTACGTCCCGACCCTGTCCCCGCTCCGCCTGCCCCACCTGCCCCGCCGGCCCGCCCCATGCCTGACCTGACGGCACTGACCACCCTCCCCCACGCGACGGTCGCCAGACTGGAGACGGAGTGGAGACAGAAATACCGCGCCGAGGTGGAGCGTGGGGACGCCTATTTTCTCGACATGGAGCGCGACATCCTCATCTCGTTCTTCCAGCGCTTCAGGAACAATGTCTACAACGTCTGGAACTACCCGCTCCGATCGAGGGAAAACGGCGAAGAGGGGACGAGCCTGCTGCGCATTACGGTTAATCGGGATGGCACCCTGGCCGAGGTGAAGTTGATGGAGAGCGCTGGCCATCCGCGACTCGATGAGGAGGCCATCGCCGCGGTGCGCAAGGGCGCGCCCTACGGCAATCTTCCCCGCGCCTACGAGGGGGAGACGCTGACGATCTTCGCCTTCTTCAACTACAGTCTCACCCGACATCGAATTTATTAAGGAAAGCCCCCTCCCCTTCCTTCCCTCACCCGCCCTCGGAGACCCTCTCCTATAAGGAGCTGGATTCGTCCTACCCCTCTTCCCACCTCAGACGCGGCTTTCGCGCCGCGGCGGTCTCGTCGAGGCGGCTCACCCGCGTCAGGCGCGGGGCCTCCTTCACCTTGTGCGGCTCTTCCCGCGCTTCGCGGGCGATGGCGAGCATGGCGTCGCAGAACTCGTCGAGCACCTCCATGCTCTCGGTTTCGGTCGGCTCGATCATAATCGCCCCCTTCACCACGAGGGGGAAGTAGATCGTGGGGGGGTGATATCCGTAGTCGATGAGGCGCTTGGCCAGATCGAGGGTGTGACAATCCCCTTCGAGGTCGCGGTCGGAGAAGACGACCTCGTGCAGGGAGCGCCGGGTGTGGGGGAGGTGATAGGTCCCCTCGAGACGGGCGCGGATGTAGTTGGCGTTGAGGACCGCCATCTCCGTCGCATGCCGAAGCCCTTCGGCGCCGAGGGTCCGGATGTAGGCCCATGCCCGCACGAGGATCCCGAAGTTGCCGTGAAAAGCCCGCAGACGGCCGATCGACTGGGGGCGCTCCTCATCGAGGCGGTACGACTCGCCCTCGCGCACCACCCACGGCGCCGGCAGAAAGGGGACGAGCTTCTCCACGACGCCGACAGGCCCCGCCCCCGGTCCCCCGCCGCCGTGGGGGGTCGAGAAGGTCTTGTGCAGGTTGAAGTGCATGACGTCGATCCCCATGTCCCCCGGACGGGCGATCCCCAGAAGGGCGTTGAGATTGGCGCCGTCGCAGTAGACCATCCCACCCTTTTCGTGAACCGCCTCGCAGATCTCGACGATTTCCGATTCGAAAAGCCCCAGAGTGTTAGGGTTGGTGATCATCAGGGCGGCGACGTCCTCGTCCATGGCGGCCCTGACCGTCTCGGCGGTGAGGATGCCGTCGGAGGAGACCGGCACCACGTCGTAGCCGCACAAAGCGGCGGTGGCGGGGTTCGTTCCGTGAGCCGTATCGGGGATCAGGACCTTGGTGCGGGGGCGCCCCTGCGCTTCGTGCCAGGCACGGATCATCAGCATCCCGGCGAGTTCTCCGTGGGCGCCGGCGGCGGGGACGAGCGTGACGGCATCGAAGCCGGAGATCTCAGCCAGCGCCTCCTGCAGGGCGAACATGAGGGCGAGGGCCCCCTGCGCCAGGTGGGGCGGGGTCGCCGGGTGCGCCCAGGCGAAGCCGGGGAGGCGGGCGACGGTTTCGTTCACCTTGGGGTTGTACTTCATGGTGCAGCTCCCCAGGGGGTAGAAACCGGAGTCGACGCCGTAATTCCAGGTGGACAGCCGCGTGAAGTGCCGCACCACGTCGACCTCGGAGAGCTCGGGGAACCCCTTCACCTCCTCGCGCACGAGA
Source organism: Desulfuromonadales bacterium (assembly GCA_029289095.1). Lineage (GTDB taxonomy): Bacteria > Desulfobacterota > Desulfuromonadia > Desulfuromonadales > JACZKF01 > JARFUG01. The sequence continues at coordinate 7,504 of JARFUG010000046.1, forward strand.
TCCTCCTGGAGCTTCGCTGCGGGAACGTCGAGCTTCGGGAGGCTGTATCCGGTTCGTCCAGGGTCGGAATGTTCGAAGATGAGTTTCTCGTTGAGCGACAGACCGCTCGTTCCCACTCTCACATCGCACCTCCTTCCCCAAGGGATGCCGCAAGGGCGTCGATCTCCTGCCTGGCGTTCTGCTCGGTGACGCAGACGAGGAAGCGGTTTCCCATCTCCGGGTAGTCCTTGCCGAGGGGGATGCCGCCGAGGATCCCGTCGTTCTCAAGACGCCGAAGGACCTCGCCGACGGGCTCCGCGCTCTCGACGACGAACTCGTTGAAGCAAGGGGCGCCGAAGGGGAGGGAGAACCCCTTCACCGCGCCGATCTTCTGCCGGGCGTAGGCGGCTTTGGAGAAATTCTGCTCGGCCAGCTCCCGAATCCCCTTCTTGCCGAGAAGAGAAAGAAAGATCGTCGCCATCAGGGCGCAGAGCCCCTCGTTGGAGCAGATGTTGGAGGTCGCCTTTTCCCGGCGGATGTGCTGCTCGCGGGTCGAGAGAGTGAGGACGAACCCCCGGCGGCCCTCCCGGTCGACCGTCTCCCCGACGAGGCGCCCCGGCATGGAGCGGACGTCCTTTTGCCGCGCGGCGAAAAATCCGAGATAGGGACCGCCGAAGGCGGGGGGAATCCCGAAGCTCTGCCCCTCGCCGACGACGATGTCGGCGCCGAGTTCGCCGGGAGATTTGAGAAGCCCCAAAGCCACGGGCTCCTGCACCGCCGCAACCAGAAGCGCCCCTGTCCCATGGACGCGCTGCGCCAGTGAGGCGAGATCCTCGACGATGCCGAAGTAGTTGGGATAGCCGACGACAAGGGCGGCGCTCTCCCCATCGAGAAGAGAGCCCAGGGCCTCGATGTCGGTGCGCCCGTCCGCAGCGACGGGAACTTCGACAATATCGAGATTCAGGTAACGGCAGTAGCTCACGACCGTCCCCCGGTATTCGGGATGCAGGGCGCGCGAGAGAAGAATGCGGCGTCTGCGGGTGGCGCGCACCGCCATCAGGACCCCTTCGGCGCATGCCGAGGCGCCGTCGTACATCGAGGCGTTGGCCACATCCATGCCGGTGAGCTGGCAGATCAGCGTCTGGTATTCGAAGATCGCCTGCAGCGTCCCCTGGCTGATTTCAGGCTGATAGGGAGTATAGGCGGTGTAGAATTCGCTGCGGGAGATGAGGTGGTCGACAACCGCCGGGATGAAATGGTTGTAGGCTCCCCCACCCAGGAAAGAAGAGTAAGTCGCGGGGGTCGCGTTGAGGGCGGCGAGGCGCGAAAAATCGAGGAGCAGCTCGCTTTCCGAAAGGGGGCGCGGAACCTCGAGCGAGCGCCCGAGACGCACCTTCTCCGGTATCGTCTCGAAGAGCTCCTCCACGGAGCCGACCCCGATCGTCTCCAGCATCTGCCGGACATCTTCCTCGGTGTGAGGTATGTAGCGCATCAAAGATCTCCTGTAGCGATAGGCACGGGACAATGGGCAAAACTCACGGCTCACAGGTCATACCCTATTCCCCATGGCCTATCGCCCCGAGCCTGCCTCTATACCTCTTCCTCGATGAACTCCTGATATTCCTCGGCATCGAGAAGATCGTCGAGTTGCGCGGTGTCGCTGAGCTTGACCTTGATCATCCAGCCGTCTTCGTAGGGCGAGGTGTTGATCACCTCGGGAGCGCCGACGAGTTCTTCATTGATCTCCACCACCTCTCCGGAGACCGGCGAGTAGATGTCGGAGACGGCCTTGACCGACTCGACGACGCCGAACGGCTTCCCCGCCTCGAGAATGGCGCCGACCTCGGGGAGTTCGACAAAGACGATGTCTCCAAGGGAGTCCTGGGCGTAATCAGTAATGCCGATGGTGACGATCTCCTCCTCGATCAGAACCCACTCGTGTTCTTCGGTGTACTTCAACTCCTCTGGAAATTCCATTTTTCTCTCCTCCTTCCGGGATCATCCGGGCGCCCGTGGGCGCCGAAAACGGCACTGCCGCACAAACAGGATTAAATTTTGTGGACGAAGGGCGTTTTTGACACGCGAGCCGGCACGAGACGGCTGCGGATGCCGATCTGCAGTTCGGCGCCGACGGCGGCGCAGTCGGCGCGCACCAGGGCCAGGCCGATGCCGACGCGCAGAGACGGCGACATCGTTCCGCTGGTGACGGTCCCGACATCCTCTCCGGAGACCATGACGGGATATCCCGCGCGCGGCACTCCGGGCTCGGTCAGGACGAAGCCGACAAGTCGTCGCGGAACCCCCGACTCCTTCTGCCGCATCAGGGCTTCGCGGCCGATGAAGGAGCCTTTTTCGAAGCGGGTGATCCAGCCGAGCCCTGCTTCCAAAGGGGTGATTTCAGGGCTCAGTTCGTGCCCGTAGAGCGCGTACTTCATCTCCAGGCGCAGGGTGTCGCGGGCGCCCAGCCCTGCGGGGACCAGTCCCTCGGGGGCTCCTGATTCCAGAAGCGCGCTCCAGACGGTTTCGGCGGCTGAAGGAGCGAAATAGAGCTCGAAACCGTCCTCTCCGGTGTAACCGGTGCGGGAGATGATGGCCGGCGTCTCAACGACGAGCCCTTCATGGAAATGATACCTGGCGATCCGCGACAGATCGGTGCCGGTGAGACGCGAGAGAATGAGCGCGGCAGCGGGCCCCTGGAGCGCGAGCTGGGCAAAATCGTCGCTCACGTTGCGCAGCTTCACATCGCGGAAGTCCCCCTCCTCCAGAACCTCCTCCATCCAGGTGAAGTCTTTTTCCGTATTGGCGGCGTTGACGCAGAAAAGGAAATGCTCGTCGCCGAAGCGATAAAGAGTGACGTCGTCGACCGTGCCGCCGTGGCTGTAGCACAGAGCGCTGTACTGCACCTGTCCGCCGACGATGGACGACGCGTCGTTGGTCGTGAGTTCCTGGATGAAGTCGAGGGCGCCCCGCCCCCTCACCTCGATCTCCCCCATATGCGAAACGTCGAAGAGGCCGGCGGCATTGCGCACCGCCAAGTGCTCCTCGATCACCCCGCGATACTGAACCGGCATTTCCCATCCGCCGAATTCGACCATGCGGGCGCCGAGATCCTTGTGAATTCGGTTGAGCGGCGTCTTCTTCAGCATCGTTCTCCCCCGGGGGAAGGATATTCTTTTTGATTCTACCAGGATATTCTTCGTCTTGCCGGATCTATCCCTGAAGGATTTCGGGAATGCGTTCCTCCATTCCGAGCGTCATCAGGTGAACCCCTGCGCACAGAGTCCGGGCGCATGCGGTCATATCGCGCGCGATGGCGACCCCCTCCTCCAGCGGATGAGACGACGCTTCGAGTCGCTCGACAAGATGAGCGGGAACCCTGACCCCGGGGATCTTTTCGTTGAGAAAGCGCGCCATACGCGCGCTTTTGAGCAGAAGAATTCCTGCCAGGACCGGAACGCCCAGAGGGCGGGCCGCTTCCATGAAGCGCTCGAGTCTGTGTGGATCAAATACCGCCTGGGTCTGGAAGAACCGGGCTCCGACTGCCGCCTTCTTCGAGCATTTCTGAAACATCAGCTCGAAAGGCTCGGCTTCGGGGGAAACGGCGGCCCCGGCGAAAAAATGCGGAGCGCCTCGAAGAGGGCGTCCCGCCATGTCATGCCCCTCTTCGAGGCCGCGAACAACCTGGAGAAGCTGCACTGAATCGAGATCGAAAACGGGGCGGGCCGCCGGGTGATCGCCGAAGCGGGCATGATCGCCAGAGAGAAGCAGGATGTTTTCGACCCCCAGCGCAGCGGCCCCCAGGAGGTCGGACTGCAGCGCCATCCGATTGCGGTCGCGGCATGTGAGCTGCAGGACCGGCTCGATCCCCCGGCGAACCAGGAGTGCGGCGAGCGCCAGAGGGCTCATGCGCATGTTGGCCCCCTGATTGTCGGTGACGTTGACCGCCGTGATCCCGTCAAAGCCTTCGGCGCAGGAGAGCGCCTCCTGCAGGTCGATCCCCTTCGGGGGTGCGACTTCGGCGGTCACCACGAAACGACCGGAGGCGAGTTGTTCGGAAAGATGGGACATGGTCCTGTCTCAAAGGTGGACCGCGGATTCGGAACCAGGGCGCCCACGAGAGGCGACCCTACGATTTGATCTTGTGCCGCCCAGGCTTTCTTACCTTCCCCCAGTTTTTTGCGGGTACGGTGCGGGCGAAAACTCCCGGACGTTTCTGGCGCTTGAGTCGCTCGAAAATGAGGTGCCAGGCGCAGTCGATCTCCCGGTCGACCTCGCAGCGCCCCTCTTCGAGCCCTCCGCACGGCCCGTTGAGAAGTCCCTTGGCGCAGTTGGTCACGGGGCAGATGCCGGCGGTCTCGTTGAGAATGCAATCACCGCACAGCGAACATTTCTCCTCATATTGCCCGAATCGCCGAATGTTGCCGAGGAAAAGGGAGTCGAGGGCGCCAATGACGCGCTGGTCGGTGCTGGAGGACATCGATTGCACGCCGGCCCCGCAGGCGAGGACGAGCAGGGCGTCGGCTTCCTCGACCTGCGCACGGTGCTGCCGCAGGTCGCGCCCTGCGCGCATGATATGGCACGCCTCATCGATGACGACCCAGCCGGTGACGTCGCGTCCCGTCGACTGGAGCCACTCCTGCATGGCGAAGACCTCCTCCTCGCCTCCCGACCTGCAGGCCGTCGCACAGGCGCCGCATCCCACGAGGAAAACTTTTCCCTTCCCCTCAAGGGCCTGCAGGAGCTCTTCATTCTTCTTGCGGGAGCTGATGATCATTGGGACCCCAGGCGCCGGGAGTTAGGAGTTGGGAGTTAGAAGCCAGGAGGAAAGGATATCCGACTCTCCCAACTCCCAGCTCCCACCTCCGATCTATCGCCTCTCACCTCGCCTTTTGGCGCTTTCGACCGTGTTGTACAAGAGCATGGTGATCGTCATCGGACCGACGCCGCCGGGGACGGGGGTGATCGCCGAGGCGCGCCCCTTGGCTCCCTCGAAATCGACGTCTCCCACCAGTTTCTTCTCGCCGACGCGGTTGACGCCCACGTCGATGACGACGGAGCCTTCCTTGAGCCATTCACCCCGGATCATCTCAGCACGACCCACGGCGGCGATCAGAACGTCAGCACGCCCCACCACCTGGGGCAGATCGCGGGTGCGCGAGTGACACAGGGTCACGGTCGCATGCTTGGCCAGACACATCAGCGCCACGGGCTTGCCGACGATGTTGGAGCGCCCGACCACGACGACTTCCTTGCCGGAGAGATCGATGCCGGTGTATTCGAGCATCTTCATCACCCCGTAGGGAGTGCACGGCTGGAACAGGGGATTTCCCGTCACCAGCCGCCCGACGTTGTAGGGATGGAAGCCGTCGACATCCTTGTGGGGAGAGATCGCTTCGAGCACTTTGCTCTCGTCGATGTGATCCGGGAGGGGGAGCTGAACGAGGATGCCGTCGATGCGCTCGTCGCGGTTGAGCCGTTCGATCAGAGCGAGAAGGTCCGCTTGGCTCGTCTGCGCCGGAAGCTTGTGCTCGTCCGAAAAGATTCCCGCCTCGGCGCACGCCTTCTCCTTCATGGAGACGTAGACCCGGCTTGCAGGGTCTTCCCCCACCAGAACGACCGCCAACCCGGGCGTCGTCCCGCCGCTCTTGAGGCGGGCCGCATCTTCGGCGATTTCATGCCGCATCCGGGCTGCGATCTCTTTTCCATCGATAATCTGCGTCACGTCAAAGACCTCCATCTGTAAATGACCTGAAAGCGTGAATGTGAGGGGGCATTGCTTACCTCACATTCACCCCTCACCTGCCTATATCTGCACAATGTCCTTGAATCTGCTCTGGTAATGGGAAAACTATACGTAAGCATTACCGGATTGTAAAACAAAAAACCCGCCGGGGAACGGCGGGTTTTTTTACAGGGGAAAAGGGTGAGGGAATCGATCAACCCTCTTCGACGGCAATCTCTTCGGATGCGGTCTGCACCGGCTCTTCGGGCTGATCGACCTCCAGAGAGGCGATGTACTCATCGCGCAGAACCTCCAGGCGCGCCAACCGTTCCGCCCGGGGGAGATCGCCCAGGGTCCTGGCCTCCTGGTAGAAGAGGGCCAGATCACCGTTGTGATTCTGGAGCAGGCGTATGAACGAGGGGATGTAGTAATTGTAGGTGTCGACCGAGGCGATCTTTGCATTGTTCAGATCCTCGGTGAACCACCGGTCGTACCCCGAAAAGCCTCCCCAGAGCTCCTTGAGACGTTCATAATCCTCGAGCATCCGCGCATAGATCGCCTCTTTGCCGGAGCGCATCGCTTCGGGATCGGCGCCGCTGGCGAAGAGTTCGCGCAGGCTCTGCTGAGTAAGGGATACGAGCTGGACCCACTGCTTGCGACGCGCCTTGCTCTCAAGGTAGCGGCGCGTCGCCTCTTCTCCTCCCTGCCTGGAGGCCAGGTAGCGCATCACCCCTTCCTCCTCGACCGCCATGGCGAAACTCTCGTTGAAGGATGTGTCGTTCTTGATATAGAGCTTCTGGTGGGCCAGTTCGTGGAAGATCAGGGCCGCCAGGTCGGCCTCGGAACGGTGAATGAAGGTGTTGAGTACCGGATCGTCGAACCACCCGAGAGTCGAATAGGCCCCGACGCCGTAAAGAAAGACGTCATGCCCCCGGGCGCGCAGATCGTCTGCGAACTTCCCTGCGGCTTCCCGGGTGAAAAACCCCCGGTAGGAGACGCACCCCGCGATGGGGAAACACCATTGGACCGGCTTGAGAGCAAACTCGGGGGTGGCGACGACATTCCAGACGACAAAGGGGCGACCGATGTCGGCGTAGCTGCGATAGCTGCCGTTCTCCGGAAGGAGAAGCTCCCGGGTGGCAAACTCACGGATGTCGAGGACCGACTCCAGCTTCGCCTTGAGAGCCGGATCGGTTTGCTCCGACTCCAGAAGGGACTCGATGGGCTGGCGCTCCTTCAGGATCTGAAGCTGTCCGCGGGTGGCCTGGGCGTAGTAGCCGAGATTGGTGCAGGAGAAGAGGCTCAGCAGAACGAATGCCCCCAAAAGGGCGAGGAGACTGTATCGTATCTTTTTCATTTGATGGCACTCCCTTGCAGATCAAACGATTTCACCGGCGTCGAAAGCCCGCCGACACGTGTCGGCAGGGTCTCTCAAGCCGTCTCGGAGGCTGGCGCCCTCCTCGCTGCAGGCGAAAGCCTCCAGTGCGCCGCTCAGGCATTCGATGCCTTGGGACAGCCTGCGCACCCCCCCGCTTCCGATCCGGAACCGGAAGAACAGGCCGGAGCGGCTGCGCCTCCGGAGTATCCCTGCTGATACCATCCGCCCCCCTTCAGGGAAAAAGCGGTCTGGGAGATCTGCTTTTTCACTCCGCCGCCGCAGGAGGTGCACTTGGTCAGCGGCGCATCCGAAAATTTCTGCATCACCTCGAAGATGACCCCGCAGTCATCGCATTTGTACTCGTACATAGGCATGGTCTGGTTCTCCAATCAAAGTTAAAATATCCGATAATCTAATAATTTGACTTCTTCCTGTCAAGGGGGGCAAAGGATTCCGGATGCAATTGGAACCTTTATCCGATGGCTAACGCCTCGAAAACAAGACGAGGCCTGCAGTCGCCTGCAGGCCTCGGGGTAAATCTGCGCTGGGCTGTGCAGAGGCGCACTACTTCTGAACGAAAAGGGCCATCTCAAGTCGTTCGTTCTCGACGATGTGGTAGGGAAAGAGCAGACCCGCCTGACCTTCGGGAACCTCGATGGGACTGCCGGGATGCAGGATCTCCGGAGGAGCGATCTCCACGTGGAAACCGAGCTGTCCCCCCTTGGCCGCCACGTTTCCGCAGACGATGTTGGCGAATTCCGCCAGCGTGTCGTCCAGAACCTCTTCGGGCTCTCCGCTGACATCGTCGACCTTGAGAATGGCCCGGGCGAGGGTCTCCTGGATACCGGCGGAGGCGCTGAGGAAATATCGCCCCTTGACCGCTCCGCCGAGGTCCATGGCGACGATCAATTTGTTGGGCGCAAGGCGCGTGATGGGGCGGCACTGCTCGGCCCGGTGGGGGAGTTGGGCGACGCGCGTGAGCATTTTGCAGGTGAGATCGGCGCAGACTTCCCACAGGCCGGCGTGGGGGACATTGGACGGAATCTCGATCCGATCGACGCGGTACACGGCCTGGTCCTTCTGGAAATCGGCCAGATGGCGTTCGAGCTGATCGGGGTTGAGGGCGCCGACTTCGACCAGGGCGTGCCCAATATAGAGATAGCTGTTGGACTGTCTCGTGACGACCTGCTGCACCTGCTCTGAAGTCAGGAGACCGAGCTTTTGCGCCGCATCGCCGAAACGCAGATCCTCGGTGTGCTGAAGGCGATGAATGCGATCGATATCCACGGAGCTCAGAAGCCCCATCGCATGAGCCATTTCGCCGAACTTGAGGTTGGTGGCCTGCTGCAGCTCCAGCGCCTTGAGGAGCTTCTCCCGTGTGATCAACCCCTTCTCTACCAGAAATTGCCCGAAAAATTTGACAGCCATAGCAATGGTTCCCCTTCACAGAAAAAAGTCATGAAAACGGGCCTGCGGCATCCTGTTACAGCTAGAGCGCCCTGAGGATCTGCAGCACCGTGTCCTCTTCGAAAGGCTTGGAGATGACGTTGCGCGCCCCGAGCTTCATCGCCTCGGTGAACCTGTCCCCCACGCCCCCCAGAGAGGTGACCATCACCACCTTGACCTTCGGGTCGAGGACGGAGATGCTGCGCAGGGCGGCCAGCCCATCCATCACGGGCATGTTCATATCCATGCAGATGATGTCGGGATCTTCCGTCTGGTTCAGCTTAATCCCCTCAGCGCCGTTCTTGGCGTGCCCGACGACCTGGAAATCACCTGCGCCGGCAATGATTCTTTCCAGTTGCCGCGCTACAGTGATACTGTCGTCGACAATCAGCACCTTCTTCATCAAAACCCTCCCTTTCCATTGTTAGCAGGTCCGCAGGCGCTGGGAATCGCATACGGACCGAGCTTATTTTTTGCGAATACCTGAGCCTTATGGACCGCCTCAAGGTCTTTGTCTCGATGCTCGCTGCATTATCGGCATCCCCGACTCAACCGTCAAGGGCGTTGGAAATCGCCTGGAGGACGCGCTCTTCCCCGACGCCTCGGAGCAGCAGGCGCTTGCGGCGGGATCTGTCGCCGGAAACGAGCAGGACATCCTTCTTCGGAACCCCGATGAGGCCGGAGAAAAAGTCGATGCAGAGACGATTGGCCGCCCCATCGACAGGAGGTGAGGTGAGGCGGACCTTCAGGGCGTCGCCCTGCACGCCGACGACCTCGTTGCGGCTGGCCCGGGGCTGCACATGCAGGTCGAGAAGAACCCCCTCCGGTCTGCCGTGCAGAAAAGGGGCCCTCACTCGTCCGCCGACGTCCCCGGGACGAGGGAGTCTTCGAGACGTCTAGCTTCCTGCGGCGACTGCAGTTCCTGGGGTTCGGCATCGAGAAGCCGAAGGTGATTTTCCGCAAGAGCCCGCAGCGCCACCTCGAAGGACGTACGGGCGCGCTTGAGGTCCTGAATTTCCCTGACGATCTGCAGGCGGCGCTCCTCGGCGGCCCGGACGATGCGCTCGGCCCTCAGCTCGGCCTCGGCGAGAATGATCTCGGCCTCCTTGCGGGCATTGCTCTTCAGTTCGTCGGTGACCTTCTGGGCGGTCAGGAGAGTATCCTTGAGGGTCGCCTCGCGGCAGCGCATCTCCTCCAGTGAAGAGCGCGTGCGTGCAAGCTCTTCCTTGTGCTCCTGGTTCTGGCGGGCGAGGCGCTCCATCTCCTCGGCGACCAGTTCGAGAAAACGGTCGACGCCCGACTTCTCGTACCCGAACGGGTGCGTCTTGAACTGCTGCTGCTGGATATCAATGGGGGTGATGCCCATGGGCGTAAACCTCAAAAACTCATGGCCAGGCGGGTGAACAGGATGCCGATGAAGCGCTGCAGGGCAAAAAGGCCGAAAAGCAGCACGATGGGCGAGAGATCGATTCCCCCGAAGTTCAGAGGGAGGAGGCGGCGAATGCGGTACAGAACCGGATCGGTGGCGCTGTGCAGGAAACGCACAATGGGGTTGTACGGATCGGGATTCACCCAGGAGATGATAGCCCGGGCGATGACGATATAGACGTAGATGGTAATGATCATGTTCGCCATCTGAGCGAAGACGAGAATGATTTCACCAAACAGACCCATCGGGATTCCTTTCATGCACTGCGAAATACGGCTAAAGATCCTACTTTATACCGGAATTCGGCCGGAAGTGTCAAACGCTCCTTTTGACTTCGGGAGGAAAAACCGCTAAAGTGCGCGCACCGGGCTAGAGCCCGATTTCACCAGCATCCGGGGGTATTCATGAAGCGCACCAGCAATCTTCGCATCCGCGGCCTCTCGCCGCTCATCGCTCCGAACGATCTGAAGCAGGTTTTCCCCCTTTCGGTCGCCAATGCCGATTTTGTGACCCGCTCGCGCGAAAAGATCCAGGATATCATTCACAACCGGGACAGGCGCCTGATGGCGGTGGTCGGTCCCTGCTCGATTCACGACCCCCGGGCCGCCCTCGAATACGCCGGACGCCTGGCGAAACTGGCGCGCGAACTCGAAGAGCAGATCGTCGTCGTGATGCGGGTCTACTTCGAGAAGCCGCGCACCACCATCGGATGGAAGGGGCTCATCAACGACCCCGACCTCAACGGAACGCATCAGATCTCAAAAGGTCTCGGCGTCGCCCGTTCTCTGCTTTGCGCCATCACCGACATGGAACTCCCCATCGCCGGAGAGATGCTCGACCCCATCACCCCCCATTACCTGGCGGACCTGATCAGTTGGGGCGCCATCGGCGCCCGCACCACCGAGTCCCAGACTCACCGCGAAATGGCGAGCGGCCTCTCCTTTCCCGTGGGATTCAAGAACGGCACCGATGGCAATCTGCAGATCGCCATCGACGCCATCAAGGCGGCGCTGCATCCTCACAACTTCCTCGGCATCAACAACGAAGGGCGGACTTCCATCGTTCAGACCGCCGGAAACCCCGATGTCCACATCGTCCTTCGCGGCGGGAACGACGCCCCCAACTACCGCGAAGCCGATATCGAGCGCACCGAGGAGCTTCTTCGGAAGGCGGGGCTTGAGACGACCATCATGGTCGACTGCAGCCACGCCAACTCCTACAAGGAGCATGCACGCCAGGAAGAAGTTCTCACTGATATCCTGGCGCAGATCGCCCGCGGGAACCGCTCCATCGGCTCGGTGATGATCGAGAGCAACCTGGAGGCGGGCAACCAGGCGATCGGCCCCGACCTGCGCTACGGCGTTTCGATCACCGACAAGTGCATCGACTGGGATACGACGGAGAGGCTGCTGCGGGGAGCATACGAGCGGCTTCGCGCCTGCGGCGGGCGGAACTGCTGAAACCCAAAGCCGACGGTCTCGCAATAGTCTCAAACCACCAAGACGCCAAGACACCAAGAGAACCTTTGATTTTTAAAGGGGATTTTTCTTGGCGCCTCGGCGCCTTGGTGGTGGGTTTTGGCTTTCTGCGCGGATCAGCGCAGCAGCGCCCCGGCCCTTTCCGCGATCGTTTCGCCGATGCTGAGCGAGGCGGTGGCGGCGGGAGACGGGGCGTTGAGGACGTGAATCGCCCCTTCCATCTCGACGATATGAAAATCGTCCACGAGCTTCCCTTCCGGGGTGACGGCCTGAGCGCGCACCCCCGCTTCCGCCCGCACCAGATCGTCGACCTCCAGGGGGGGCAGAAGTGCGGAGAGTTCACGCACAAAAGCCTTTTTTGAAAAAGAGCGGTGATATTCCCTCAGACCGGTGCGCACGTATTTTCGCGCCAGACGCCAGAATCCCGGAAAGGTCAGGATGCCGAGCGAATCGGCCGGTGAAAAGCTCAGACGTCCATACCCCTCGCGCCGCAACGCCATGACGGCGTTGGGACCGGCCTCGACCTGCCCGCCGATCATCCTGGTGAAGTGGACGCCGAGAAAGGGAAATTCGGGGTCGGGGACGGGGTAGATCAGGTTGCGCACCAGGTGACGGCGCTCCTCGCGCAACTGGTAGTATTCGCCGCGAAACGGAACGATCTGCACCCCCGGATCGGCGCCGCAGAGCCGGGCGACACGGTCGCAGTAAAGGCCCGCGCAGTTGATGACCACCGGCGCTCGCACCTCGCCGGCAGTGGTGAAAAGGCGATACTCTCCCCCTTGGCGCCGAACTTTTTTCACCTCCGCCTTCAGGCGGACCTTCCCCCCCCCCTCCTTCAGCCGCTGAGCCATCGTCTCGGTGACCCGCGCGAAATCGACGATCCCCGTCTGGGGAATCCACAGCCCGGCAATCCCCGCTGCGTGCGGCTCGTACTCTCGGATTCGGCGCTCGTCGAGTGACTCCATTCCCGCCAGGCCGTTTGCCTTCCCCCGGCGTTCGAGTTCGGCCAGCGCCTCAAGCTGCATCTCCTCGACGGCGACGACGATTTTCCCGCAGCGCTCGTGGGGAAGGCCGTTCTCCGCACAGAAGCGGTAGAGCCGCTCGCGCCCTTGCACGCAATTTCGCGCCTTGAGCGAACCGGGGCGATAGTAGAGCCCCGAGTGGATCACCCCGCTGTTGTGCCCGGTCTGATGGCGGGCGAGCCGATCCTCTTTTTCCAGCACCAGCACAGAGATGCCCGCATTGCGCCGGACCAGGCACATCGCAACGCACACCCCGACGATTCCGCCGCCGATGACCACCGCATCAAAGGAATCGGGCTGTGCCATGGTCACGATTCGCGAAGCAGGACTTCGGACTGGAGCTGGACATCGTCGATGTTGACGCGCACCACCACTCCGTTCTCGCGCTCGGCGCGCACCAGCCCCTCTTCGACCCACTCGAGGATCTTCGCCTCCTCGATGCCGTATTTCGAATGCGCCTCTTGGGGGGTATACCAGGTTTTGATCAGCGACATAGCCTCCTCCCTTCTGTTTACAGTATAACCCAAGGGAGGCTTGAGAACCCCGGTTGGGCAGAACCCTGGTTTGCTCTTTACAAATTAGCAAAGAAAGCCTAAATTACCTCAAAATCCCCCTCGCCCACTGGAATCAATGGAAAAATCCATCCTGATTGTGGACGACTCCCCCGTCGCCCGCCTGCAGATCATCGAAGCACTCCGGAAGACCTCCCTCTTCAACCACTATGGTGAAGCGAGCAGCGTCCTGGAAGGGATAAAAGCTGCGCTTGGCCGTCAGTACGACCTCGTCATCTGCGATCTCGAGATGCCCGAAATGGACGGATTCAAGTTTCTGGGGATGATGAGCTCGCGGGACGATCTGCGCGACATCCCCGTCATCATGCTCACCGGCAGGGAAGACCTGGAGACGAAGATCCGGGGACTGGAACAGGGGGCGAGCGACTACGTCACCAAGCCCTTCGATGCCGGAGAACTGGTGGCGCGCGTCAAGGTGCAGCTCAAGATCAAAGCGCTGCAGGACAGCCTGAAGCGCAGCAACGACCTGCTGCGCGAGCTCTCCAACACCGACCCCCTCACCGGGTTGCACAACCGCCGGCATCTGATGGAAACGATCGAAAAGGAACTGCGGCGCAGCGAACGCGGTCAGATCCCCATGTCGATCGTTATGGGCGATATCGACAACTTCAAGGAGATCAACGACACCTTCGGCCATCAGAAGGGGGATGAAATTCTGAAGACGGTGGCCGACCTCCTGCTCAGGCATCTGCGTCAGTACGACTGCGCCGCCCGTTTCGGCGGAGAGGAGTTCGCCCTCGTCCTTCCCCAGTCCAACCTGATGCAGGCCGTACAGATCGCCGAGCGTATCCGCGAGGCGGCCCGGAAGCTGACTTTCCAGGGTTCCCCGGAGGGTTTCAGGCTCACCATCTCCTTCGGCGTCGCCTCCTACCCCCATCCCCGAATCCATACGGTGGACGACCTTATCCGGGAAGCCGATGCCGCCCTGTACGCTGCCAAGCACGAAGGGCGCAACCGGGTCTGTATTCGATGAATTTACAGCTCGTTCAGCAGCCTGTAGATCTTCTGCTCCAGTTCCCACACCTGCGCGGCGCGGTCTTCCTCACCCTGTTCGTCATAGTTGAGGCGGGCTCGATCGAGCTGTGAGTGCGCTTTCAGCAAAACCGGGGTCAATTCGATTTCGAGACGGATACGGGGGATCTCACCGACCCGCTCTTTCATTTCCGCGAGTTGAAGGGCGGCCTTTTCGGCCATACGCGCCCCTTTATCGTCCGCGCCCCCTTGCGTGCGCAGCGCCTCGACGATCTGCTCCACCTCCGCGACCAGTGTCCGATATCGATCCGAAATGTTCATGACGATTCCTCCGAAAGAACGGACCCCCGGTCCGGTTGTCGAAAAGGGTGAATCTTAGTCGATCAAATCGGTGAAAACAACGGGAAAAGCACGCAAAAGAGGATTGACTTCTTTCGAGGCTGTTTGATAGCTTATCAACCCGACAACTTCTAAGCAAAGCCCTAGGGGAGTATTTCGATACTGAGAGTCCCGCCCGTGCGGGACGACCCTTCGAACCTGATCCGGGTCATTCCGGCGTAGGGAAGTGGCGCACCGACTCGGGTTTCTTCCCGAGCACGAGGCCGCTTCCGCGGCCTTTTGGTATTTTGGATGCGAATTTTCCTCAACGAGCGCCCCATTGACCTGCCACAGGGGACGACCCTGCAACAGGTGCGTCTGCAATTGAGACCACAGGCCGACCTCATCGTCCTCAACGGATTTCCGGCCGACGGCGACACGCTCCTGTCGGAGGGGGACAGGGTCGTTCTCATCAGCCGGGGCGAATTCCCCTCCAGCGAAGAGATGGAGGCCCTCATGGCGGCGAGGCACACCCCCGGCGTCCATGAAAAGGTCAAAAAGGCGACGGTCGGCATCGCCGGAGTCGGGGGACTCGGTTCCTTCGTCGCCGGCGCCCTCGCCCGGGTCGGCGTCGGCCATCTGATCCTGGCCGACTTCGATGTGGTCGAGCCCTCGAACCTCAACCGCCAGCAATACTTCGTCGACCAGATCGGGATGCCCAAAGTCGAGGCGATGCGACAGAACCTGCAGCGGATCAATCCCTATGTCGTCGTCACGACCTTCGGCGGCCGCCTTACCCCGGCCAACATCCCCTCTCTTTTTTCCGACGTCGACGTCATGGTGGAGGCGTTCGACGCCGCCGACCAGAAGGCGATGCTGGTGGAGAGCTTTCTGACGCGATTCCCGCAGATCCCTGTGGTGGCCGCCTCAGGGCTGGCAGGGCATGCTCCCTCCAACGCCATTCGAACCCGCAGGGCTGCCGCTCGCCTCTACCTCGTGGGGGACGGATCGAGCGCCGCCCGGCCTGGCTGCGGACTCATGGCGCCCCGGGTGGGGATCGCCGCCCATCACCAGGCCAACGCCGTCCTGCGACTCCTCCTCGCAGAGGAGCCCGAATAAGGAGCACTATGAACATCATCGTCAACGGTATCCGCCGGGAGCAGCCTTCCGGAACCACAATCGGGGAGCTTCTGCACTCTTTGAAAATGGAGCCCGACCACGTCGCCGTCGAGCTGAACCGCAGCATCCTGGCCCGGGCGCAATTCATGACGACCGTCCTCAACGACGGCGATGCCATCGAGATCGTCCAGTTCGTGGGAGGAGGGGGTTGAAGGCAATTTTGAATTTTGAATTCTCAATTTAGAATTAAAATCTAAACAGCCAAAGGATTTTCAGATGGATGAATTGATTATCGCCGGGCGGAAATTCCAGTCGCGTCTTCTGGTCGGCACCGGCAAATTTGCTTCCAACGACCTCATGCTCGCCTCCATGGAGGCCTCGGGGTGCGAAATCGTCACGGTGGCGCTTCGCCGGGTCGATCTCGACAATCCAGGCGACGACATGCTCGCCCACATCGACCGGAGGAAATACCTTCTGCTGCCCAATACCAGCGGCGCCCGCGACGCCGAGGAGGCGGTTCGTCTCGCCCGCCTTGCCCGCGCCGCCGGATGCGAACCATGGGTGAAGCTCGAGGTCACCCCCGACCCGCACTACCTTCTTCCCGATCCGGTGGAGACGCTCAAGGCCGCAGAAATCCTGGTGAAGGACGGCTTTGTCGTCCTTCCCTACATCAATGCCGACCCGGTTCTGGCCAAGCGCCTGCAGGAGGTCGGCACCGCCACCGTGATGCCGCTGGGAGCACCCATCGGAACCAACCGCGGCCTCAAGACGCGCGACCAGATCGCCATCATCATCGAACAGGCCATCGTTCCGGTGGTGGTCGATGCCGGTCTCGGCGCCCCCTCCCACGCCGCCGAGGCGATGGAAATGGGCGCCGACGCGGTCCTGGTCAACACCGCCCTGGCCGTAAGCCCCGATCCCGCCCGCATGTCGGCCGCCTTTCGCAAAGGGGTCGAGGCCGGGCGCGAGGCGTATCTGGCGGGGCTGGGTGAGCAAAGGGAGCAGGCCGAGGCTTCGAGCCCGCTGACGGGATTCCTGCGGGATTAGCAGAAAAAATACAAAGATAGGTCCCATGGGACCTATAGGACCTATAGACCTATGACTTTTCTCGATCAAATCTCCCGTTACGACTACCGGGACGTGCAGCGCGCCATCAATTCGAAAACCCTGCGTGACGTCGATCGGGCGCTCGCCTGCGAACGGCTTCGCCCCGACGATCTCATGGCCCTGCTCTCCCCTGCGGCCGAGGAGCGCATCGAGGCGATGGCCCAGAAGGCCCATCGCATCACCGTCCAGCGCTTCGGCCGCACCATCCTGCTCTACGCCCCCCTGTATCTCTCAAACGAGTGCAGCAACGGCTGCCGGTATTGCGGTTTCAACGCAGGGAACCAGGTTCCCCGGCGCACGCTCGATCTCGACGAGATCGAAAGAGAAGCCCTCGTTCTGCACGACAAGGGCTTCCGTCACATTCTCCTGGTGACAGGAGAGCAGCCCCGGGCGGTGGACAACGAGGCGCTCGCCGCCGCGGTGCGCCGCATCCGTCCCCTTTTCAGTTCCATCGCCATCGAGGTTTATCCGATGGAGACCGACGGTTATCGTCAGATGGTCGATGCCGGAGTCGACGGACTGACGATCTATCAGGAAACCTACGACAGGAAACTCTACGCCGAGATGCACCCATTCGGCAAGAAAAGCGATTACGACTGGCGCCTTCTCACCCCGGAGCGGGGGGCGGCGGCAGGGCTTCGCCGCATCGGGGTCGGAGCGCTACTGGGACTCGGCGAGTTCCGCACCGAAGGGTTCTTCGTCGGGCTGCATGCCCTGCACCTGTCGCGCCATTTCTGGCGCTCCCACGTCTCGGTCTCCTTCCCCCGCATCCGCCCCGCCGACGGGGGCTTCGCCCCCCTGAGCCCCGTCTCGGACACCCGCTTCGTCCAGTTGATCTGCGCTCTGCGCCTGCTGCTCCCCGATGCGGGTCTGGTCCTGTCGACCCGCGAGAGCGCGCTGCTGCGCGACCACCTCATCCCTCTCGGCATCACCCAGATGAGCGCCGGCTCCTGCACGGCGCCGGGAGGCTATGCCACCAAAGACGAGAGCGGCCGCCAGTTCGCCATCGACGACGACCGCACACCTGCCGAGGTGAGCCGCGTCATCCGCAGCAAAGGGTATGAGGCTGTATGGAAGGACTGGGACGAGGCTTTTTTGGAGAAGGCGGGATAATCCCGGAGGGGCTCCCCTTGTGGGCGCCAATTTTGCGCCTGTCGGTTTCGGGCACGCGCCAATCGCAGGGCAGGCGCAAGGTCTGCCCCTACATACCCACAGGAGAGAGGATCGGACCGTATAGCCATGTCTCTCGATTTCTCTCTCTACCTCATCACCGATCGTACCCAGGTGCCGCCCGGCCGCACTCTCCTCGAAAACGTGCACGCCGCTCTTGACGGGGGGGTCAAAGGAGTACAACTTCGCGAAAAGGACCTGGACGCCCGCGACCTCTACCGTCTGGCCCTTGAGGTACGGCGCTTGACCGAGCGCTACGAGGCCAGACTTTTGATCAACGACCGCGCCGACATCGCCCTTGCAGTCGGCGCCGACGGCGTTCACCTGGGGGGAACCTCTCTCCCCGTAGAGACCGTCCGCAGACTCGTGGGACCCGAACGACTGATCGGCGCCTCGACCCATTCTCTTCAGGAGATCTCGCAGGCCCAGGAAGGGGGCGCCGATTTCGTGACCTTCGGGCCGGTCTATTTCACCCCTTCCAAATCCGCATACGGCCCCCCCGTCGGCCTCGAGAAACTGAAAGCTGCGTGCGCAGGCTCCGCCCTCCCCGTCTTCGCTCTCGGAGGCGTGAACGCGCTTCGCATCCCCGAGGTGATGGCAGCCGGGGCCTCCGGCGTCGCTCTGATCTCGGCCGTTCTCGCCTCCTACGACCCCTCCTTCGCCGCTTCGGCGATCATTGAATCATTGAAGAATAAATAATTTCAAATGATTGCCGCAGCATCTTTCCTCGATTAAAATT